>JAJRSW010000010.1 GCA_024278595.1 Fidelibacterota bacterium | reverse complement strand
CAAAACATAAATAAGGCGGACAAGATTTCGTTGATGGTTAAGCGACCACTCAACGTGGTGATGCCCATATTGTCAAACTATCTCAAAGCTAAAATCAAACCACCCGCTATAAACCATTACTTATTTTTCTGTTTCTATAACAATGATTAGGCTGTTCCGCATAAACCCCTATGCCACCAATTCTGCGTCCGTCACATCATCCCACAACAGCTTGCCCTTGGTCATCCAGGAGACACCGAAGGCCCAGAGCATGAAGGTTTCCAGCCAGAAGGTGGGTTTAAGGTTGGCGATGCTGGTGTCCTGGAGGAAGAGCTTGAAGACCAGGATCAGGGCAATACAGGCCAGCATGACCCAACCACAGATGCGATAGACCGTGTTGCGGGTCTTTTTACGGGGTGAGGGTGGGCCACCATCTGATTTTGTGAACAATACAATGGAGAAATAAGCCAGGGTGCTAAACAGAGCTACCGCAAAAAAGAGATGCAGGTACTGCACCCAGACCTGGGGATTGGTAATGGGAAACAAGGCGATTCCCAGGGCAAACACACAGGCCAGGTCACCGGCCATATCGTCCCTGTCTTCGTAGCCCTTGTAGGAGAACAGAAACCAGCCAATGGTGAACAAAACACCCACAAAGACATTGCGCATGATGGTGCCATAGTAGGCCGAGATGGATTGCTCCAGACCCAGACAGGTTGCCTCCAGCAGGAAACAGCCCACGGCCAGGATGACCGGCAGCAAGACGCCCATGAGCCCAATCGCCCGGCGTAAGGTCAGGTAAGAAACTGCCAGCCAATCCTTGGTGGGTGTTCCATCACGCGCTGAGCGGTAACCCATTAGTGTTGTTAATGATCCCATGTCCATCTTTCACCTCCATTTGTTAAATGCCCCGAGCTTGCCCCAAATGGGCCTCAAAACGGAAGGTTGGCAGACCAGTATCGATAATGCTCTCCGAAATTTTGTAATCCGTGGCGTAAATTTAGCATTAATACAAAGATTTAAAAGCTTAATTGGGGTGGACTTTTTTTGAACCGCGGAGGGCGCGGAGGGGTTTTGTGCGGCTGGCGAACATCCATAGACCTTTTCACCTGCGATGTTTCGCACTTCGACTCTGCTTAGTAGTGTGACGTATCGGGATAACACACACCCCTATACCCCTATACCCCTACACCCCTATACCCCTCCCCTACCTCTATACCCCCTACCCCTAACCCTTCTACGACCGCCTTGTCCGGGGACGGCGTTTTTGCTCCCGGTTCTTCACATAGATCAGCTTCAAACGGCCGCTCTGATTTTCGCGGCGTTCAACTTCAAAGTTTTTGATGGAATTGATCAGGGGGGTCAGTTTTTGAAAACCAAAGTTTCGTGAATCAAAATTAGGGGCCTTTTTTTGTAAAAGACTACCCACATCACCCAGAAAGGCCCAGCCTTCATCATCGGCCAGATCAGAGATGGTCGATGTGATTAGGTTGATCACTTTGGGTGTGATCTTATCAAAGCTGGGTTTCTTAAGGGGGTCACCCTCCGCTGATTTCTCTTCGTTTTCTTCGGATTGCGCTTTGAGGATCTCGATATAGATGAACTTATCACAGGCCACGATAAATGGATTAGGTGTTTTTTTCTCGCCAATGCCATAGACCTGCATCCCGGCTTCTCGTAAGCGGGTGGCCAGGCGGGTGAAATCACTGTCACTGGAAACCAGACAGAAGCCTTTTACTTTTTCTGAGTACAGAATATCCATGGCATCAATAATCATAGCCGAATCTGTAGCGTTCTTACCTGTGGTATAGCCGTACTGCTGGATGGGTGTGATGGCGTTTTCCAACAGCAGGTTCTTCCACTTTGCCAAATTGGGTTTGGTCCAGTCCCCGTAAATTCTTTTGATGGTTGGATTGCCGTATTTGGCGATCTCCTCCATCATCTCTTTGACATGAGCTGATGGGATATTATCACCATCGATTAATACTGCCAGGTTGATTTCCATAATATTTTCTGGTCCTTTTTTTTAGTCTAAAGTCTAAAGTCATGTAACGCTAAAATTTTGTGGTTCTACACCCTACTGTCCTCCTGGGAGATTCTTCGTGTCCACCCAGAAAGACTATTATAGCACGCCCAAGCAGTTATTGCCAGTGCTTGATGGAATTGGCGTAGTACTCCAGCAGGACCAGGGCCTCCGGGGCGCTCTTGAGCAGGTTTTTCTCTTCCAGGACCAGGCCGCGACCGATGAGTAGACTCAGAGCGTTGGCCAGGACGCCTTCCCGGGCGCTGGTTGTTATATTAATGGGAGCACCCATAGCTTTTAATTTATCAATCCTCAGTGAGGCCAGGGACTTTAATTCAAGCTCACTGGTCCAGACGCTTTGTTTGAGCAGTAGAATTTCAGAAACAAGGGCAATGGGCAGAATGGGCACCACCTTCCCGATCCGCTCCATCAATAGGTCAGCCAGGTCTTTCACGTGTTCAAAGCGCTTGGTCTGTTCGTACTGGCTAAAATCAATCCCATTCGACGCGCAGTATTCTTTCACAGAAACCGGTGGTCCGAAATTAACGCTGGCGTACCCAAAGCGGCTCCAGCGATTTTTCCGAGACAACATGGCCGTTTTATAAATAAATCCAAAGGTAGTCTTTAGCACAAACCACAGACTGCGTTTCGGAGCTTCCCGGTCCAGGGTCCGGGTCAAACTGCGATCCTCGACCACCCGGTCATAGTTGATCCCGACGGGCACAAAGACGATATCCTTATCAAATTCCTGATGGAAATCCCGGAGCATATAATCCAGGAAGCCCAGGCGGGGCTCTCGAAAAGCGCCATCCTTGGTCAATCCGCCCTCAGGATAAACTGCCTGACAGACACCGGCGCGGGTGGCCAGGTGTACATAACGCTCCAGAACCTTCCGATACAATGGATTGCCCGAGTTCCGGCGGACAAAAAAGGCACCCATGGATTTGATCAGGCCCTGCAGGGGCCATATCCGAGCCCATTCACCCACGGCATAGGATAACGCCGTCTTTTCAGCGACCAGGAACGAAACCAGAATATAATCCATGTTACTGCGATGGTTCATCACAAACACCACGCTGGCGTCCTGGGGAATCTTCTTTAAGCCAGAGTCATCATAAAAACCAACCCTGACCCGATAGATCAAACGGGCTGCCTTCCGGGCCAACCAGTACCCAAACCGGAAATAGACATAAGCATTAAAGGCCGGGACGATCTCACTGGCATAACGCTTGGCTTTTTCCTGGGCAATGGCCATGGGCATTTCATTCTCGGCTGCGTACAGCTTGACTGCCTCAATGACCTGGTCATCAAAGACCAACTGATCAATGAGGCCCTGACGGCGGGTCAACTGGAACGGCCGGATCTCGATATCAAGCCGACTACTGACCTCATCCATGACCTTTTTAACCCGTCTACGGAGATACCAGCGTAAACCGGGCATGAGCATTCGATCCAGGACCATGACAGCAGCGAATAACACCAGTATGGCAAAGCCCCAGAGCGGGAGGGTGATGTAATTATTCAAAATTGTTCCTTTTTTTGGTTTTACCCTTTATGTCAAATTTATTTCGGTTCCTGAAACTTCGCCACCCTAGGTATCGAGATTCATCAGCAATTGGGCGTAAAACTTGATCATCAATACTTATTCGTTCATCGATTGACACGACACTAGCTTTATATCCCACCCTTTTTTAAGCAGATCCTTCAGGACAACATTACCTAACTTCCGGCCCCTGCTTGACGCCCCGATCAAGGCAAAGGTTTTCAGGGCTAAAAATTGATCTACTGTGGCTTGTTTTAACATCTTCCCTTCTCCTGCACCCAGGCTGCTTTATTAGACCCCATACATCCTTAATGAATTCTTCTGGGACAACCTGGTAAAGCCGTTTCCTCTACAATATCGAGGGGTCCCTTCTCCAAACATTCCAGCGGATCGCAGCAGGTGGCGCACACCCGCTTAAAGGCCCGGTAACCCAGCAGTTTGATCCGGGGTGCTAGAAAATCCGGCTTTAAAGGCTCTTCTCGCAACAGATCTGTACTTAGATATTTTTTGTTGTCATCGGGAAAAACAGTCACCACAACTGAATCCTGGCCCTTTTCTTCCTGAACCATGAGAGCGCCCAGGAAGTTGGCTCCTGATGAAATCCCAACGCCCAGACCCAATTCTTCAGCCAGTTTTTGAGCCATGAGAATAGCATCACCGTCATCGACACTGATAATTTTATCCAGACCCTCCAGATCCAGAATGGGTGGGATGAATTCATCTGAGATCCCCTGAATGCGATGCTTGCCCACCTTGTGGCCAGTGGAGAGGGTGGGTGAGTTTGCAGGCTCAAGGGGACAGATCTCAATTTCTGGAGCCTGTTCCCGGAGATAACGTCCTGTCCCCATGATGGTGCCCCCGGTACCCACGCCGGCAACAAAGGCATCTGGAATAATCGAGCGAAAGCTTAATTGCCACCAGATCTCAGGTCCAGTAGTCCGATAATGCGCCTCAATATTGTCCTCATTCGAAAATTGCCGGGGCAAAAATGCACTTGGAGTGGCAGCAGCCAATTCTTCAGCACGTTGGATGCTGCCCAAAAACCCACCCCCTGCTTTACTCACCAGAACGATATCGGTGCCCAGGCTGCGGATGAGATTGATCCGTTCTTCACTCATCCAGCTGGGCATGAAAATGGTCACGGGATGACCCAGGGCCCGACCGATGGATGCGAATGCGATCCCCGTATTCCCGCTGGTGGCTTCAACGATCATGTTTCCCGGTTTGAGGATGCCCCGGGCATAGCCCTGTTCCAGAATGTGGAAGGCCATCCGGTCTTTGATGCTCCCGGTCATATTCATATTCTCAGCTTTGGCATAAATGGTGCGTTGCTGTTTACCGACCATAAGGTCAATTGCCAGCAAAGGCGTGTTCCCGACCATGCTGGCCAGGTGTTTAATGCGTTGATGACCTTCAGATGTTGTCATGTGTTCTCCAAAATAATGTCCTTTGGGACTTTGGATCTCCTGGAAATGATGTAAGAATCGTCAGTTGAATACCCTGGAAAATCACCTGAGCAACACTACTTTTCCAAACCTGACCCCGGTTTCAGTTCTCAAACGAATGATATAGGCGCCTGAAGATAGAGCCTGACCATTATCAGCATTACCATCCCAGGTGATCTGGACCTGACCTGCAGCCTGATAGTGATCTAGGATGGTTCGGATCAAACGTCCGGATAGGTCATAGACCTGCAGCTCCAGCTCAGAGGCCAGGGACAGGTTAAAGGTCATGGTGGTCATTGGATTGGCGGGATTGGGAAAGATTTTTAATTCAGGACGCTGGGGAAGTTGACTTGATTCAAGCCCAACAACTTCTTCCAATAATTCCAGTAGGGCTGTTCCCGTGGCTGCTTCAGTGGTGAAGCCCAGTAACTCGCCTATAGTGGGCGTAATGTCCGGTATACTGCGTGCTATCTCTGAAACCAGCCCGGTTTGAATATCCGGTCCGATTGCCAGCAGTTGGATGTGGCGACACCCCTCACAACCGTCACCATGACCGGTAAAATCATAGTCGTGGCGACCATGATCATTGGTAACCAGCATGGTGGTCTTTCCGGCATACGCCGTATCGGCCTGCAAGACATCCCAAAGCCGGCCAACCAAACTATCGGCTGTGGTGATGGCCTGGAGGTAATCGTCCCAGACCCCCACATGACCGGCATGATCCACATCAGCCAGATACATGAGCAGAAAATGAGGAGCCAACTGGGTGATGACAGCCTCTGTTTCCTGAAATACATCCTCATCAGTGGACCCTACGGCGTGATAGAGGGGCCAATAGTCAGGACCATACTCAGGATCCAGGCTGGCTTTCCAGGGGCACAGCGCTTTCAGAGTGTAGACACAATCGGTGGCTGGTCGGTCCAGTTGTTGGCGGTAATATTCAAATACCGTGGGTAGTTCGGTGGTATTGTTGGTTGATCCATCACAGTCGGGATCAGAGAAGGTGTTAATCTCTGTCCAGGCACCACACCAGATCGCCGGTATGGCCCGACTGGTCCAGGTAAACCCGTCATTGTGGAAATTATCAACAATAGCACCCTGTTCCGCCAGAGCTGCCATTCCGGGAACATATTGGGCATTGGGGTCACCCAGGCCTTCACTGTAACGCAGCCCATCAATAATGACCAGAACGACCCGTTCGGTTTCATAGGCCCTGGTGGCAATTGGCACCAGAACCAGGAGGACCAGGAGGATCAGTAGTTTTTGATATCGGGCCATTGATTTGTTTGCGCGTTTATGGTTAGTTTTCATTTTGACCTCCCAAGCAGCCAATTACTTAAATTAGTCTTGTAGTAAACTGGGTCAGGCATCCAAGATGCTCATCTTTGGCCGACAAGGCAAAGCATTAGCCTGGTTTTCAGGTGATTAATATTTCGTTCCGATGGTATCCACCATGGGCACGAACAGGACCGGGAGCACTTTTTCTTCCTTTAACCGGTTCCCGGTCTTTCGTAAAAGGACCAGGTCCTGACGAGCAGCTGAACCGACTGGAATGATCATTCTGCCACCTTCCCTTAATTGGTTCTTCAAGGCCGGCGGGATCTTCGCTGGAGAACAGGTCACGATAATGGCGTCAAAAGGGGCGTGTTCCGGCCAGCCCTGGTAGCCATCACCGATCTTAACCTGGACGTTAGCATAGCCCATATCCTGCAAAAGCTTGCGTGACCGCTGACCCAGGGAAGCCACAATTTCGATGGAATAGACACTGTCACATAACTCACCCAGAATGGCCGCCTGATAACCCGAACCGGTTCCGATCTCCAAAACCTTATCTGATCTCTTTAAGCTCAGGACCTCTGTCATAAAAGCCACAATGTAGGGTTGGGAGATCGTCTGACCCTCACCAATGGGTAAGGGTCGATCAGTGTAGGCTGCTGATATGAGCTCCTCAGGTACGAATTGATGCCGGGGAACTTTGCGAAAGGCCTCAAGAATGGCCGGGTTCTTGATCCCCCGTCGTTTGATCTGCTGATCAACCATTTGTGCTCGTGCTGTTTTAAAATCAGGTCCAGCTGGATTTTGATGCGCTTTTCCGTTGGTCTCGCCACAAGCTAATAAGCAGACGAAAACGGTTACCAGGCTGAGCTGAAGCACAATACTCTTTGATTTTCTCATCATATTACCCCTCTGATCTAACTTTCGGCCTGTTTTGTGAAAGACCGTGGACGTACCCATACCCAGCTTCCGATGACCAACGCGCCAAACACTGTATAACAAAGGGCAAAAACCCACGGTGGTGCCTGATAGTACAAAATGGTATCCAGCCAATGTGCGATAAAGGAACCCTTATATTGGGCAGCGCCAGCCTGAGCACGTAAGCTCATTTCGAAAGTGGTCAGGGGGCAGATAATTCCAAACCAGGATTGGGCGACCACCACCCCAATTACCACAAGATGGGCCACTCGGAACCAGGGATTTCGCACCCAGAACCATTTTCGGGCTTTACCGATCAGAATGAGCATAAGAGTGCCCACAACAAAGACCACAAAAAGCACGTGAAGCAGGAGCATTGCATCTGCAGCCAATAGAAAGAGTGTGGATGATTCCATTTCCTAAACCCTCAGGGCTCCTATCAGTTTAACTTAAATCTGTATCTCCGTATACTTGTTGGATGTCTTTCAGTTCGTGCTGCAGGTCCTTCAGAACGGCAGTATACGCCGGGTCGGCATATACATTATTCATTTCATTTGGGTCCAGTTCCAGATCGAATAATTCCCAGTTATCATCCCGAAAGAAGTAGCTCAATTTATAGCGCTCGGTTCGGATACCGTAATGACCCCGGACATTGTGCCAGCCATGTTCGTTCTCATAATAGTGATAATAAATGGCCTGCCGCCAGTCGTCTTCGGCCTGCCCCTTAACAATAGAACGCAGTGATCTCCCCTGCATTTCCCGGGGAATATCCACCTGGGCGAAATCCAGATTACAGGAGGGTCCAATGGGTTTGGCGATCATCTGGAAGGCTTGGGTTCCTGGCATGGTCCGGTCGTTTATTTGGGTCGCTAAATCATCATATTAAAAAATACCCGGGATCAGGTACCAGGACCGTTTTCGGTATTCTTTCCACTGGGGGTAGCGGGACATGGAGCGTTCTTTCGTGACAATGTTTACTGAGAACAAACCGATCCAAACCCAGGCCAGAATGGCCCAGGGGATCCAATGCCAGACCACTACAGCATAAGCTCCGTAGATCATCATTTCACCTAAGTAATTGGGATGTCGGATATAGCGGAACAGACCTGACGTGATCAAGCCGGGTTGATATTTCAGGGTAAAGAACTTCTGGGCATCCGAGGCCAGCATAACAGCCATTCCAAGTGTATGTATTGCAATTGCCACCGTGAGCCAGAGCCAGTCTGCGCCGATATGGGCGACGCCTAAAACAGGGGATATTAGAAGAAACGGGATGACCCAGTAGGGACCCAGAACCGCCGCTACTGCCACAAATGCAGCCCCAAATGTGATGCGTGACTGCCACACCGGATCTGGGAAAGCGGCATCTTTCATGAGCCAGCAAAAACCATAACTGCCATGGAGCGCCAGATAGACCCAGGCTTGATCGGAAAAGTTCTGATAATAGACCATCAAGCCAAGCACCCAGAAGACCGTGGCGCCCTTTTGAAAATTGATCACCCAGTTTAACTTTAATATTTTGGGACCACCCAGAAAATCAGTGGTCAGATGCGTGGTCAATTGATTGACCCGGGCAATAATACCTGACATTTGCTCGTCCTCTGGTTATTGACATCAATTCAATATGATATTGTTGATTATAATTCGGCCACGATCAATTGTAACTATATTTTTTAACTGGAGATCTGTTTTTTTGGGGTTAGACAATGGGCTGTTGGTTCTGGGATGGCGGTTAGGCGGGGAGGTAGAGACAAGGCCTGCCTTGTCTTTACAGCGGGGGAACGGTAATGGTGGTTATTTGCTTGGAAACAGGTGGTTGCCTATGAAATTGTAGCCCGGGTAACAACCAAAGGATGGGTATGGCGGATTCAGAATTTATACATAGTGGTGATGATAAAAAGGGTCAGGTCCAGGAGATGTTTGACGGGATTGCCCGGCGCTATGATTTCCTGAACCATTTTCTTAGTCTGGGCATCGATCTTTACTGGCGAAAACAGTCCGTTAAGGCACTGGTGCTGGAAGATGGGCAGATACTGTTGGATGTGGCCTGTGGCACAGGAGACCAGGGTTTCTCTGCGCTAAAGTCTGCTGAGATCCAGGTTGTGGGGCTGGATTTTTCATTCAACATGTTGGAGCTGGCTAAAAAGAAGATCGATGATCGCGAGCTGGCTGACCAGTTTGAAGTGGTTCAGGGTGATGCAGAAAACCTGCCCTTTACGGACAACACTTTTGATGCTTTGAGTATTAGTTATGGGATTCGAAATGTGGGGACCATCAGTGCCGCTCTAAATGAATTTTACCGGGTTTTAAAACCCGGCGGCCGCGTTTCTATTCTGGAGTTTACCGAACCAGAAGGCTGGTTCTTTGGTCGTCTATACCGTTTCTATTTTGACCATATTCTCCCCAAGCTGGCAGGCATGATGTCCAGCAAATCAGCTTACTCCTATCTCCCTGAATCTGTGCGCCATTTTCCAGACCGGGCTGATTTCAAAGCGCTGTTATCAAGCGAGGGTTTTAGACAGGTAGAGCATCGGGATCTGACCTTTGGGGTTACTGCTATTTATAGCGGGGTGAAATAGGTCAACACCTGACTGGGGTCAGGCGGTAGTGAGACCTGCTATTTTCCCGGAAACACATATTGGGTAATACCAACTTCAGTCGGCAGGCTCCTGGACCACACCCATAAAGAAAATCTTGCGGCGGCTCCTTTCGGTGAACCGTCGCAAGATTTTTAGCTATTTTTTACGGAATTCGATAGAGAAAATTGAGCTGTTGCCAAAGACGGCCATGGGTTTAACAGCATAATCCAATCTGATCTGTCCCAGACCGGCCAAATCAAGTTTCACACCAGCACCCAAAGACCATGACTCCAGGTCATTATAGATCCCTTCGTCATCCTCAGGTAGCTGGATCTCATCGGCATTGAACCGGTAGCCCCCACGTACAAATAGGATCTCACGTACAGCGAATTCTGCCCCTAGATTAAGGTGTTCCGGGCCATCGTTGGGGTGGTCGGCATCCAGAGCCAGGGTGAGACGAGCGAAATCATTTAAGAACAAAGCTTCACCGACGCCAATGAGATCCATACTGATCCCGATGCGGATCATCAGCGGTAAGGGCCAGGGCTCTGTTCGGAGATCAACATCAGAATTGTAATTGCCATCAATATTTTCATCAATATCTGACTTGACGATGAGGTCTCGCCCGCTAAAACGGATATCTCCACCAAAATTATACAGGGCCATGCCGATCCTGAGTCCGTGAAAATCGGTCCGCAAGATGGAACCGATATCCAGGGCCATGGTGGTGGCCGTTTCGTTGTAGGCGGTCAACTGAATGAATTTTCCGTTCAGGCCAAATGAAAGTCGGTCAGTGATCTGGCGCGCATAAGCAGCGCTGATGGCCAGATCCATGACGCCGTAGGTCAAGCCCGTCCCCTCTGGTTCTTCCAGGGTACGAACTGGTTGATCACCCATGGTGAGGCTGGTAATGGATAAGCCAAAGCGTTCATTCCGGCGACCAGGCAGGATCACGCCCACATAGTCATGGGCGATATCCAGCATCCAGTCATTGTGACTGGCCATGGCAATAATGCCTTGTGAACTGGCCATGCCAGCCGGGTTCCAATACAAAGCGCTGGCATCATCAGCAAGGGCCACAAAACCACTCCCCATGGCCAGAGCGCGGGCGCCGACACCCATTTTCAAAAAGGGTGCCGCAGTGGTTGCGACCTTATCAAAACCGGCCTGCAGCAATGCGACTAAACTAAGCAAAAGGATTAGCTGTCTCATTTGATCACCAGAAATCTTCCCAGAGTTTCATCACCATCCGGGGTTTTGGCATGATAGAGATAGACCCCCGGTGCGATGAATTGTTCATTCCTGGTTCGCATATCCCAAAACACATACCCCTCGCTGGTTTGTCCGGTTTCACCATGTTCTATGGTATCCACAGGTTCACCCAATATGGTGTAGATCTTGATGGTACAGACAGAGGGCAGGTTGGAAAACATGAGCCGTTTGCCAAACTCATTGGTCTCCCAGGCATTAGCCACAATATAGGGGTCCGGCACCACGATGAGATCAGCCAGCGAATTGGATGATGCACCAGTAGCGTTTTCGATCTGCTCAAGCACATTGAAGCGATAGGTAATACCAGGGCGAAAAGGCTTGGTGGTGACAATGGTAAACTCATCTCCATCTGAGGGAGCCACAGACACAATCGTTTCGGTTTCAAGATCTGCATTTATGGACACATCCGGTTTATTGTTCGTAAGCAGGTAGAGATAATTGGGGATGGTATCCAACACGACGGAATCGAGCCCTGTGGAAGCCGTAACGACCCGGCTCAAGGTATCGATCTTTTCCAGGATGAGCATGTCAACATGTAGTTCATACCAACCGGCACTTCCAGGTAGGTAACCCTTGCCACCCGGTTCAAGATCCCAGCCCAGAGGACTATAAAACCATGGACGCGCCTCATTATCGTCACTTAAAGAAAGATTAAAATCACACAGGATTATATTCTCGGTAACATCAATGGGGTTCTCAGGATCCGTCACCACTTCAATCTTTAACGGCAGGTGTTGGGTCTGATCACTGTACTCACCCCAAAAAGCATCATACCAGAGCGCTTCCACCCCAGTGCCGTAATCCACTGTGATCCGCCAGTTGTCAAAACTTTCCACAATATCACCGAAGGCTTGTCCGGTTGGTACAAAACTGGGGTATTTGCTCTCGGTGCGCCAATCAAAGGTGCAGGTATCCCCGGCCACTTTGGTCCAGCCTAATGATTCCACGCCGGTTGCCGGTCCTTCCAAGTAGATCAACAGACCTTCAACTGAAATAATATTTTCGTCACTTCCGCCAATGATCAACTGCTTATTTACCAGGGTGTCACCCGTGGCTTCATCCAGCACCGAGGCAGCAATTCCTGAAACAAATTCATCGTCGATCAGGGTTTCCACTTGATCAAACGTGATCAAATAGTCTCTGTCCACCAATTGGTCTGAATCTTCCACATGGACGTTCACCAGGCCGCTACAGTCACCCCCCAATGCTTCCAGCGAGCCATAATTCAGGTCATTGGCTATCTTACCAGGGGTGGCCTTTACGGTATGGACTTCATACCAGGATTGGCCCGTGGCATTCATATAGGAAGGGGTAAGATTATCGGGATCGGCCTGATCTCCACGATCATAGGCCGAAACCGAGTACCAGTATTCGACCCCATTGATCAGGTTTGAATCCACAAAAGTATGAACCAATCCGGTGTTATCACCCAGGTTTTGCGCATAGGCCGGGTCGGGACCAGAGACGTCAAACCCGAACCGGGCAATGTCTTCTTCCTCAGTATAATCAAATTGGGCAATGGGATGATATCCCACTTTATTTCCATAGACATCCGTGATAGGGTCTCCCCAGGTCAAGCCAGCATCTGAACTGCGAAAGATCCGATAGCCCTCAAAGTCCACCTCATCCGTCCAGACATCCCGGGATAATTCTGAGGCTGCATCCCAAAAAAGGGAGACCTGCTCATCACCAGCAACGGCATGCACCGTGGGCGGGTTGGGGGGGCCGGATCCTTGAAAGTAAAGTCGATACATTTCCTGGGCGGTTCTCACATTGTGCATGAGGTCACTTGTATCCGGCAGGTCTGCTACTGTACCGGCATCTCCCATGATCAAGCCCAGTGAAATAGTGGTCATGGAGTCGGCTTTTAGGTCAAAGGGACCACAAGAGATGACATAATTTACCGGACCGCCTGGACGGGCTTCTTCATCAGCATATGAAAAGGCCGGATAGTAGGCTGCCAGCGAGTCAATAGTGGTATCATCAATCCGGCGATTGGGGCCATGAAAATAGTAGCGGGAATCCAGCAGGTGGTCTGAATCGCGCTTACTGCTCATCAAAGCCCACATCTCCTGCTCTGTTTTTGGTGATGCTTCCCGAGAAAAATGATGGAAATCCGTGACGCCGACCTGCCCAGGTGTATCAAAGATGCGCAAGCCAACCATACCCATGGGGTCATCTGTTGCATGCCAGGCACCGCTGTTTTCATTATCAATGTCATAGATGTAGACCAGGTCTTTGATCCCATCGGCATCGCTGTCGATAAAGTTCACATAGTCATGGTTGTCAAAATCAGGTCGGAATTTGGCATAGAAGCCCACATAAATACTGTCCAGATCCTCCCCACCATCATTAAAGATGTTGAACTTCCAGAACAGAATATCTTCGGCGTAGGGGCGACCGTAGGAATGGGCTGTCTGCTCGATGGTTATCCCCTGGCTGCCCTGGGGATTCTGGGCATCATTAAAGGTGCAAAAAACATCCCTGTCGGAGCTAAACTGGTTCATGGCTGCCGGAATGGTCAAAGCGTTTGGATGGGCTTCCAACTGGGCCTCGGTGAGACTGTTCACATCCACCCGGAAGTAACCCGGCCAGCCGATCTCAGGCCAGCTTTGCAGCAGGTCACTGCTGGCCATAAAAGGCGTATCATCTGATTCGGCGGAGATATCACCAGAAAACTCGGTTCCCCGGGCATCATCCGGCGGTAACCAGTCCAGTATCTTGGATTGACTCTGGGTTTCAGTTTCAATCACATTATTTTCATTTACGCCCAGCATAAATCCCAGACCAAAAGAATACTGGCGCACGTAATCGGCTGAAGCCGGCCAGTGCAGGGCATTGGTGAAATAGACATGAAAACTGGAGAGTACGCCAAAATTGCCCGTATTATTCTGAGCCTGACCCTTGTCCATGACTCCCACAGCCTTCTGAAAGATACCGCTGGATTTGGCCAGTGATGACAATTCAGCAGGTGAGTGACAGCGGGCACAGTCCTGGGCATACACACCCAGGTTTAGGATTGATGTAATTACAATTATCTGGATGATCTTTTTCATTACCAACCTACACTTAATCCAAGTTTAATCGAACGACCAGGGCCCAGTTTAGCCGGATTGAGATTGGCATCGTTGTTTGAGCCGACCAGACCGGAAACGCCCTGGTCAAAAGGTTTTCCCGTGCGACTGTTCACCACCAGAATATTCTCGTGATCCGTGATATTCATGGCCTCCAGGAACAGGGCCGGCGTCAGAGAGCCAAGGGTCAAATGCTTCTTGATCCGTAGATCAAAACTATAGGTCCAGGGTTTCCTGGCCGAGTTCACTTCCACCCGAATAGCCGGATCCACATAGGGCGTATAGGGCAAACCGCTGGCCGCATTGATTAGAATATTTGCATTTATATTTGAGAAGGGGTAAACACCAAATAGAGCGGGGCCTTCCCGGGTACCAGAACTCAAGCTCAGGTTCACGGCCAGATCATGCCGCTGATCAAAATCCAGATAGTATTCCTTGTGAGGTACTTCTTCATTGGTATAGGCGGAAAAATAGCCTGCTGTGGGACTGGAGTTATTACCGCGGGCAATGGAAAGAGAGTAATTCAGGATAGCGCTGAAATGTCCCCCAAATTGACGATCCAGACTCAGGTCAACCCCTTTTACGCTGGCATAGTCAGTATTGGCAAAAACAACTACTGGGATGGATATGATCCGGAAGGATTGGGTGGACAACAGATCACGAATATCCTTTGACCATACGGTGGCCGTAAACCGTGTAATGGGCGAAAGAGCCTGTTTGACACCCACCTCAAAGGCAACTGTCTTTTGGGGCTTTACCCCGGCGTTGCCAACCAAAGGCAGGGCCGCTGAAATATCTTTGACTGCATTATAGGTCATGGTGTTGAAGTTAGGGCTCTGGAAAAAATGACCATAGGAAAAATGAAAGACCGTATGCTCAGTGACCGGATAGGCCAGACCGATCCGCGGACTCCATTTTGCCTGCTGAGGGGCATCCACAACAGGGGCCGCCGTCCAGTTTTGGGTGGCTGAATCCCAGATGGCGAACCGTGTGATGTCCTCCCACATGCCAATCCGTGGATCAACCCGATCATAGCGCAAACCCAGATTAATGATCAGGTAGTCAAATTCGATCTTATCCTGGACATAGCATGCGAGTTCTGTGGGAGTGAAGGTTGTATCGTCCTGAAAATTTGTCCCTCCCAGCCAGGGTTCTTCTTCGGTGTTGATGTCCAGATTGTGCCGCGCGAAGGTGATACCTGATTTGATAAGATGATATTTATTGGCATTATAGGTGGTGTTCAGATTCACACTGTTGGTGAAGCTGCGATTATCCCGATAGGTTCCCTGGGTCCCAGAACTATAAAAGTATACCGTAGCATCTGTTACGGGGCGTTCATACTGAGCTGGAGTCAGGTTCTGAACCCCCGTCTTGGTGGCAACTGTTTGGGTGGACAGGTGAATATTGTAGAACCAGGCTTCCGATAAGGAGTGGGTCAGGGTCAGGGCTAATCTATCATTGGTCTTTAAGGTGTATGTGTGGTTCTGGGGCAAGTACTTCCAGCTATGGGAATATCTTTGATACAGGCGATTAGAGCTATGCAGAAGTCCAGAAAGCTTGAGTTTGGAGGTCAGTCGATTGCTTAACTTGAGTTGAACATCCTGATTTACCTCAACGCCATGGGCCAAAGGGCTCTCTTCAGAGCCGTAAAAGGCTGAGACAAAATAGTTGGTTTTTCCCAAAAAGGGCCCCCCCAGACTGATGCTGGTCTGGCCGCTCAAGGGCAGGTTGATCAGGGGTATCAGGGCCTGGGGATAAAAATCATCTGGAGCGGTACTGATATAATCGAAGAGGGACTCCTTAAGATCCACATATACGAAGGCTGTATCTTCATCAATATAATCAGGGTCCAGGTATTCAAAGGCTCCGGGGCTATGATAGGGTGAAGGGTTGAGTTGATCTGAAGTATATTCAAATCGGCCGTGGAAATCCTTTCCGCCCTCTTTGGTCACAATATTCACGACTGAGGACATGGCCTGGCCATACTCAGCATTGAAAGTACCGCTGATAACGGTCATTTCCTGAATGGCATTCTGGTTCACAGTTCCGCTAAAATCACCTTCCAGGGGATCTTGGACAATGACCCCGTCGATCATATACAATATCTCTTTGGTGCGACCGCCGCGAACATGGATACCGCCACTTGCATCTGCTGTGAACCCAGCCTGGGTTACCAGGACGTCCTTAAAGTTATTGATGGGCATGGCAATGAGGTCGTCGGCGCTGATAACCCGAATGGTTGCTGTGGCATCGCGTTGGATCAGGGGACGCGTAGCGGTGACAATGACCTCTTCCTGAGCATCCAGGGCAACGGGTTCCAAGACACTGTAGAGCCGGGTCGTAAAATCTGAAACCACCCGCACCTGCTGGTGGACTGCGATCTTATAGCCGATCATCTGAAACTTAACTGTGTAGGTTCCCGGAGGCACATTGATGATGAAATATTCACCCTCCAGGTCAGATGCTGTACCCAGGGGGGTACCCTCGATCAAAACATTAACACCTGTCATGGCATCTCCGTCCAGGGAGTGGATGCTGCCAGCCAATTTTCCGCCTACGCCGGCGTTGATCAGACTGGCAAGGAGCGTGACCAATAGAACAAAGATTTTAATTTTTTGCATATTGTATATCAGGCCGCCTCCTGGAAAGAAAGCGGCCTATCTTAGGTTTTGTTAACTATTTCAGCATGAGCATGCTGCGACTAAGTTGCTCATTACCACGACTTAGTACGATCACATAGGCACCAGCTGCTACTGATTGCCCCTGGCTGTCAAATCCATCCCAGTTCAATTCATAACTGCCTGATCGAATATAATCATTGGCCAGAGTCTTAACCAACTCACCTCTAATATTAAAGATCCGGAGGGCGACCTCGCCACTCTCATGAATATCAAAAGAGATGGTTGTTGATGGATTAAAGGGGTTGGGATAGTTTTGTCTCAGGGTCATGCTGACTGGCAGGTTTTGAACGGGATCAACATTGTCAGGCTCACCATTTGGCGTGACGGTGAAGTTGTCAAAGTAGCCGGCAATTCCATCAGCATCCTGTTGGAAAGCGAAGACACCGGGATGACCGGCGTAGGTATGCAGGGCGCTGTCATCAACATAGGTCCCCAGATCCACCTCATCATAATAGCAATGATAGGAAACCGTACTGTCGGCCCAGTTCGTGGCTACTTCAATCTTCATGTGATGCCAACCCTCGGTTTTGTCCACAATATCAGCATCGATGGAATGGTGAAAAGTATAGGAGAAGGTGCTCATGTTCAGCTGGTTATTGTACAGGCGGAAACGATTGCTGCCATCAAAATCAGCTACCAGCTTGACATAGTAGCCATGTGAATAAGGACCCTGGCGACTTGAGTCGCCATAAGCAATGAGGCCGGTATAGGCTGAAACCGGGGCGTTCTCATATACATAGACATCTGATTCAATGGTATAGTCCGCATCCATTACATCACCGGTAAGCAGAACGGCCACGCCCGTATAGCTCACATCAATATCCTGGATATAGCCGACCTTGTCGCCGCCTTCCAGTAGCTCCTGGGGTGCGTCGGCCATATCAATGGCCTGGATCATCTCCTCATCAAGTCGATACTGCTGCCATTCACTGACATCTGAATCCTCGAAATCTTCTGTGTATACCTGGCCGTGAGCCAGACCCAGGGTCAAGACAAAAAGTACTGTTGTCCATAGAGTAACTTTTCTTTGCATAAAACACCTCCTGTTACAGTTGTTGATATCTAAAAATATAGTCTGTCATCAATTGCTGGCAAACACTTCTATTCCATAAATTTAGAAAAAGTCATAGTGCGGGCAATCTGCATTTACCAGTTCAGTAATCCGTTTCAATATGGAAATAAGGCTCGAAGTTCCACGAAGATTGTTTTTGTATGAAGGCATCCTTGTTGGTCCCCGCAATCATCATTGGCTTGGAGGAACAAGAAGGTCTCAATGTTTTTTTGAGTGAGGGAAACGAAAAAAGTGTCTCACTAAAGGGGCAATAAATTACCATCGTTGGGAGATCCTTCACTGTGTTCAGGAAGACTATCACGGTTCTGAATCGTCCTCGTTTAACCGGCTTTAGAGATCGACTCTCAGCGGGCTGGTCAAAGCCGGCCACTGCCCCTTGGCAATATTCCGGGAGCCCTTAAAGACCAGGTAGGAGTATTTGCCATAATGAGGCACGAGTTGACCCAGGCGGGGTAAAGAGCCCTGGTCTTCGGTAATGACGATGAGCATTTTGGCAAAGATCTCTTTTTCCTCGGCACTCAAAACGAAGGTGTGGCCTTCCCTGGGATAGCTTGTCCCGTTGATGGTAATTGATGTTTTATCCATTTGGATCTGCCGGGCCAGACCCGGTGGTAGATTGGTTGGATTTAGGGCAATAATTGCAAACGCGCCTTCAGAGCCCATGGAGACTGAACCGGATTCCGGTGTTATATCTCCTTCGATGAGATTGTCGCCAAAAGTTTTGAGAACGTCTTTATCATCCGCGTTGTAATAGACAAAATGCTGCTCCTGGGACCCCAGTGTCGCTGCCACTGTCGGTTCGATCTCCTGAGGATAGAGGTGGCGAAAAATATCATAGTCCGGATCGAGCTCAAAGCCAGTGGCTTCCCCTTCTACGGTAAACTCAAAGACGGCTTCCTGTTGAGAAAGCCCGATCATACCATCCTGGTCTTCAAGGCCAATAAATTTTACCGGGAAGCTGATATTGTAGATATCACCGGATTGAGTCACCTTGAATTTTACCTGAGTTTTTCCATCCGCCACATTGGCTTCCAATAATTCCACCCTGATCTTCGCGGCACCAACGCGATCCACCCACTGTGGAATAACATAACTCAAATCCTCACCCGAGGCCTTCTCATAGGCCGCGATCCACTGTTCCCAGGTAACTTTTTCGCCCCTGTGGTCTGCATAGACATCACGCCAGGCCTGGAAAAAATCATCCGATCCAATGCGTTCCTCGATCATGTGAAAGATCATCATGGTCTTGTTGTAGCCAATGGTACGGCTTTCGGCATTGTGACGGGCAATAAATTCACGCACGGGAAACTCATTTTCAGCTGTTACATAATTTTTGTAAGCCTTTAGAATATCCTTTCGGTAATCCCGGGCACTGGCAGAACTCCGCTGTAGCTTATAACGGTAATCAGCACCATAAACGGTAAGGCCTTCACACCAGTTCCCGTTCGCATAATCTACATAAATACTGTTGCCCCACCAGTTATGCAGAACCTCGTGTCCCAGAGAAGTCATGACGATAAAGGGCAGGCGAATAACCTGCTGACCCAACAGGGTCCAGGCCGGCATTCCATACCCTGTTGGGAAGAAATTTTCAGCAACAGTGAAGCGCTTATAAGGATAGGGACCGATCATCTCTGAATACATCTTAACATAATCGGCAGTTGCGGGTAGATAGGTGTCGAACAGACTGGTATCCTCTTCGAAAAAATAGCAATATACATCGACATCATCGGCCTTCATCTGTTTCACGACATAAGGAGCAGCCATGAACATGAGGCCATCTGATTGGTAGGGATTTTGCCAACTTTGAATTTTGGTCTTTCCCAAACTAATACTGGTAACGCTGTTACCGTCGGCTATTGATTCCCAGTGTTCCGGTATGGTGGCTGTTACCTGAAATCGCATGAGACCATCATTGCCCTGGGGATAATAAAAAGAACCGGGGCTGAAATAGGCACCCTGCTCAAGAATGGTGCCGGTGATCTCCCGACCGACATTCTGATTGGAGAATTTAGCTTCAGCCACATCGGCCTTAAATACTGCAGAATAGCTGAATTTGAAGCTTACATCCAGGGCTTTCTTTTGGTCAAAAAGCACCCATAATGCATCACTTGGGGGGTCTAATGCTCTAATCTGGCTAGCGTAATCAGGTTTTAGACCCGCTAAATCGCTTGAATCAAGGATAACGAATATAAAGGGAGACCCATTGATCTCCATGGTTTCAATTTTAGCATTAGGGGGGAGATATAACAGATTAGACCCTGGGTTTACTCGCATTAGCCCTGAATCTGTGAATGTTGCGTTGTGTTTTTCTATGTTTAACTCAAATTTTAAATCGTGTTGAAGAAAAACAACCTCTGCAAATTGGGGTGGCTTACATGATACCATGATCAGCATGGTAGCGACCCATAATAACGAGATTTTATAAACTTTCATTTTACACCCCTTATAGTTTTTTAATTTTCAACACAACACCTTTGGTTCTGGCCATGGATAACGGAGACGTAGCGTGCTACGCCTGTACCGGTTATTACCCAAAATCTTAATAATTCTTTGCTGTTAAAGCCTGGTTATCGCACCACGATTGAAATGGTCTCTTCAGGTGTCAAATATTTTTCAGCTACCCGCTTTACATCTGTCAGAGTAACCTTTTTTAAGGCATCCAGGAAAGTCTGGTCGTGGTTCATGTCATTATGAAAGAACAGGGAGGTTCCCAGGTAATAAGCCTGGTTAACGCTGGACAGTCGCCTAAACATCATGCGACCCAGATACATATTGATCGCTTTTTGAACCTCTTCCTCGGTTAACTCACCCAGGGTTGACTGGCTCATCAACTGGGAAAACTGGGGAACCAGAACAGCTGTGTTTTGCGGTCGGGTCCCCAGGCTAATGTAAAACAGGGCTTTATGATCTCTTACCTTTGAAGTCGCTGACATACGGTAGGCCATTCCCTGTTTTTCGCGGACGTCAAAGGTAATCTTGTCTGAAAGGATCAAGCTTAAGGCTTTGAGGGCGGGTTCGTCACCGGCTTCAATTTCTTTTATAAAACCCCAGAACAGGTAAGAACGTTCTCCCCCGCCTTGAACATCAATATCAACAGAGCTAGTCTGTGTTTGATATGTTTTCTCAGTCAGGGGAAAGGCTTCTGATGCTCGGGAGCTTGTGCCGGCCAGCATTTCTTGGGCAACCGTTTTGGCCGATTTTGGTGAAACGACACTGACCACCCGGTTGTTGGGTGCAAAATACACCTTGGCAAAACTCACCAGGCTACTATAGCTCAATTCCGGCTTGGTCATTTCTGCCTTGGGTCCATAAAGCACAGAGTCTTTGAGTGCATCAAAGCGTTCTTTGGCCAGATCCTTTCCGCCGTGGGACATTCCGCCCGTTGAGAACTTACCCTTGGCGATATCATATTCTGCCTGAGTGGGTACAAAACCATTCATTTCGGCATTCAAGAAGGCCATGGCACCCTGCAGGTCTGAGGCGAGTCCGGCTACCCTGATATATCCAAAATCAGGATGGAGATAGATGTTATCCATGGGAATCCAGGGGTTGTCATTTACGGTGAATTTCAAGCCATACTGTTGACTCAAGGCCACTTTTTGGGGTGCTTTCATGCGCTGGCCAAAACAGTCATGCAGAATTTTGGCTGCATCGGCACCGAATTCAGCTTCATAGGCTGCTTTATATTTGAACAGATAGTGAATGGCCAATAATTCGGAGGCCATATTCTGGCGCACGATCAACCCCATACCCTGGTCCATTCCCTGGATCAACTTGGTGATGATCTCACCGCTTTTGGGGTCCTCACTGCTGGAACCGGCGTGGTGAAAAATGACTGCCGGCTCCTGTTTTATGCGAAATTTCTTAAGTGCCTTAGCGGCAACTTCCAGCTCGGCTACGGTGGGCAGGTGCAGGACACCATCAATACCGTTTACGGCAAAATCAAAGGCGTTATAGATACCAAACATGTGGGGCTTTTCCACATTCTGTAAAAAATCGGTCTTTTCTTTGGTTGCCATAGAAGCCAGGGTCGCCGCTGGAATCTTCAACTTCTTGACCTGTTTGACCAGTGTCTCAAGTTTATCACTGATGGCCAGTGCTTTTGAATCAGCTTTTAATTCAAGTTTAAAAGCCAGATAGGTGGCTACTGGACTGATGTGAAGCTCCATGTCCAAACTCTCCACATCATTGGGATAGCTCAACTTCAGGGCCGTTTCCATGTCGGCTGTTTTTTTCTTGAACCCAAACTCCAAAAGTGTGAGGAAGCCGTCTGGTTGGTTTTCCGGTAATCGGTAAAACTGGTGTAAGGTATTTGATTCACCACTATAATACCGTTCCAGCCAATCACCTGGCTCCAGACCCTTAACATCAGGTTTATTCATCCCTGATTTCAGGATGGAGTCCTGGGGGCGAAAAACAGAACCAGGGGCGGCTGCACCATAGATCCGATTGACCGCTTTGAGCATGGTGGCACTATCAAAGTTACCAATGACGCTCATGACCATATTGTTGGGCAGATAAGTTGATTTATAATAGTGGTTGACGTCATCACGATCCATGTGTTTGATGGTTGAATAGGTTCCCAGAGTGGGCAGGGACAGGGCGTGTCCGCGATAAAGCTCAGCTGCCAGATTATATTCCATTTGGGTGGCCGGTTTTGAGAGACTCTGGGCAATCTCCTCCAGAACAATGCCTTTTTCTTTTTCAAATTTTTCCTCGGGCAAAATGGAATTGAACAACATGTCTGCCTGAAGTTCCATTCCCTTGATCTGATGCTCTGCCGGCATAACCATCATATAGTTGGTATAGTAGTCACCCGTATTGGCATTGTTATAACCCCCGATGAGATCAGTTTCGTCATAAAGCTCGCGCTGAGTACGGGTGGTGGTCCCATTGAACAGCAGGTGCTCCAGCATATGACTCATACCACTCGTTTCATAGGTCTCATAAGCGGAACCGGTTTTAACCACCACATTTACACCTACCATGGGCAAGGCTCTATTCTCAATAAGCAGGACTTCCAGCCCATTGTTCAGTTTGTGAATGGATACACCGTTTTGGGCGGCAATTGACAGGTTGACAAGCATGAGGCTGGTAATCGTAAGGGCGACCAGCTTGATCTTTAGTTTCATGATTCCGTTTCTTTCTGGATAATATTAATGATGAACATGCCCTGTAATTTCAAAATGACCTGGTTATGAGCAAGGTATTTGGCAATCTAATTTTACCGTTCCCGCTGGACGGTGTGTGTCTAGCTTGCATTCACCTTTTGATCAAAACTTTCGCATCCAGCTCAGGCGGGATGTCAAGCCCCAGGAGATCAAGAACAGTTACACCAATATCTGAGAGAACACCATCTGACAATTTAATCTTCAGT
This sequence comes from Fidelibacterota bacterium, assembly GCA_024278595.1. GTDB lineage: Bacteria > Fidelibacterota > UBA8477 > UBA8477 > JABMPR01 > JABMPR01. The sequence goes on along the minus strand of JAJRSW010000010.1, from coordinate 24,033 downwards.
TTTGACGCAGGGGCAATGTAAAATAATTCCACTGGATTCAGGCTATGGCTGGTTCGTACCATACCGGTCTTGTAGTCGATCATCTGGTCCACGTTTCCATGATCAGCGGTCATGAGGATCTGGCCGTCTTTTGCCAGAATGGCCGGGATCACCTGGCCCAGACAGTCATCAAGGATCTCAACCGCTTTAACTCCCGCAGCAAAATTCCCGGTATGGCCAACCATATCTCCGTTGGCAAAATTTACCATGATAAACTCAAACTTGTCCGTCTTTAATTGTTCCAACAAAGTGTCTGTTACCCGGTAGGCTTCCATTTCCGGATGATCGGCAAAGCTGGCAGGGTCAAAACGACCCTTGAGCTCGATCCGAGCCTCATTTTCATAGGGAGTTGTCAGTTTACCGTTAAAAAAGCTGGTCACGTGGGGAAATTTCTGGGTTTCAGCCAGTCGAAGCTGGTGCAGCCCGGCTTCAGAGATCAATTTTCCAACAGTGACCGCTGGTTCAGAGTCGTTCTGGGAGGCTTCTACCAACAGAAAATTATCAAAACCATCATAATAGCTGGTCATTCCTGCATACAGGATATTGAGCGGTGTCCTTGGTAATCCGGGATAGTCTTGGTCTACAAAAGCCATGGTCAGTTGAGTGGCGCGATCCTGCCGGTAGTTGGTGTGCAGCACCACATCACCAGCTTTAATCCCTAAATACCCTTCCATGACATAAGGCGGGATATACTCATCGAACATATCCTCCCCGGAGGGGGTTTTGTCATTAGCCCACGAGCTTTGGATCGCTTTTACGGTAGTGGTCATGGGGCGACCATTACCATTAACCAGACAATCGTAAGCCTGGTCTGTGATCGCCCAAAGCTTGGCTCGATCCATACCATAATAGCGACCCATGAGGGTACCGATGGATGCATTGGGAATTTCAGCCAGGGCTGTTTCCAGTTTACCTAAATGCTCTAGAGAGCTGCGTGGCGGAGTGTCCCGTCCATCCAAAAAGGGATGAACCACCGTCTGCCCGGCTGGGTTCTCTTTAAATGCTTGGCGGATGAACCTGAAAAGGTGGTCGTAATGGGCGTGAACGCCTTCATCCTGCAGCAGGCCCAACAGATGAAAGGTTGATCGGTTCGTGCGCCATTGCAGCATCATGGACTGCCACAGGTTCCCGGTATAGATCTTACCACTCTCCAATTGATCATTGATCCGCTTGAGCTCCTGGGTCACGACCCGGCCAGCTCCCATGCTCAGGTGCCCCACTTCACTGGAGCCCTGAAATCCATCGGGCAGGCCAACCGCTTCACCCGAAGCTCCCAGAATGCTGCGGGGGTAATATTTGCGGTAATAATCCAGGTTCGGTGTGTGAGCCGCTAAAACGGCATTGCCTTCAACTTTTTTGGTGTATCCAACACCATCAAGAACGATCAATACGACAGGTTTCATATATTCAGAACTTTCATATATAATTGGTTTAACATGGCTGGAAATTTAGGTTTTATTAAGGCTTTCGTAACCACGGATTGCACTGATTGTTATAACCGCGAATAGCGCTAATTTCACTAATTGATATGTTCTATTTGATTGCATTGGGTGATCTTTGCAAACCCGAAAGGTGAAGCAGTCTCGTTTTCTTTGGGGGAGATGCGAGGTGGTCCAGGGTGAGTGGTCCATTTCCACCAAACTGTATTCAATGCAGTTTTAATGATGATGCTTTTATGGATGTTTTTGGAATTGATCTGCATTATTACAAAACCCAGCAGAAAATCAAGTCCCGGGAGATAAAACTAGCCACCCTTGGATAAACCGCCTTAACTCAAGTTATAAATTTTACGGTACTTTGTTTCCAGGTAGTCCATGAACGGTTGGGCGGACAGGGGTTTGCCGGTAAGCTCCAGAACCAGTTCCTCGGCCTTGCGACCACGACCCTTGGAATGAATATTGTCTCTTAACCATTTCAACAAGTTTGAAAAATCACCCCGGGCAAACTGTTCCTCCAGTCCAGGAATATCCTGTTTGACCTGGTTAAAGAACTGGACACTATAGAGATTACCCAGTGCGTAGGTCGGAAAATACCCAAAGGCGCCAAAAGACCAGTGGACATCCTGAAGAACCCCTTCCGCATCATTCTGGGGGCGAATTCCCAGGTATTCTTCCATTTTATCGTTCCAAAGCTGGGGTAGTTCTGCCACGGGAAAATTTTCATTGATCAGCATTTTCTCGATCTCAAAGCGCAGCATGACGTGCAGATTATAGGTTGCCTCGTCGGCCTCAACCCGGATCATGCTGGGGCGGACCCGATTAATGGCAGCCTGGAATTGATCACGCTCAGTATTGCGCAATTGATCCTTGAATTTTGATTGGAGCTTGGGGTAGGCAAACCGCCAAAAAGAAGCACTCAAGCCCACCAGGTTTTCCCACATCCGTGACTGACTTTCATGAATTCCCAGCGAAATGGCTTGCCCTAAGGGGTTGCCATATTCCTCTAAGAGCAGTCCCTGTTCATAAAGCGCATGGCCACCTTCATGAAGGGTTCCCAGCAAAGCTGTTTTTAGATCATTTTCCCTGAGGCGGGTCGTGATCCGTACATCCGTGGGGTGGGTGCTGGTGGTAAAAGGATGCGCTGATTTGTCCTGTCGTCCGTTATTCACATTAAAGCCAATGGCTTTCAACATGTCCATCCCAAACGCCCATTGATCATCAATATTGTATTCTCGGGTGAGGATGCTTCCATTGACCCGGTGTTTGACTTCCTGAAGACTTTTAATAAGCGGGACCAGGCGAACCCGTATCTCGTTAAATAAACCACTTATTTTTTCAGAGGTCATCTCCGGTTCAAATTGATCCATTAAGCTATCATAATCAGTAGCGCCGCGAGCAAGGTACTTGGCCTTTTCCTGCTGCATTTGAACCATTTTTGTCAGGAATGGTTCGAAAAACGAAAAATCATTGTCTTTCCGGGCGCGAACCCAGGCTTGCTGTGAAATAGAAGCATGTTTGGCCAGGGTCGTTACAAAACCGGCTGGCAGGGCTGCCTGTTGGCGGTAATCACGCCAGATCTCTTTCACTTGACGGGTTTCTCGATCATTAAGGGTCATGATCCGCAATTCGCCGGTTTCCAGATCAATGAGCTCTTCCAGAGCGTTCTTTAGTGGTTCACCGACCAACTCGGCATGCCTTAGACCGCTAATATAAGCCACCTGTTCAGACCGCGCCGCTCCGGCCCCTGCTGGCATATATGTCTCCTGATCCCAACTCAACAGGGCTTCAACACCCTGCAAATGACAGGCTTCCATTAATTCTTTTAGAATAATATCCCGTGCTGCCATGTCCCGACCCTTTTACTGCTGTGCATAATCCTCAAGTGGAAAACTATGCAAGGTAATACCAAAAGCTTTTATTACCATGATTGAATTATCACAGAAGCGCCCCCGAAAACCGGGGTGAAATCACTAAAAACACTAAAACAGTTAGCGGGTCTCCACGGGCAATGACACCTGTCTTGTTAAAAACAGCGTGCGGCTCTACTGTTTTTCGAAACACCCCGACTGAGATGGTTTGCTCTTTCACTGTCTATGATTTGATTTACTTTTCGGGCATGACAAACTCATCAAAATTTAAAGTTGGATTGATCGGCGCGGGTCATATTGGCCGGTTTCATACCAGACACCTCAGCCAGCATGAAGATTGGGATTGTGTGGGGATCTTTGATACGGATAGCGACCGATCCGAACTGATCGCTGAAGAATTCGGGGTACCTGTTGCTCAGGATCACAGGGCGCTCATGGATGCCAGTGACGCCCTGTTTATTACCTGTCCCACAAAATTTCATTACACATATGCGCAAGAGGCCATAGCTCTGGGCAAACACGTCTTTATTGAAAAGCCCATCACCCTTGCTCTGGATGAGGCTGAAAAACTGGTTGTCCAGGCCGAAAAAGCGGACGTAAAGATCCAGGTTGGCCATGTTGAGCGCTTTAATCCAGCACTGGCTGCGCTGAACGGGATCGATCTGGATCCACGTTTCATTGAAGCCCATCGCCTGGTAAGCTTTGTCCCTCGGGGGATCGACAACCCGGTTGTCCATGAGAATATGATCCACGATATTGATATTATTTTGTCGCTAGTCAAAAGCCCGGTCAAGGAGATCCAAGCCAACGGTCTTTCCGTTGTGTCAAAGCTGGCAGATATCGCCAATGCCCGAATAAGCTTCGAAAACGGCTGTGTTGCCAATGTAACGGCCAGCAGGATCTCACTGAACCCCATGCGGAAAATGCGTATTTTTCAACATGAGCACTATATCACCATTGACTTTCAAAAGGGCTCAACAGAGATGTACCGGCTCGTTCAGAATGGTTCCGAGGTTGTGGGTGACCGGGTCATTCCCCTGGATGGTTCTGGCAAATCGATCATCTACACCAACAAAGAGCTGCCAAAATTGGATGCCATGTATGCTGAACAAGCAGCCTTTGCCCGGGCCATTCGATGTGATGAGACTCCCATCGTCAGCGGCCGTGATGGGCTTGAGGCCTTGCGGATAGCTGAATTGATCAACCAGCAACTCATGGGTCAGTAGTGATCCGAAACTTAAAAATCATTCCTGTTAAACCTGGTCCTGGTGGTTCCTTCGGCAGAACCAATTTTTTTGGAGAGCTCTTCGATCATAGCTACTGAGTTTAAAAATTTCCTGATTGTTGCCGGTGAGATTTCTGGCGATCATCACGCTGCACCGCTTATGGCTGCCATGAACCAACAGAACCCCTCGCTCAGTTTTTGGGGTCTTGGGGGGGATCGCATGCTGGCAGGTGGATTAGATTCCCTATACCATGTAAAAGATTTGAGCGTCACTGGTTTTGTCGAGGTCATTAAACATCTTTCCTTTTTTAAGCGGGTCATGCGCGATGTGCTGGAGCAATGTCGCCAACGAAAACCAACGGCAGCGATCCTGTTGGACTATCCTGGTTTTAACCTGCGTTTGGGAATGAAGCTGAAAGCGCTGGGGGTGCCCGTCTACTATTACATATCCCCCCAGGTGTGGGCCTGGAAAAAAGGCCGGGTCAAAACCATGCGGCAATTTATCAGGCGCATTTTTGTCATCTTTCCGTTTGAGGAGGATTTTTACATTAAGCAGGGTATTCCCGTAACTTTCGCCGGCCACCCCCTGGTTGAAAGAACCTTCAGTATTCCAACCCGCACTGAATTCTTTAACCGCTATGGACTGGATGAGACCAGGCCGTTGGTAGCCTTGCTGCCAGGCAGCCGGCGTAATGAATTGGAGCGGCACACACAAGCCCTGTTAAAGACCATCCAGGTTTTAAGACAACACCAGCCGGGCCTGCAGTTCGTTTTGGCCGGTCTGTCCAGTCTTGCCAACGCCTATTACGAACCGTTTCTGGCTCTTGAGGGAATGGTGGAGATCAAAGATGACCCCTATCCGCTGGTCTCACATGCCGACGTAGCGGTCGTCGCCTCTGGAACCGCCACCCTGGAAACCGCTTACCTGGGAACGCCTTTGGTGGTGATCTATAAAATTTCACCGCTCTCCTATTTGATTGGAAAACTGCTGGTGGATATTGACCATCTAGCCATGCCCAACCTTATCATTGGAGAACGGGCCATCCCTGAATTGATCCAACACGAGGCTAACGGGGCTGCCATCTCAAACGAGGTGCTTCAATTGCTGTATGATAAATCAGCCCGCGCTAAAATGTTGACCAAGCTTGGAAAACTTAAAGGCGCTCTGGGACAGCCAGGGTGTGCCAATGTTATCGCCAGAGAAATCCTTAAGGACCTGGAATAAGCAATGGGCCTGGACCGCAAGACAAAAGCTCGTCTCTCTAAACTTGCTCGTCGCATCGGTGGCTTTCTGGTCCGCAGCATTGGCGGGAGCCTAAGGTTGGAGGTGCGAGGATGGCTGCGGCTTTTGCATCTGCTTAAAAACGGGCAGCCCGTAGTGCTGCAATTCTGGCATGGTGATATGTTTATTTCCTGGTACCTGACAGCGCCGCTGCAGCCGGCTGCAATCGTCAGCCAGGCGGGAGACGGGGATATTGCATCGGCTGTTCTGGAGGGTTTGAGTTTTGTTACTTTTCGTGGTTCCAGTACGCGGGGCGGTCGAAAAGCCTACCGCGGAATGATTCGCTATTTACAGAACCAACCGATCAAGGTCTCAGCTTTTGCATCCGATGGTCCCCGAGGTCCGCGGCGAAAAATGAAACCTGGAACTTACGTAGCTGCTCAACATTTGGATGGCTGTATTATTCCGGTGGCAACCAGTTCTAAATGGGCAGTCCGGGCCAGGGGTTGGGACAAGTTTGCTGTTCCGATTCCTTTTTCAAAAGCGCTGGCCAGTTTTGGGGAGCCCATTTTTGTTGATGGTAGTTTACGTGGAAAGGATCTGGAAAAAGCGCTGGCAGGGGTCAGTGAAACCTGCCGCGTGCACCAGGAAAAGCTGGACGCTTCTTTTTAGGCCAACTGGTGATAATTATTAATTATTTATTCACAGCTTCCTGGTTTTTACCCCTCCGAATCTTGCTGTCCATTATTTATGGATCGGTCATAAGAGCAAGAAATTTATTTTATGATCGGGGGATATTTAAAACACACGGAGTGGCAACGCCCGTCATATCAGTTGGCAATCTTTCCACCGGGGGAAGTGGAAAAACCATCCTGGTGCAAGCGCTGATAGAGTACTTTAAAGACCTCCAGAAAATACCTTCAGTTTTATCCCGGGGGTATGGACGCAGCTCCAAAGGTCTGTTTTTGGTGTCGGATAAATCCCGGTTAAAAGGTGACCCTTTTACTGCTGGCGATGAGGCTTTTTTAATTGCAAAAAACCATCCTGGAGTTCCCGTTGTCGTTGCAGAAGATCGCGTGATTGGTGCGCGTTATTTGCAGGATCATTTTTCGCCGGATGTCATCATTTTGGATGATGGTTTTCAGCACCGTCGCCTGCACCGGGACCTGAATATTTTACTGCTGGATCAGCCTGGCGATCAGGTTGGTCACCTACTTCCATGGGGTAAATTCCGGGAGCCTTTTTCTGGCCTGGATCGGGCAGACCTGACACTGTTCAGTAAGGCGGGAAGGCAAAAATCTTCGAACCTTAATCTTCATTTTGACCTGGCTGAAAACGTGGTAGATCAGGCTGGAAACAAGCATGCTTTATCAAGCTTAAAAGGGTCCTTCGGACTGTTCGCCGGACTGGGGAATCCGCATCATTTTTTTGAGTCGGTACAACAGCATCACAGGTCAGCAAAAGCACGGATTATTTTTTCGGATCATACGCTTTACGGACCAAAACAACTTGATCAGATAAGCCGGATCTCATGTGCCTACTGGATCACCACCCAGAAGGATTTCATCAAGCTGGAGCCGGGGTTTTGTCAAGCGCAAAACATCTACTTTATCCATGTTAAAACAGCGCTGCCGTCCCCGCTAATCGCCCTGTTAAAGCAAAACTTTAACTAATTTTTTACTGTGCATATTCTAAAGCTTGCTCCATTATTAGCCTGCTTAGCCCCCAGTACTCACTCAGTTAGTCCTGTTGTTGAGCTAATTTGGTCCAAGTTTCAAACATTTTGTGTTTTTCATGAGAACTGGGCTCTGGGATGCTAGCCCCCTTCGTTAAAGTATGTTGTATCCAGTCTCTGAAGGAGGCGGAACTGGCCCGGAAACTTGGTGCTGACCTCCTGGGGTTTGTTTCTAAAATGCCCAGTGGTCCAGGGGTTATCACCCTGGAAAACATCTCGCAGATCGTTGGTCAATTAGCGCCGGGATCAAAAAGTATTTTGCTTACCAGCAAGGTTAATGCCCATGACATTTACCGGCAACATTTGCAGGTCGGTACCTGGGGAGTACAACTTGTAGATCGTCTGCCTACCCGGGAGTTGATCCTGTTGAAAAAAATGCTTCCGGTAACTCAGCTAATTCAGGTTATTCATGTTCAGGATAAGACAGCTATTGACGAGGCGTTGGGTTACAGTGATCTGGTTCAATTCATACTCCTGGATTCCGGAAATCCCTCTGGCGCTTTAAAAAATTTAGGCGGAACCGGTACTACGCATGACTGGGAAATAAGTCGTGAAATTTGTGTCCGAAGCACCCTGCCGGTCTTACTGGCGGGTGGCTTAAATTCCGGTAATATTCAACAGGCTGTTGATCGTGTTTCGCCCGCGGGTGTAGACCTGTGTAGCGGGGTCAGAACAGCCGGCAATTTAGACCCGCTAAAGCTGCAAAAATTAATGGGGAACCTAACCTGCGGAAAGCTGTGAACCAACCTGTCCTCAAAGCCTCAATGTGTCCTGCTCTTGCAACCCGAAAGGGTTCAGGAGTTGCACAAAATCGTCTGGTTGGTCTTTTTGATCTCACAGCCATGCTCAACAAACCTGACACACAAAACCGAAAGAATCTGGGGTGCACCAGTTGAATTATAAAGAAATTGAAAAGGTACTCCTTAATTTTAATGACGCTTCGCTGTCATTTCCTTTTGATGATAAAACTCCGGTGTTTAAGGTCGCAAATAAAATGTTTGCATTGATGAGCATCGACCAGAAACCCCTCACTATAAATCTTAAGTGCGACCCTGAGGATGCCCTGATCCTAAGGTCACAGTTTAAAGCTGTCATTCCTGGATATCACATGAACAAGGACCACTGGAACACAGTGACCCTGGATGGCTCTCTTGACCCGGGTCTCCTGAAAAAACTCATCGAGGATTCATACGCTTTGGTTGTCAGGACGCTAAACAAAAAAGAGCACCGTAGGCTGGGATTATAATTTCCGCCCTACTAATTTATGCCAAGAACAGGTCTGCCGGGGGCGCTATTTTATCTCTTTTTTTTATATCCGCCAAAGCTTTTTTTACTTCACAAGCGCTGGATTCGAAGCCCCTTTCTGCTTTAACTGAAAACGTCAAGCCTCTCTCAGTATCAGGGACAACAGTGGGTGGTACCGCCCTCGGTCAATAAAAGCCGACAGCACGAAATATCCTGTCATATATATCTAACACTCCAACATCTGGAACCCCACCATAAATCCCACTTATCTCCTGTAAAAACAAACTAGTAACTCGTGGTTTTAGTGGTGGCACGACCTTTGACATATATATAGAGATTATGAAAAAGGCTTATTATCAAACTGATTTCACTCCTATATACGGCCGGCCATCGCTCCACTCTTCGTTAGAGCATGAGCAACAGACGGTTGGACGAGCTGATGAAGACCATCTTAAGGATCTGGAAAACTGAACATTACAACCCACTCTCAGACTGACAAGAAAAATGAAACCGTGTTCATTTTTCGTTCTACGACCTTTTTGCGGTATTTAGGAAAGCCCGCTTCTGGCATATCAAACATCGTTCTGGTTGCTTTGTTCTTGTTTTTGAATAGCGCCAAATTGTCAGCCCAATGTACTTCTGTGGGAAACGGTTCGGATGGCTATACCACCGTAACCAGACAAGTCGTTTTCAACACCATCAATAATGCGACACCAATTGAGGACAATGCTTATTCAGATTTTACTGGAATATCAACAAGTGTGGCGCAATCATCTTCTTACGACTTAACTGTTAATGTCAATACTGATGGTAATTATACAGTATATACCATGGTCTGGATCGACTGGAATCAAGATCAAGACTTTAATGATGCTGGAGAGTCTTATACTTTGGGAACAGCCACCAATATTTCCAACGGCCCCACTTCTTTGTCACCCCTGACCATCACTGTTCCTGCTCTGGCGACTCTTGGTTCCACCATCATGCGGGTGTCAACAAAATGGAATTCGTACCCAACAAGTTGTGAAACCGGGTTTGATGGTGAGGTTGAAGACTATTCTCTTAATGTAACCATACCGCTGTATTCAGAGATGGATGTCTCTGGAAACAGCACCTCTATCTTTGATGGGGACACATCACCCAGCGTCACTGACGACACCTATTTTGGCAGTGCCGATATTGTTTCCGGTTCCGTTGAGCATACCTTTACTATTTCCAACACCGGTAATGGCAGTCTGAACCTGAATGGCAGTCCCATCGTGGCTATCACGGGCTCCCACGCTGCAGATTTTACCATTACAGCTCAACCCGATGTCAGTATCAATGCCAGTGGCGGTAGTTCTGTTTTCCAGATTACTTTTGATCCCAGTGCCTCTGGAACCCGCCTTGCAACAGTTTCAATCTCAAACAACGATGCTGATGAGAACCCCTACACTTTTAACGTTCAGGGTACTGGTACTGCTGTTCCGGAAATAGATATCCAAGGCCAGGGCTCATCTATTTCTGATGGTGACACGGCGCCATCCAGTACCGATGATACTGATTTTGCTGAGGCAGATATTTACGGCGGTGCAAACACACACACCTTTACCATCTACAATTCCGGTTCCGGGAGTCTGGCACTAACAGGCTCTCCAATTGTGGCGGTGAGTGGTGCCCATGCATCAGAATTCATTGTCAGTCAACAGCCATCTTCAAGCACCGTGGCGGCTCAGGGTGGCAGTCAAACCTTTCAGGTGACCTTTGACCCCAGTACAACGGGCTTACGCCAGGCCACCTTTTCCATTACCAATGATGATGGTGACGAAAGTCCCTATACTTTTGCGGTCCAGGGAACTGGAACCTTAAACCCGGAAATTGATATTAAAGGGAACTCGGTCACCATCGCAAACAATGATCTTTTACCAACCACCACAGATTCAACCGATCTGGGTTCCATCCAGGTCGGGAACACCCACATCGTCACCTATATCATCTACAATACGGGACCGGCCACCTTAAACCTCAATGGCTCCTGGCCCCTGGTCAACATCAGCGGAACCCATGCTGGTGATTATAGTGTATTTACTGCTCCAGCCAGTTCTGTTTCTCCTGGAGGCAGCACCAGCTTTCAGATTGCTTTTGATCCCATTACTTCTGGAGCCCGTTTGGCAACCCTGACCATTGACAACAACGACCTTAATGAAGGAAGTTATTCTTTCGCGATCCAGGGCACTGGTACTTATGCCACCGCTCCCCTGTCTGAGATCAATATCCAGGGTAACCTGATCAGCATCTCTGACGGCGACAACAGCCCTTCAGCAAGCGACGGAACAGACTTTGGCTCCATTGCCGTTGATGGCGCCAGCACCAGCCAAACATTCACCATTGATAATGATGGTAGCGAAGATCTGTTGCTCACCAGCTCACCTCTGGTAAGCATTGCCGGGGCGCACTCAAGTGATTTTACCATAAGCCAGCAGCCCAGCTCTCCTGTTGCTCCCAGTGGAACTGTTTCATTTACAGTATCTTTTAATCCTTCGGCTGGTGGAACGCGATCAGCCTATGTAAGTATTGAAAACAATGATGCCGATGAAAGTCCCTATACCTTCACTTTACAGGGAGATGGGGCTACTGCTCCGGAGATACAGGTAACGGGAAATGGCCTGGAGATCGTCGCTGGAGATGCCAGCCCCAGTCTCACGGACAGCACTTATTTTGGTGATGTAACGGCCAGCCTGGGTGTTAGTTATGTTACCTACACGATCCACAACTCCGGTACTACCACCTTAAACCTGACCGGAACGCCCCTGGTAAATATTTTGGGTGACGCCGCCACTGAATACGCTGTTACCAGCCTGCCATCATCAACAGTCAGCGCTAACGGCAGTACGACTTTCACCATCTCTTTTGACCCAAATCAGGTTGGGTTGAGAAATGCCAGCGTCTCAATCACCAGTGATGATAATGACGAGAGCCCCTATAGTTTCGCCATTCAGGGAAACGGTACTGGACCTGGTTCGCCTTTGGCTTGTGTACCCAACTTCTTTCATATTTTTGGCGATAATGGCACCATTACTTATCTAGATGCCAGCACCAGCCCCTACACCTATACCACCATTGCTACTGCCGGATACCACATCAATGGAATGGGTTATAACCTTGAAGACGGACTGCTCTATGGCTTTGAAATGGATGCTGATATTGCCGGCGATAAAATTATCCGTGTAGATGGAACTGGAAGCATTACGGTCCTATCCAGCGTGACCATCCCCTACCAGTCCTGGAGAGCAGATTTTAATGAGTCAGGTGAGCTGTATTTTTGGAATGGGAACGGTGACAACATTTCTATTTTTGATGCCAGCGAAGGCACGGTCAGTAGCCAAAACACGGGCGGAGTAAATTGGTTGCCCATTGATATGGCTTATCTGAGTTCCGATGGTAATTTCTATGGAATTCACACCACACTGCTTTATAAGTACGATCCTATTGCCAATAGTGTCTCTACAACTTCGCTTACAGGTCGCCTGGCAGACGGGTATAGCATTGGTACAAACAGTGCTTATTATGGTGCTGCCTGGTCTGCGAACGATGGCTATATCTATACCACCAATAGCCAAAGTGGTCATATGTATAAGATCAATGTTAACAGTAGCACCAGTGTTTTTGTGGGACAGGCTGAAGCAAATTTAAATAAGAGTGATGGTGCTTCATGTCCCCTGGCCGAAGCACCCTTGCCCACCACTGGAGAGGTTGGGAACAAGGTCTGGATTGATGCAGATGGAGATGGTGTCCAGGATGCCAGCGAAACAGGCTTGCCGGGTGTGACCGTCTCTCTATATGGTATCGATATCACTTTTGTAGCCTCAACCACCACCGATGAGAATGGCGAATACTCCTTCCAGAATTTATCACCTTCTGAATACTACTTGGCTTTTACCGGGGCGCCCGCTGGTTTTGCTCTTACAGTCAAAGATCAGGGTGGTAACGATATTCTGGATAGTGATGCTGATCCCGCTACTGGCGAAACAGCTTCCTTCTTTGTGGAAGTGGGTAGTATTGATGACGGCCTGGATGCTGGCTACACAGCCACCGGTGTGGGTGACTTTGTCTGGCTTGATACGGATGAGGATGGAATTCAGGATGCGGGTGAAGCAGGTGTGCCTGGAATTGACGTGGAGATCAGGATCGATGGCGGTGCCAGCGTGGCCACCACCACTACTGATGCTTATGGCTACTATGTCTTTTCGGGCCTTAATTCGGGAACGACTTACCGTTTGTACTTTACCAACGTTCCGGCCGGTTATGTCTTTTCACCTCAAAACGCCGGTGGTAATGATGCAGTAGATAGTGATGTCAACACGAGTTCTGGCCAGTCTGGAGCCTTCACGCTGACCAGTGGCGTCTTTAACTCCAGTTTTGATGCCGGTGTATACCAGTTGACCGACCCCGAGATGAATATTACTGGCAATGGTGTAAATATATTAGATGGTGATACCTCCCCCGCCACCGCTGATGATACAGATTTTGGTTCCACTCTGATCTACGGTGGGGCCGTGGTACACACCTTTACAGTTGAAAACCTCAGTGGACCCGACCTGACCTTGAACGGTGCTCCACTTGTGGCTATTTCAGGTAACCATGCTGCTGATTTCTCACTAACAACACTCCCTGCCACAACCATTGCTTCCGGAAACACCACCACGTTCCAGATCACCTTTGACCCCAGTGAAGGCGGGCTCCGATCAGCAGTGTTGACTATTTCCAATACTGATGCCAATGAGAATCCTTACGATTTTGATATTCAAGGTACGGGACTGGCTCCCGAGATCGCAGTAAAAGGAAATAACACCTATATTATCGATGGTGATGACTCACCGACCACAGCGGATTCTACTGACTTTGGGAGTGCTGATCTGGTCACTGGCGTCACCTTTGTCACTTTTACTGTTTTGAATTCTGGCACGGCCTCTATGGATCTTACCGGTACTACTCCCTATGTTAGTGTCAGCGGTACCCACGCTGCTGAGTTTACCGTTCCCGTGGCCGCCGTAACGCCTATTGCCAACGGTGACTCAACCAGCTTTGTCGTTCGTTTCGATCCTGCAGCTGATGGACTGCGGACTGCCATGCTAACCATAGCCAACTCTGACACCGATGAAAACCCCTATACTTTTAACATCCAGGGAACCGGGACATCCTTCCCTGAAATGGGTATCCAGGCAGGTGCGGAATTTATCGCCGATGGTGATGCCACTCCTTCAGTTAACGATCTCACCGATTTCGGCAGCCAGGATATTATTACGGGCCTGGTGACCCATAGCTTCATAATCCGCAACACTGGTTCGGGTGTGTTAAACTTGACCGGGTTGCCAATAGTCCAGATCACTGGTGTCAATGCGGGTGATTTCCTGGTAGCTCAACAGCCAAGCGCCAGTACTGTGGCAGCTTCGGGAACAATCACTTTTGAAATAAGCTTTAACCCGACCACCACAGGTGTGCGGTCAGCGACCATAACAATACCCAACGATGACGCTGATGAAAACCCCTATAATTTTGCCCTTGAAGGCTTGGGCACATCCACCCTTGATGAAGAGATCGAGGTTTTGGGGAATGGCAATGTGATCATAAGTGGTGACAGTTCCCCCGGTACGACTGACTTTACCGACCTGGGAACCGCCGAGATATCGGGCGTTCCAACCACAACTCAATTTGTTATTCGAAATATCGGGTACGCTGTTCTACATCTAACCGGTCCACCGCCTTATGTTAACCTTACCGGAGCCAATGCTTCTGAATTTAGTATTTCCAGCAGCCCCTCTACTTCCATTGCCATTGATAGTGCTACTACATCCTTTGAGGTTACCTTTTCTCCGGCTGCCCTGGGTATCCGGCAGGCAATCATCAGTATTGAAAATAATGATTCTGACGAATCTCCCTATACCTTCACCATCCAGGGTTCTGGGATCTACGATCCTAATTCTCAATCTGAAATCGATATCAAGGGAAATAATATCAGTATTCCTGACGGTGACACTTCACCGGGGGTCAGTGATGGAACCGATTTTGGCAGTATTGAGGTGATCGGGGGCTTTACAGCTGTCCAGAGCTATATCATTCACAATCTGGGTACGGATGATCTGGTACTGGGGGAAACCCCGATTATTAGCATCTCGGGTGCTCACGCTGGCGATTTTAGTGTTACCACCGAGCCGGCCTCGTTGGTAGCACCCAGTAGCTCAGTGATCCTGTCAATCACTTTTAATCCCTCTGGAACAGGTCTTCGTGAAGCTCAGGTTTCTATTAATAACAGTGACCAAAACGAAAGTCCCTATACTTTTGACATTCAGGGAACCGGAACCACAACGCCAGAGATGAGCGTCTCTGGCAACAGTCTAACGATTAGTAATGGTGATACTTCACCAAGCCTGACTGACAGTACAAGTTATGGTGATGTTGACATCACTTCAGGAACCCGGTCAGTTACCTATACCATTTACAATAGTGGAAATACCAGTTTGACAATTGGGACGATCTCGTTTCTGGGTACGAATGCAGCTGACTTTTCAATATCATCCGCTCCGGCAGCTACAGTGAATACTGGCAGCAGCACACCATTTGTGGTTGAATTTAATCCTTCAGCTGTCGGGTCTCGAAAAGCAACTATTTCCATTTCGAACAATGATCCCGATGAGTCACCCTACCTTTTTGACATTCTTGGTAATGGTACCAGTCCGGAAATAGGTGTTATCGGCAATCTGGTTTGGCTGGATAACGATGGTGATGGAATTCAAGATGCCACTGAAAATGGTCTGGCTGGTATCACCGTGTCCCTGTATGATTCTGGAGATAACCTGATCAGTTCTGTTATTAGTGGAGCTGATGGATCCTATATTTTCGAGAGCTTGGCCTCTGCAAATTATTACCTCATATTCTCTAATCCACCGACTGGCTTTACACTTTCTCCTTTAGATCAGGGAGGTGATAATGCCCTAGACAGTGATGCCGACCCAAACAATAGTGGGAAGACCACCACCTTTTTCCTTGGTATTGGCGCCACAGATAATACCTGGGATGCCGGCTTCAAGGCTACAGGTGTAGGAGATTATGTCTGGCTAGATGTGAATGCAGATGGTACCCAGGATGCTGGGGAAGCTGGGGTTCCCGGGATTGATGTGGAGATCAAGATCGACGGGGGTGCTAGTGTGGCTACAACCACAACTGATGCCTCTGGTTATTATTCTTTCACCGGTCTCAGCGCTCAAACTTACCGTTTATACTTTACCGGCCTGCCTGCAGGTTATGTTTTCTCGCCACAGAATGCTGGAGGTGATGACACGGTTGATAGTGATATCAATACCACTACTGGTCAATCAGGTGCAGTTCCCGTTAGTTCAAATGTATTTAATGCCACTATTGATGCCGGTGTTTATCAGCAGTCTGAACCGGAGATCAGCCTTAAAGGAAACAATGTGAACATTACTGATGGTGACACCTCGCCATCGACAACGGACCATACTGATTTTGGCTCCGTTGATGCTCAGGTCGATTCGGTGATCCATACTTTCAAGATTTTTAACGGTAATGGGGCCACCCTCACGCTAAACGGAACACCCCGGGTTTCCATCTCTGGAACCCATGCAGCAGAATTTTATGTCAAAGTTCAACCCTCAGCAACAGTTGCCTCAAATGACAGCACCAGTTTTGACATTCGTTTTATTCCGACTGCGGAAGGCTTAAGGACCGCCACTGTCAGTATTGCCAACACGGATGCAAACGAAAACCCCTTCAATTTTTCTGTCTGGGGCTATGGCTTGGCATCAGAAATCCAGGTCTCCGGGAATGGGACCGTCATCTCTGATGGGGATACCACGGCTACTGCTTCAGATCATACTGACTTCGGAACCGAAGATATTTCCACCGGGAGCCAGGCTCAGATATTTACCATTTTGAATACTGGTAATGCAAACCTGATTCTGACCGCCCCCGCTCCCCACGTTGTGATCACCGGTGATCATGCCAGTGACTTCACAATTACAGCAGCGCCCATTTCCCCGATCGCTTCAAACAACACGTCCACTTTCACAGTCACTTTTGACCCCACGGCCGAAGGAATACGAACGGCCACCATCTCTCTGGCAAATAATGACCTTGATGAAAATCCATATAACTTTACAATTCAGGGAATTGGTTCGGCAACACCTGAGATAGACGTTCAGGGTAATGGTGAATTTATCGCCACTGGTGACAGTTCTCCCATCGCCTCCGACTCCACCGATTTCAGCAGCCTGGATATTTTGACCGGGATAAGCATCCATACCTTTACCATCCTTAACTCCGGTAGCGGAACGCTTTCATTGACCGGAGGTCCGATGGTCGCTTTGAGTGGCACCCATGCTGGTGATTTTCTGGTAAACACTCAGCCTGTCAGTTCCTCCGTGGCAGCAAATGGTGGAACAGTAAGTTTTGATGTAACCTTTGATCCAACCTCGGTTGGCTTAAGAACCGCCACCATCAGCATCGCCAGCGATGATGGTGATGAAAACCCCTTCACCTTCAGTATCCAGGGTACGGGTATCGCCAGTAGTGAGATTGATCTTGTGGGAAATAGTCTCTCCATCGTAAATGGTGATATCACCCCCGGTGTATCTGACAGCACTCGGTTTGACAGCACTATTGTTGACTCAGCCTTTTCGGTGGGTTTCACAATTAATAACGCGGGGAGTGCTGCTCTTAACCTCCTTGGCTCGGCTCCATATGTTACCCTTTCCGGTAGTCATGCCGCTGACTTCAGTATTATACAAAGCCCATCAGCCATTATCTTGGCTGGGGGCGGTTCCTCCGAATTTAGAATTGCTTTTTCGCCGTCTGCAGAAGGCGAGCGTTCTGCAACCGTTAGCATTGCCTCGGATGATGATAATGAGAACCCCTACACCTTTGCCATCTCCGGGTTCGGATTACCTATGCCATTACCAGAATTATCCCTGGCTGAAACGGTCGATCTCAGCGTAGCTGCCCCTGGTGATACACTCACCTATACTGTAGTTTACTCCAATGTGGGTGCAGGGCTGGCCACCAGTGTCATTATTATAGAAGACATCCCCGTTGAAACCGTTTATTTGAGTAATAGTGCTGCGGGATCCAATATGGTCATTGAATTCAGTCATGATAATGGAAGCAATTATGACGTCTCTCAACTGGCTCCGGTGACCCATGTCAGGTTTACCCGAACGCTCTCGCTAGCGGCTGGAGGAAATGGAACTGTTACCTTTAAGGTCGTCGTTGACTAGTCTTCTGTGCCTCATATAGTAATTTCCCTAATAAAGCCTCGGTGAAACCCGACTTTTGGTACTTTATATTCATCTGCTTGATATACTATTTGCTCAAGACCGTAAACTGCTTTAAAATTCAGGCATGAGACCGATCGATCGCCCAATAAAAACCAAAGTAGCAGATCTTAAGGTTGGCATGTTCGTTCAACTGCCTGGCAACTGGACCAACCATTCGTTTGTCCGGAGTAAATTTTTAATAAAAGATCAATCCCAGATCACCAGAATCATCCGCAGTGGTATCTCTGATGTGATCGTGGATCCGGTCAAAAGCCTGATTCGTCCTGAGATCAGGAAAAAACCCAATTACATAAAAAAAGTCTCAGTGGTTGAGGCGCCCCCTAAAATCTCAGGTCCGCCATTAATGCCGGTTAATTATAGCGATTTCATTCACGACTCAAAGGTGACACCAAAGCGGAAGGCCAGCTATCTTTACGAGGTCTCCCTGCATGTCATGGACAAGGTGTTAAAAGCTCCTTCTGCTGAAAATATCGAACAATTCAAACAGGGTGTCTCAGAGATGGTTGACTTGATCCTGGCGGATGATGAGACTGCCTCACAACTATTAAGGATCACTTCTCATGATCACTATACATTTACCCATTCAGTAAACGTAGGTATCATGTCGGTCCTGCTTACAAAAGCCCTCTATGGGGGATCAAGCCCGCATGATATCCAGGAGTTGGGAGCTGCTTTTTTTCTCCATGATCTTGGTAAAGTAAATATACCTGATTCTGTAATCAATAAAGCCGGCAAGCTGGATGATCAAGAGTTAAAGTTAATGCGAGAGCATCCCTTAAACGGCTACCAGATACTTTCTGACACCGATCAATTAAGTCCTGAGTGTAAAATAATTATCATGCAGCACCATGAGCGAGATGACGGCACTGGGTATCCACAGGGTTTGCAGGGTGACAAGATACATGTTTATGGTCGTATTTGCGCTATTGCTGATGTCTTTGACGCGTTAACTTCCAGACGATCCTACAAACCATCCCTGTCGCTTTATGACTCGCTGGTAATCATGAAGTATGAAATGGGATCACACTTTAATGCTGAAATATTTGCCGAATTTGTGCAGCTGTTTAAGGGCTGATACACGTTTTATACCAATTAAACATCAAATCTGCAGCTACCTGCTTTATCTTTATCCATTTAACTGTAATTCGAAGGGCGGTCCCTGAGTTCATCGAAGGGTGATCCTTGAGCCTGGTCGAAGCATGTTTCTCATTTGATGTTTGGCGCTCTTGCAAAAAGCCCCTCTCGCAGAGTATTGATATTTATAGATTTAGGTGTGTTTGATATATCTGGTTGTAATTAATGGATTTAGCGTGCATTTCATAATTTCTCAGCTACTTTTTGCGGGGCGTAAAGTTTAAATGAAAATTTGTTATGACCTTATGAGCAAATTTGAAGCTCAATTGGTTTTAGTTGTATAAAACTGAGGATCTAAAGATGCGTAAAGTGTTAATTATGCTAAGCATGTTGTTGTTTAGTACCTCGCTGATGGCAGACATAAAGACAGAGGGTAATATGCATGGTTTTGAATTGATTGAAAAGCGTTTTATTAAAGAGGTTGATGCTGAGTGCTACCTGTTTTCCCACAAGCTTTCAGGCGCACGGCTGCTGAAAATAGCGAATGAGGATCCCAACAAAACTTTTTGTATTTCATTTAAAACCATCACCGAAACCGATGCCGGAACTCCGCATATTTTGGAACACTCCGTCCTTAACGGCTCAAAGAATTTTCCGGTAAAAAGCCCTTTTGATATTTTATCAAAAGGATCTCTCAACACCTTCCTTAATGCCATGACCGGTAGTGATATTACCCTCTATCCGGTTTCCAGTATGAACAACAAGGACTTCCGGTCACTCATGCACATCTATTTAGATGCCGTTTTTAACCCCCTTATATATGATGACCCCCGAATTCTGGATCAGGAGGGCTGGCACCGCGAGCTGGAGGATATTGATTCTGCCCTTACCTACAAAGGGGTCGTGTATAATGAAATGAAGGGCGCCTTCTCAAGTCCTACTCGAGAATGGGGCTATCTGGTGAACAAAAATCTATTTCCAGATACACCCTATCGTTTCTCGTCTGGTGGCTATCCAGCGGCTATTCCAAGCTTAAGTCATGCTACCTTTCTAGATTTCCACCGTAAATATTACCACCCGTCCAACTCCTATATCTTTCTTTACGGAGATGGAGATCTCGAATCAGAATTAGCCTTTATCGACGAAAACTACCTGTCAAGCTACTCACGATCCGCTGAGCAGGTTTCCATGCCGCTCCAGGCACCCTTTGATACCCTCAAGCAGGCTTCTGGTTTCTATGCTGCTACGGAGGGCTCAGAGCTTGAGGGACAAAGCTATCTCTCCCTGTCATTCGTCAGTGGTCTCAGTATCGACCAACAGTTGGGAATGGGGTTGCAGGTTCTTACGCAAGTGCTTTTTAACAACGAATCAGCACCTGTACGCCTAGCGCTACAAGAGGCTGGGATCGGAAAGGATATCAATGCCTGGATCGATGATCGTCAACAAAATGTCTTTCACATCCGAATTCAAAATGCTGACCCGGATGATGCTGAAGCCTTCAAGCGTATCGTTTTTGAAACCCTTGATCGGGTTGTAGAAGAGGGACTAGATCAAGCCGCTCTGGTTGGAATTATAAACCGGATGGAATTTCGGCTTCGCGAGGGCAATACTCCGCAAAAGGGACTCTCCTATAATGGCCAGGCTCTGAGTAGTTGGTTCTGGGGAGACGAGCCCTTCAGTGGTCTTGAATATGAAAAACCACTGGCCGCCATAAAGGCTGAACGTACAACCGGTTACCTGGAAAACCTGGTTTCAAAGTATCTCTTGGACAACCCCCATGCCCTGCTATTTACGCTAAATCCAAAACCGGGTTTGGAAGCTGAGAATGATCGTCGTGCTGCAGAAGAGCTGGCTACTTTTAAGGCGGCCCTCACTTCCGCTGAAACCAGCCAACTGGTGGACCAGACCAAACAGCTCATTGAACATCAAAAAGCTGGAGACAGTCCGGAAGCCCTGGCGACCATACCTCTGCTTAGCCTTAAAGATATCGAGCCTAAGATCGACTGGTATGAGGTTGAGTCGCATAGGGTTTCCCGAATTCCGTATTTACACTATTCAGCCTTCACGAATAATATCAGCTACCTCAATTTCTTTTTTGACTTGCGGGTCTTGCGGGAGGACCAGTTGCCTTACGCTAATCTGCTCGCCGTCCTGTTCGGCTCTATTGCGACAGAATCTTACACATTCGGCGAACTTGACAATGCCCTGGACACCCACCTGGGCGGGTTTAACACCTATCTTACCTCTTATCTGGAAAACCGGGATGATGATCAGCTGGTTCCCAAGTTTGTGGTTTCCACCAAGGTGCTTTCACAGAAACAATCCCGGGCTTTTGAGTTCAGCGCAGACATTCTAATGCACTCTTTACTTGGTGATGTAGAGCGCCTTAAAGACGTTCTCACGCGACATCACTCACAACTTTCTGCTTCAGTCAAAAGAGATGGTTTGGGGTATGCGCGAACACGATTGTTTTCCTACCTCACCCGTTCGGGTCAATTTGATGAACTGACTGGGGGTCTTGAGTATTACTGGTTCATTTCTGAGCTGGTTGACAATTTCGACAAGAACCAGGAGCTATTGATATCTGAACTGCAGAATGTGGCCAAGCTGCTGTTTACCCGCGGCAACCTGATCGCTTCTGTAACCTGCTCGGATGAAGCTTTTAAACCGTACAAGAAAGAGCTTAAGCAGTTTGCAAAACAATTACCTCGTGAAAAAGTGAAATATCTATCCTGGAAGCTTGAATCTGCAGTAGAAAACGAAGGTTTGATGGCAGCATCGAAGGTCCAGTATGTTTTGCAGGGCAGTGATTTTAGCGATCTTGGTTATGAATGGAGCGGTAGTATTCGGGTTCTGAACCAGATCCTTTCCCGGGAATGGCTCAAGAATCAAGTGCGTGTGATCGGCGGAGCATACGGAGGTTTTGCGCGCTTCTCACCATCTGGCAGGGTCTATTTTGGGTCTTATCGGGACCCCAATTTAGCTGAGACGCTGGAAAACTATGCCAACACACCCCGGTTCCTGCAGACTCTAGAGTTGGATGAAAGCGAGCTGACGCGGTTCATTATTGGAACCATTTCTGGTATTGATCGTCCTCTGACGCCCTCACAGAGAGGCAATGTTGCCGTGGCTCGCTATTTCAGCAAGACCGATCAGGAGCTGCTTCAAGCTGAGCGGGATGCTGTCTTAAGCACAACCCTGGCTGATGTAAAATCCTATGAAAAAATGGTTTCTGATATTTTAAATAACAGTAAGATCTGTGTCTATGGTAATGAGGATAAATTAAAACAGAATAACGATTTATTTGAGAAACTTGTTATAATTGAATAGGCCTACACGACAATCCGGCACTACCTAGCTTTGTGTATGAACAACCGTCTCTTCGTTTGCCGGCGTGGACGGGAAGCAGGGGCTTTCCCCTAACCACCATATTTAAGCAAGTCGCCGCTTAACGTTAAATAGCATTAGCATAGGTGTGCGTATGGCTGCTTGTTTTGCATAATAATCGCCAGACTAATATTGTAGCTGATCTTTTTTTTGAGCAAGAACTATCAAGGAAACTATTAATACGAGTTTTTGAAACAGCAATACATATTCATTGTCCCCCAAAAGTCCGCAGTGACAATCCATCGTTTGTTTCAGGATTAAAGAGTAAACACTTAGGGTCACACCGCCCATTGACAATATGATTCCGGAAATGGCTGCAGGATAAATCCACGCCTTAATCCACACGCCTACGGCTAGATAAAACTCAACAGCACATGCAATTGCGCCATAGTACTTCAATAGTTCTGGTAGGCCAGTCATTAGCACGAATTGTTCATAAGGCTCTATCCCAAATCTTATCATGGAAATCAGTTTGGTGATTGCCAAGAAGAAAAAAACACCCGATACGCCCCAGCGAGTGATGGACAGTATCTTTTTGAAGGTCTGTTCAACAGTTACACCCATTTTCAAATCGATCGTTTAGCTTCCGTTAATCCTGGCATGCACAAACTCCTTATCTACGATGCCTAGTTTTAACTCGCTAATATCAATTTGAACCAGATAATAATCATCGTCAGAGAAAAATGATCTACTTTCAATTTTGACGTAAAGATACAATTGGTCCTTGAAATCTTTTCCATAAATTGGATATGGCAGATTTCCTGAATATTGCATTTTACCATCGGTTGAATAAATATCATAGTAATATGGTGCAGTAGGTTTGTCCCTAACGGGGACGTTTTGAAAAAATGATGTGATGATATGATTTTCGCTCACAAAAAGAGCATAAACCACAGAATATAATCCTGCCGTCTTCTGGTATTCATACAAGCGGTTCTTTTTCAGATCAGAGGGTAATGGTTTGTAGTTTCTGTTTTTAATCCTAAACTTGTTTTTCACTTCAAATTCAGGTGAATATTTTATAACATCGAAACCATTTTCGGGATTTACACTATAGATATTTGATTGATGATCAATGTCCATTGCGTGAAATTGCTTTAAGCGACCATAAACCTCCAGCGCTTCCCCTGTGTGTGAAACGAAACCAGCCGAATCGATGAGCTCCAAGTGTTGATTGTATTTGCCCAGAGTATATGCCTGGTTGGTTGTAAAAAATTCTTTGAACCTAGCTATCGATTGTTCTGATGGTGTTCTGGAGTTTTCATCGTATCGATCCAGCATCTGTTTAAACCCCGTCATAAATACGCCACCAACAATAATCGAATTATCCTTTTTGCTAAGTTTTACAGATTTTCTATCGCTGACGAAATGGTGATCAACATCATATAACATACGGCCACTTAGCAAGTCAAAAACACCCAATCGTATTAGGCCACTATACGGATCAAAAAAGACGCTCACTAATCGATT
>JAJRSW010000124.1 GCA_024278595.1 Fidelibacterota bacterium | reverse complement strand
CATCCTCTTTTCTAAAACATATTTCCGCATATGCTCTAATTGTTCAGATTCATCATCTGGAGTATCTGGGGGACAATAATTGGACTTTAGTTTATTGCATACATTGCAACTAGTTACGAGATTATCATCTCTGTGTGGATCTTTATCTCCCTCCGTTGCTTTCTTTCTCGGGATTAGATGATCCACTTCTAAAGAGAGCCAATCATCCAAAGAGTTCAGCATATCCCTTCCACAATATATGCAACGATAATTATCTCTAACGTAAGCCCTTCGGTAATACTCGAATGTTTCCTTCTTTCCCATCGTTCACCTCCTCATACTGATCTTAGATATCGCAAGTTTTTATATCCCACTAACTATAATTATGCTGTTCCGCATAACACCTATATGACCTCACTGGTGTCAGCATAAGCCAAGTGTTGTTATTCTGTAAAGTCTATAACTCACAAGGAGTTATTGAAAAGATGTATTTATTTGAGTGTTTTCTGCTGACCCGCATAAGACCCCCTTTTCGATAGGAATTTATGGTCATAGATCATCAATGGGACTTCGTATCCCCGAAGGACCATGATTCATCACATGCGTGTAGATCATTGTTGTTTTCAGATCCTTGTGACCCAGCAGAACCTGGACCGTTCGAATATCATATCCACCCTCCAATAAATGAGTCGCAAATGAATGACGGAAGGTATGACAACTGATCTGCTTAGTCAAGCCGCTTTTATCAACAGATTGTTTAACTGCCCGTTGTATGAGAGAGGGATCTATGTGATGTCGTCCCCGTTTGCAGGTCTTTTTGTTTGTCCAAAGCTGAGCTTGTGGAAAAACCCACTGCCACCCTTGGCAAACCCGCCATCGTCAACCTAACTTGTATTATTCACAAACCGTTGCCACAAAGACATTAAGAATATTATATTTAAAGCAAAAACCTAATTTAACACAGTTTATTTTATATATTTTTCTATTTACGCATAATCTTACAGAACACTTTATTTTTTCAACCTTTGTGCCTTCGTGGCGAATGAATATTTTAGACTACTAGCTTTTCGACTTTCGACTTTCGACTTTCGACTTTCGACTTTCGACTTTCGACTTTGGACTATCAATTCCCCCAATAAAACCCAAGCATTTCAACCAACTCATTTTAGATTTTCAGCATGTTCACCATGATCCCGCCCTATAAAGCCAAACTGAAAGACCTGCCCAAACAACCCGGGGTCTATTTCTACTACGACAAAAATGGGAAGATCATCTATATCGGGAAGGCCAAAGTGCTGCGCAATCGAGTCCGATCCTATTTCACCGGGACCCCGGATAGCCCCAAAACTGCCCGCCTGATAGCCCGTATCTGGGATCTCCAGACCCTGATTACCCGCACCGAAGTCGAAGCCCTGCTCACCGAAGCCAACCTTATTAAACAACACCGCCCCCGTTTCAATATTGATCTCCGCGATGATAAGACCTTCCCCTATATCCGCATCACCAGGGAAGCCTATCCCCAGGTGTTCGTCACCCGTACCATCGTTAAGGATGGCTCGGTTTATTACGGCCCCTATACCAATGTGAAGGGACTCCGGGCTGCCCTGGCCGTCATCAAACGTATCTTTACGATCCGCAGTTGTCATTATCGCATGGATGACGATTCCGTGGCCGCTGGAAAAGTCCAGCTCTGTCTGGATTATCACATCGGCAAATGTGATGGCCCCTGTCAGGGTCTTATTTCACGCCAGGAATATGCTGAAATGATCCAGCGGGTTGAGGATTTTCTAAAAGGTCGCACGGATAATGTGGAGGTCTATCTTCAGAAAAAAATGCAAACAGCCGCTGAGAATACAGAATATGAACATGCCGCCCGCTATCGGGACCAATTGGATGCAGTACGCTCTTATGTGAGTCGCCAACGTCTAAAAACCAGTGATTTTGAAGACCGGGATGTTCTGGGCGTTGCCCGCCAGGATAATCTCACCTGTGGAATTCTCATTCGCATCCGTGCTGGTAAGCTTATCGGCAAGGAGCAGTTCCGCTTTCGGGGGACCGAAGATGAGGAAATGCCCACCATCCTGAGCCGTATGATTACTCGCATTTATGAAGATGCCTCCTTTATTCCCCGAGAGATCCTGGTTCCAGATGGGATTGCTGATATCGATATGATCAGTGCCTGGCTACAAGAGGTTGCTGGCACGAAGATCAGTTTCAGTATTCCTCAAATAGGGGAGAAGAAGACCCTCCTGGAACTCGCCGATCGTAATGCCGAATTGGTCCTCAAAGACTGGGCATTGGAACAGGCCCAACGCGTAGAGATCGTCCCCAAAATGGTTCGGGCACTCCAGGAGGACCTGAATCTCAGTGCACCCCCCAGACGGATCGAAGGCTTCGATATCTCTCATTTAGGCGGGACCGAAACCGTGGCTTCCCTGGTGTGTTTCAAAGACGGTAAACCCGCCAAAAAGGAATATCGTAAATTTCAGATAAAAACAGTTGATGGGATCGATGATTTTGCCAGCATGAAGGAAGTGGTCCACCGTCGTTACACCAGAGTAAAAGCCGAAGCCTTACCAGAACCAGACCTGATCCTCATTGATGGCGGTAAGGGTCAGCTGAGTGCTGCTGTTGATATTCTTGAGCGCATTGGAATGTCCCATATCCCCATCCTGGGGCTGGCTAAACGGCTCGAGGAAGTATTCCTGCCAGGTGAATCAAACTCTCTGGGAATTCCTAAGACCAGTCCTTCAATTTTTCTATTGAGAAGAATTCGGGATGAAGCTCACCGCTTTGCCATTACCTTCCAGAAAAATCGACGCAGCAAGGCCATGGTTCATTCCGCTCTGGATGATATTGCCGGGATTGGTCAATCCAGACGGATCGCCCTGCTGAAGTATTTCCGGTCGCTTAAGAATTTAAAAAATGCCAGTGAAGCGGAGATCGCCCAGGTCCCGGGTATTTCCGTTATCATGGCCCAACGTATAAAAACATAGTTAAATTAACCTGCTGGATCTGTGTCACTCTGGAATCGATGGACTTAGGTATAAGGGGATCGGGTGCAAGAAGAAGGGGTGGTATAAGTTGGAAAAAATGAGTATGAGAAAATTATCAGAATATTCAAACTCACAACCCGCATAAAACCCACAAACCCACAAACCCCAAAAACCCACAGGAATTAACATGGTCTTCGATTTCACGGAAAAGGAAAAAGGTATCCAGCCCCGCACGATCTGGTGTCTGGGACGCAATTATGCCAAACATGCCAAGGAATTAGGTAATGTCGTGGAGCCCTGCCCATTGGTCTTTCAAAAAGGACTGAATGCTTTGGCACCGGTAAATGGAATTCAGCGACTTTTCCGGGATCATGGTGCAGTTCATTATGAAACCGAAATAGTTATCATGCTGGATCGCAATAACGAAGGTCCCTTTATCGCCGGGATTGGTTTGGGACTGGATCTGACCCTCAGAGATCTCCAAAGTGAGTTAAAATCAGCTGGCAAACCATGGACCCTGGCCAAATCATTTGATGGCGCGGCCCTGGTAAGTCGCTTTATTCCAAGCAATGAAATTCCGGATCTGGATCAGATTCGGTTCACAATGATGCTGAACCAGGTGGTTAGCCAGCGAGGGGATAGCAGTCAGATGATCCTGCCCCTGGAAAAGATACCCGCCTATCTTGAGGAATATACCGACTTGCAACCCGGCGATATCATCTTCACGGGCACCCCGGAGGGAGTCGGAGTCTTGAACCCCGATGATGAGGTGAGTCTGGATCTGGCGGGACATCACATGGGAACGGTTAGATTTTCCTGAAAGAATTGATTTTCTCAGTATGAAGGGCGTCTGTTCCCACTAATATTATACGCTCCTCGAGACCACTCGGGGTGACGAAAAATGATGAATTATGTTTAATACCAATCACACAGCAAACCGACACCCAACTGCTTCCTCTTTTTCCGCTTATCTTCATCCCGACAAGCCTCAAATGTCGTGTCTCAATCAGGTGGTATTGAAGACCTGTCGGGAATTGATAAGCAAAAAAATAGTTTGAATTTGTGCTGCAGTTTTGAAGAATTGGTATAATTGAGAAAGAATATTTAGAAATCATGACAGCTCCAGAGATCTCCAACGTCCGTGTTCGTTTTGCACCCAGCCCAACTGGCTATCTCCATATTGGGGGCGTCCGAACAGCCCTGTTTAACTGGTTATTTGCCCGTCACCATGGTGGAAAATTTATTCTCCGCGTAGACGATACTGACCAGGCCCGCAATGTTTCAGACGCCCTGCAACCCATCATGGATGGCTTCAAATGGCTGGGCATTGACTGGGATGAGGGTCCTGAGGTAGGCGGTCCCCACGCACCTTACTTCCAGAGCCAGCGATCAGATATCTATGCTGCCGCAGTGGAAAAGCTCCTGGCGGATGGATCTGCTTACAAAGATTACTCAAGACCAGAGGAATTTGCCGCTGAACGCCAGGCTGCTGAAAAAGAAAAGCGTCAATTTATCTATAGCCGGTCCTGGATGGCGAAAACAGCTGCTGATGCGGCTCGTTTCGAAGCTGAAGGCCGCGAAGCTGTGGTGCGTCTCAAGCTGCCAAGGACAGGCCAATGTGAATTTCAGGATATGGTCCGGGGAGCCATGTCATTTGCCTGGGCCGGCGAGCAGGATCATGTCATCCAGCGCAAGGATGGGAGCTGCCTGTACCATCTGACCAATGTGGTAGATGATGCTGCTTTTGAGATCAGTCATGTGATCCGGGCTATCGAACATTTACCCAATACACCCCGTCAAATATTTATTGCCCGGAGTCTCGGGCTGGAATTGCCTAAATACGCCCATTTGCCATTTGTGGCTGAGCCCGGCAGCTCAAATAAATTGAGCAAACGCAAATTGGATAAATACCTGAAGAATCGGGATTTCAAGGTACTGTATGACCATGGTGAGCGTATCGCAAAACAAATTGGTTTCAGTGCCGCTCCAGAAACCTTTAACCCGGTGATCATTGATTTTTATCGTGAGATCGGTTTTCTACCTGATGCCATCCTGAACTATTTGCTTCTTCTGGGGTGGTCACTGGATGACCATACGGAGGACTTTAGTCGCGAGGCCATGATCCGCGATTTCGGTTTGGATCGGATCAACAAGTCACCAGCCAGTTTTGACCCTCAGAAGCTGACTGCCTTTCAAAGCCGTTATATGTGGCGACTCACTCTGGATCAGCGATTGGAGATGGTCCTGCCCTACTTGGAGAAAGCCGGGCTGATCACCACACCAGTCAATGAAGATTCCAGATCAAAGGTGAAACAGATCCTGGAAGCTGCCAATGAACGCCTTTCTTGTGCCGGCGATATTCTGGACTATCAGGAATTTTTTCTGACTGATGAAGCTATCGAATATGAGGAAAAAGCCTTTCGCAAACGTCTGGTGAATGCAAATACTCAGCGAGAGCTGCTAAAAAAACTTAGAAAACCGCTTGCAGAAACACCTGAATATTCCGCTCATGCTATCGAGGCCCTCTTACGTAGTTTTGTTGAACAGGAAGAAACTGGCCTGGGGATGATCGTCCATGCCCTGAGAGTTGCCCTCACTGGCAAGGCTGTGGGATTTGGTTTATTCGAGATTCTGGCCATTCTGGGTAAACAGAGCTGTATGACCCGGATCGACCGAGCCATCAAACTCGCTGAGGAAGCTGCGTCCAGCAACGAGTAACGAGAAAAAGGATCCGGCAACTACTTTTCCTGAGCAAAATGAAGGATCCAAAGAATACTATTTCAGAGAGATTTTTTGGACTTGGTCTTCCTGAGTGAAAACGAAGGATCCACGATTAGCTGCTATTAAACTGGCGGACATTAATGTTAAAGCTGGATTTCATTTAAACCGCCTGGGTAGACCCTTCGACGAGCTCAGGGAGACACACTTATTATCCGCCGGATTAATAATGGAGATTACCGCAGCCAGTTCCTTCCTTCGCTAAGACTTGGCCAGCGGGTTTAGTCGAAAGTCCAAAAGCTTGCCCAGTCGTAGCCGATAGGCGAAAACAGGTTCACAGCCTGAAAGTCTATGGCAACCCAAGCGCTAAGCGAGAGCCGAACGAAAGTCACAACCGCAGTTGATTATTCAGGATCATTTGTGCGTGGTTCATACTATTCGGGTCAAATCCTAAATCTTAAATCCTTATTCTTCAATCCCAAATGTATATTGCTCCCCATGCCTCACTCAGAACACTACCTCCAGGATTTCCTCAATTATCTGCGTATCGAGCGGAATCTGGCCCGGAATACCCAACAGGCTTATCTGGATGACCTGGCTGATTTCTGGAGCTTTTCAGCTAGGCAAAGTGTGGTGGAACCGGGCCAGGTGGATCACCAACATTTAACAGATTATGCCCGTAATCTTAAACGGCGTAAAATGGCCGGAACCAGCGTTGCTCGCCATTTTTCTTCACTGCGCGCTTACTATAAATTCCTGGTCATGGAGGGTTATCTTGAAAATGATCCGACCCAATTCCTGGACTCTCCCCGATTACCGTCCAGCCTACCCAAGATCCTGAATATCGAGGATATTGAACTGCTCCTGGATGCTATTGACACAGAAACACCACTTGGTTTACGTGATAGAGCCATGTTTGAACTGATGTATGCCGCCGGAATGCGCGTCTCAGAAGTTTGCGATCTCACCATTGAACAAGTGCTCATGGATGAAGACTTGCTCCTGGTGCGGGGCAAGGGCAATAAGGAGCGGATCGTCCCCCTGGGCGGTGAGGCTAAAAAGTGGCTGGTTGAATATTTGGCACATGGTCGTTCAGCCCTGGAAAAAGGTTACTTTAACGAAGGTATCATCTTTTTAAACAACCGGGGGAAACCACTGCAGCGTAAGGGTATCTGGTTCATTCTCAAACAGTTGGCGGAAAGGTCAGGGCTTAAAAAACCCGTTAGTCCCCATACTTTTCGTCACTCCTTCGCCACTCACTTACTGGAAGGTGGAGCAGATCTGAGAATTGTCCAGGAAATGCTGGGTCATGTGGATATCTCCACCACCCAGATCTATACCCATCTGGACAGCTCCTATTTAAAGGAAGTCCATAGTAGCTTCCACCCCCGAGCCCGTAAACGATAACAGCCCAGTTTAGTCGGGTTAGCACAATTCCCTTCTGCACGCTGATGATGTATCTTAGGTCTTCAATTTTCTAGTTGATCATTAAGGCTAAAATTTTGCTTAATTACCAATTATATCCAGAAATTTTTAGCCCGGTCTATCTGTACTCATCCGTGGCTAATAAAAATTGTTTTAGATAACTTTGAATTTCTCTGCTAAGTTGCCCCAATGAGACCAAACAATACTTTTTACAGTGACTGGGATCGTGAATCACTGGGGGATCGGCATCTCCCTGAAAATGAATATCGCAGTGCTTTCGAGATTGATCGGGATCGGGTCATTCATTCTACTGCCTTTAGAAGATTACAGGGCAAGACCCAGGTTTATGTCACGGGTCAATCAGATCAATACCGGACCCGCTTGACCCACTCCATCGAGGTCGCTCAGATCGGGCGTTCCCTGGTCAATTATCTTAATCGCACCTCAGATCTACTAGCTCCAGAGTATCAGATCGATGATGCCCTGGTGGAGGCCGCCTGTCTGGCCCATGACCTGGGCAATCCACCCATTGGTCATAAAGGTGAATCCCGCCTAAATGAGCTCATGGACCCCTGGGGCGGTTTTGAGGGTAATGCCCAATCACTACGCATCCTTACCGATATTGTGCGGGGTGACCGGCGCGGGCTAGGGAAGGGCGGCATGCAGCCAACTCGCGCACTGCTGGATAGTATTCTAAAATATAAGGTTGTCGCAAAAGCCAATACCAGGAATGGTGCCAAATTCCTCTACCCTGAACAAGCCGAGATCCGCGCCTGGGTGCACCAGAAAGTGGACTTGGATCAACTAAGTCAGACTGGGATCATGGTGCGCCCCATTGAGTGTGCCATCATGGATCTGGCTGATGATATCGCCTATACGACCTCAGATCTTTTTGATGGCGTCAAACAGAGTGTTTTGAATCCCGCTCAGGTCCAGGAATTCTGGGGATCTGAATTTCCGGCAGTCAGTGATGAATTACGATTCCGTCTGGATGAGGTTCTTAAAGGGCAATTTCCCATGTCACGTTTTGTGGCTGGTGTGATCGGCCATTGGATCACTTCAGTGAAGCTCATAGCTGTGGAACAGCCTCACTTGAATACGCCCAGGTATGGATTCGAACTGGAATTGGCAAAGTCTGCCAAAGCAGAGTTGACAGCGCTGAGGGCGCTAAATTTTTCGCTGATCTATAATTCTGATTATGTCAAGATCCCCGAATCTGCCGGTGTGACCATCCTGGAAGAACTCTTCAGCTATTACCGGGATGTTGTATTAGGTAAACGAACAGTCCAGGCTGATCTGGCATTACCCAGAGGTGTGGTTGAAGAAAAAGATGTGGCCGTGAAGATGCGCCACATCTGTGATTGGGTTGCGGGGATGACAGATAAGTATGCCCTACGGCTGCACGCCCACATCAAAGTTTGAGCGCCTGGTAAAAATTGTCAACCTGAGTTAATAACTCAACCAGACTCCCATTATTGTAGATCACATGATCAGCCCGACTGATCTTCTCCTCAATGGAGAGTTGCAGTCGATCCCGGCGTTCAAAGTCAGCCTCTGTGATCTGACTGCGGTGTTCAACCCGCCCCTGACGAAGCATTTTATCCGCTGTCACCACCAGAACACTATCAGTGATGCTGTCTACGCCAGCCTCGAATAGCAGCGGTGCATCGATGACGAACAATGGGGTGCTTTTTTGCCGGGCATCATTGATCCGTAGTAGCGTAGCCCGACGGACCTCCGGGTGGAGCAAATGATTGAGGAACTGTTGGTCTTCCCTGGTGGCAAAGGCCCGTTCTGCCAGGAGCTGGCGCTGGAGTTGCCCCGAACCATCCAGAATATCCGAGCCGAAACGCTGGGCCAGTTGGTTTAGAATATTGGAATCGTTTTGGAGGAGCTCTTTTGCCAGATCATCTGCATGAGAGACGACGGCACCCAGTTCGCTGAAGCGTTGGCTGACGGTGCTTTTACCGGATCCCATGTTACCGGTAACGCCGAGAATATACATCTTAGCTGATGGCAGTGAGAATTCGCTGATAGATCTGCTTGACGTCACCAGTTCCATCGATATGTCGCACCAGCCCCTGTTGCTCGTAATGATCAATTAAAGGTTTGGTCTGTTTTTGATAGACCTTAAGCCGGTTTTGGACTGTTGCTTCCGTATCATCTGAACGGTGAATAAGATCAGCACCGTCAAGATCGCAGATTCCCTCAGCCTGTGGTGGATTAAATACCAGATTATAGATGTAGCCACACTTTGAGCAGGATCTGCGAGCGGTCAACCGACGGATCAACTCCTCATCAGGTACTTCCAGAACCAGTACATGATCCAGTTTTTGATTATGATCGACCAAAAGATTGTCAAGTCCCTGGGCTTGGGGACAGGTTCGTGGAAAGCCATCCAGAATATAGCCTGGGTCGAGATAGGGTTTCTTAAACTCTGCGGCCACCATTCCCAGAATGATCCCATCTGGAACCAGGTTGCCGGCATCCATAAAATGCTTTGCTTCGTTACCCAGATCACTATCCTGGTTACGGTGCTCACGCAAGAGATCACCGGTTGACAACTGTTGGATATGGTAATCCTTAACGATCAGTTTGGCCTGGGTGCCCTTGCCTGCTCCTGGGGGTCCTAATAAGATGATGCGCATATTATCGAGTCTCCAATTTGTGACTAGCTATAACAAATCTTGTGCCGAACACGCTCCAGATCGCGGGTGATCTTACAGCATGATCCCGGCGATGGTTGCAGTCAACCAGGAGGCCAGGGCGCCACCGATCATGGCCTTGAAGGCCACTTGAGAAAGGTCACCACGGCGTTCTGGAGCCAGCGATCCAATGCCACCGATCTGAATACCGATGGAGGCAAAATTGGCAAAACCGCACAAAGCGTAGGAGCTGATGATCATGGCTTTTTCGCTGATCTCGCCTGACATCTCCTGGAGGTGTGCATAGGCCACCAGTTCAGTGAGTACGATCTTTTCACCCATGAGTTGTCCCACAGAAAAGATGTCAGCGTAGGGAACCCCCATGAGGAAGGCCAGCGGTGAAAAGATCCAGCCCAGGATCTGCTGAATGCTCAACCCAAACCAACCCAAGCCATAGTTGGCCGCAGCAACCAGGGCCACGATGGCAATGAGCATGGCACCTACATTAGCAGCCAGTTTCAGGCCGTCGTTGGTGCCTCGGGCAATGGATTCCATGACATTCCCACCACTTTTTGGAATTTCTATATTGAGATCCCCTTTGGTTGGTGATTCTTCCACCTCCGGATAGATGATCTTGGCCAGTACCAACGCAGCCGGTGCACTCATCACTGAAGCCGCCATGAGGTGACCAGCGATATTGGGAATGTCTGCCAGCCATTTGGCATAGATGGCTAAAACACCACCCGCCATGGTGGCAAACCCACCGGTCATAACGGCCATGAACTCACTCTTGGTCATACCCTGGATAAAGGGTCGGATCACCAGCGGTGCTTCAGTTTGACCCACAAAAATATTTGCTGAGGCCGACAATGTTTCTGAGCCACTGGTTCCCAGGGTTTTTTGCATACCCTTGGCGATGTATTTCACAACGAACTGCATGAGACCTATGTGATAAAGAATAGCCATAAATGCTGAGACAAAGATGATGGTAGGCAGGATCTGGAAGGCGAAGAAAAAGCCCAGACTGCCTTCGTTTCCAGGACCCACGGCCAGAGCATTAAACAGAAATTCAGCACCGGCGTCAGAAAAAGAGAGCAAGCGATTGATCCCGCGATCAAAGAATTGGAAAACCGGTTTCCCAATGGGTGTGGCTAAAATAAATAGCGCAAAGGTCACTTGCAGACCCAAACCCCAGAAGACGATGCGCCGGTTGATGGCTTTACGATTGTTTGACATGAGATAAGCGATACCCAGGATGGCAGCAATGCCCAGGAGTCCAATAAGTCGGTGCATATTTTTATTCCTTTGGTGGTTCGTAACAATTGCGACATCTGGCTTCATAACTTTCGGCTTCACCCACTTGGATCTGATCACCCGTGTTACTCAGACGTTGGGTGAATCCAGCCGGATTGCCGCAGATGACACAAATAGCCAGGTTCTTGGTAACATATTCTGCATCAATTATAAGCTCCGGCATCGGGCCGAAGGGTTTAGCTCGATAATCTTTCTCCAGACCGGCCACCAGGACTCGTTTTTTCTGACGGGCCAGTATTCGGCAAACCTCTACGATCTCATCATCGAAGAATTGTGCTTCATCAATACCCACCACTTGCACATGCTTGGCCAGGGGCAGAATATCAGCCGCCTTCTTTACCCGGGTAGATTCAAGTTGCTGTTTGCTATGGGAAACGATGTGATCACTGCTGAATCGATTATCAATATCAGGTTTGAAGATGGCCACATGTTGACGAGCTATTTGTGCTCGTCGGAGTCGGCGGATCAATTCTTCAGTTTTTCCGCTGAACATAGATCCAGTGATAACCTCTATCCAACCAGTGTGGTGGGGCGTTAAATGCTCCATAGTCTTATAATTCTCCTAACAATTGCCAAGGGATTGATTGAGACCTAAGTCAGGTCTCGTTCATCAAAAGCAGCCGGGAGCAGCTCTGTGGATGTTGTTGCTTTGATATTCCCCTGTTCATCCACCATCGTGATGGGAATATCACCACACAATTCCCAGATCACCTGTCGACAAGCACCACAGGGACTGACGCCATTTTCAGTAGCTACTACCAGCTGAATAAATTTGCTTTCACCGGCGGCTACAGCCGTATAAAGAGCCGTCCGTTCGGCGCACTGGGTCAGGCTGTAACTGGCATTTTCAATGTTACAACCCTGATAAATTTTGCCATCAGCTGTTTCAACCGCAGCACCCACTTTAAAATTCGAATATTTGGCATAAGCTCTTTTGCGAACATCCCGGGCTGCTTCAATTAACTTTTTCTGCATCATGAGGTCCTGCTTAACTGATATTTATGATAAGAACTGTACAATACGAGTCCCGTAATAAATCCACCAATGTGCGCAATATAAGCCGTTCCATCCCCAGGTGACATAAATTCGAATAAAAATTGTAAGGCGATCCAAATTCCAATAAACCAGACTGCTCTGATCTTGATAAAAATAATGAAGATGACCCAGGTGAGGATCTGGGCGCGGGGATAGCGTAGAAAGTATCCAGCCAAGACGCCTGAGATCGATCCAGAAGCTCCCATGAGCAAACCAGGACCTTCCAAGCCAAAATTAGGGTCTAAATAGACCTCGAATAAAGCTCCACCAACACCGCATGATAGATAAAACAGCAGGAAAAAGACGGGCCCCAGAGATCCTTCCAGGTTGTCCCCGAAGATATATAGAAATAGCAGGTTGAACACGAGGTGACCCCAACCGCCGTGCAGAAACTGGTGGGTGATAAGACTGAGGAAGGCACCTGGTTCCAGATCGAGGAAGGCTGTTTTTGAGAAAACCAGGTTGTCGAAATTGAACCAGTAACCCATGAGAAATAGCAGCACATTGACAGCGATCAATCCGTAGGTCACCAGTGGTTTCCGCAGGGCTGGGTTTGTGTCCTTCAGTGGGATGAACATGGTTAGCGAATAACCTCGAAAGCGTGGATGAAAGTGGTGGAATTTCCAGAATCATCATTAACGATCAGTTCAAAAACGTAAGGATCGGATCGAACTGCTCCCGGAGCGTGGAAAGACAGTTCCTGCCTTAAAGGGTTATAATCAGGGAAAAACTTCTGACCATCCAGGGTTGCTGCCAGGGAATGTCTGGGATGCGGTATGCGGCCGGTATTTTCACTAATCTTAAATACCAAACGCGATCCACGTTTGATCCGCTTGAATTGTTTGACTGGATTAACCAGTGGGGGAGTAGTATCCTTGAGCAGAAAGAAACGGCCGCCTCCATCAATTTGCAGGGTTGTTTGTTGTACAGAATCCGGATCGATGAGTCGTTTCCAACTGGGCTTCTTACCTGGTGAAAATACTGAATAACCAGGGTCCAAACTGGGTTGTAAGAAAGATAATTGACCCCAAAATTGATCTTTCGAATCTCCCAACAGCTTGATAGCT
>JAJRSW010000123.1 GCA_024278595.1 Fidelibacterota bacterium | reverse complement strand
TGCGTTTCTGTGTACTCTGCGAGAGAGACTTTTTGTGCGGCCATCAACTTTGTGTCTTAGTGGCTATGAATTATTCGGGTTAGGTTCAATCGCTAGTCAGTTGAGTTGCAGCATCGCAGTTACAAAACAGCGGGAGTGGTAAGTTGGTGTGGATGTGCTCGTGTACTGGTCCGCTCACGGCCCAACTGACAGCAGTACTCCGTCTTAAATTGTCGACTTTACTGCAAGACAAGTATTTGATACTCCTTAATATTTTTGTAAATATGACGCTCGATGAGAAAACATGGGTATCGCCCATATAAGGAAACAGGAGGCCTGGATGGATAAGATTAACGTGGGTGATTTCATGGCAAAGGAACTGGTTGTTTTTAAGCCTGAAATGGATATCTATGCAGCCATTGATTCATTGGTGAAATCAGCTATATCCGGGGCTCCAGTTGTGGACGATGACGGCAAGCTTATTGGCATCATCTCACAAAAAGATTGTCTGCGCACCC
Organism: Fidelibacterota bacterium; assembly: GCA_024278595.1. Classification (GTDB taxonomy): domain Bacteria; phylum Fidelibacterota; class UBA8477; order UBA8477; family JABMPR01; genus JABMPR01. The sequence goes on along the minus strand of JAJRSW010000123.1, from coordinate 53,853 downwards.
TGGCTAATGGTGTATTTCATGACGCACCAGCTGGCCCGGTAAGTGAATACATGACCGAGGCAGTAATGAGTATTGGACCTGAGATGGATATTTTTACCGTAGCTGATCTATTCCTTAACAATGTCTATCGTCGTATTCCGGTGGTGGAAAACGATATTGTTATTGGTCAGATCAGTCGACGTGATGTCCTGTGTGCCATTCAATACATGGCTGGAAAAATTAATCCCTGATCAACTATCCCACCCCGATGAAACAAGTACTGCAGTAAATGATCATTTAAGTAAAACTCCTGTTGCCCGGGGCAGGACACCAAATATCTTGGCGTCATGATAAATCAGACCATTTTTATAATATTAACCAACACAGGAGAAATCACGTGAAGATCGGTATTCCCGTTGAGACAGTTGCTGGAGAGACCCGCGTTGCCATGGTTCCCGGAAATGTCACAGCTTTTACTCGTTTGGAGCATGAGATCATTATCCAGAAGAACGCCGGAGCAAACTCCTTCATATCTGATAATGAATTCGTTAAAGCTGGCGCCAGTATTGTGGATGATGCTAAAGCACTCTTTGCCCAGGCTGATGTTATTTTTAAGGTTCAGCCGCCCAGTGCTGATGAAGTAAAATTAATGAAAGAAGGAGCCATCTACATGGGAAGCCTCGCTCCATTGAATAACCATGAAACGCTTAGAGCGATGAACGAAAAACGCATAACTGGTTTTGCGACTGAGTTCATTCCCAGGATCTCTCGGGCCCAAAGCATGGACACCTTAAGTTCCATGGCCACCCTGGCCGGCTACAAGGCTGTTCTGATCTCTGCTAATCATCTTGGCAAAATTTTTCCCCTGCTCATGACTGCTGCCGGATCGATCCCACCTGCCACAACTTTCGTGTTGGGAGCAGGAGTAGCAGGACTCCAGGCAATCGCCACGGCTAAACGTCTGGGCTCCAGGGTGGAAGCTTTTGACCCCCGACCTGCTGTTGAAGAACAGGTTAAAAGTCTGGGTGCCACCTTTGTCCACATGGAAGTGCCTGAAGAAAATGTGGAAACTACTGGCGGCTATGCCAAGCAGCAATCCGATGCTTTTCTGATCGCCGAACAAAAAGCGATCGGTGCTCGTCTGCCAAAGGTGGATGTGATCATTACCACAGCTCAGATCTTTGGAAAAGCCGCACCCATTCTCATCACCGAAGAAATGGTGAAAATGATGCGCCCCGGTTCGGTTATTATTGATCTGGCAATTGAAGGTGGTGGTAACTGTGAATTGACCGAAGCTGGAAAAACAGTGGTTAAACATGGTGTTACCATCGTGGGTACGCTCAATCTGCCCGCCACATTACCAGTCAACGGTAGTGGTATGTTCTCCAAGAATCTGCTCAATCTGTTCAAGAACCTCTTTCAGAATGAAGACCATAGTCTTGATTTTGAGGAGGAGGTCACTTCAGGCGCCTGTATCACCCATGCCGGAGAGATTCGCAATGAGTTAGTAAAGAAATCTATGACAGGAGGGAATGCGTAATGGAAAGCCTGATCGTATCCATCTATGTTTTCACCTTAGCCGTATTTATCGGTTTTGAGTTGATCACAAAAGTTCCACCACTACTGCATACTCCCTTAATGTCCGGTTCTAATGCCATTTCAGGTATCACAGTCGTGGGGGCCCTGCTGGCAGCTAATTCAGATAATTGGGAGTTGAGCACCATTTTAGGTGTCTTTGCTATCGCCTTTGCCATGATCAATGTGATCGGTGGTTTTATGGTGACTGATCGTATGCTGGGTATGTTTAAAAAAGACAAAAAAACTGAGCAGGGAGCCTGATCATGATGTATCTGGAACAGTTCTCCTATCTCCTGGCTTCAGTCCTGTTTATCCTGAGCCTCAAGATGTTGGGTTCAGCCAAAACAGCCCGTAAAGGGATGCAGTATGCCATGTTTGGAATGGCACTAGCCATTGTTATCACGCTGATTATTTCCGGAATTGTTGGTCCAACTCAAATCATTATCGGTATGGTTGTCGGTGGACTCATTGGAGGCGTAGTTGCCAAGCGGATAGAAATGACTTCCATGCCACAGATGGTGGCCCTCTTTAATGGGTTTGGTGGTGTGGCTTCAACCCTGGTAGCATATTCCGAATATATACGCTTTACCGGGACTGAGGCTATGGATGTAAATATCACTGTAATTCTAAGTCTCTTTATTGGTACCGTTACACTTACTGGTTCATTGATCGCCTATGCTAAACTCCAAGGCCTTTTGCCTGGAAGACCCCTGGTATTACCCATGCATCAGATCCTGAATCTCCTGCTTATGCTGGGAGCCATTGGCTTTGGTGTGATGAATGTTATGGAACCAAGTGTTCAAATGTGGGCGCTCCTGATCATCGGGGTCGCCGCCATTTTTGGAGTGACCTTTGTAATTCCCATCGGTGGTGCCGATATGCCTGTAGTGATCGCCCTCCTGAATTCCTATTCAGGCCTGGCTGCTTCAGCAACGGGTTTTGTGCTCTCCAATAACGTATTGATCATAGCCGGTGCTCTGGTTGGGGCTTCAGGATTAATCCTGACTCAGTTGATGTGCGATGCCATGAATCGGAGTCTATTCAATGTGCTCTTTGGCGCAGTTGGAACAGATGACAGCACTGGAGAGGCCGGTGCTCCTGGTGGTGGCGAGCAGAAGACCGTTATGCGCTATACCGCTGAAGATGCCGCCATGATCATGGACACGGTTCAATCAGTTATTATCGTTCCTGGATATGGATTGGCTGTGGCCCAGGCTCAGCATGTTCTCCATGAAATGGATCAACTTCTCACAGCACGGGGAATTGATGTTAAATATGCGATCCATCCCGTTGCCGGGCGAATGCCTGGTCACATGAACGTACTCCTGGCGGAAGCCAATGTACCCTATGACGTTCTTTATGAAATGGATGATATCAATGATGAGTTCCAGAACACAGATGTCGCATTGATCATTGGCGCCAATGATGTGGTAAATCCATCAGCCCGGACCAAGAAGGACAGCCCCCTCTATGGCATGCCTATTCTGAATGTGGATTATGCCCGGACCGTTATGTTCGTGAAGCGTTCCATGGGTGCCGGTTTTGCCGGTGAAGCCAACCCTTTGTTCTTTGATGACAAAACCATGATGGTGTTTGGTGATGCCAAAGCAGTCATTACTGGATTGGTGAAAGCCCTTAAAGCAGACGAATAACCTTTAGTCGATCAGATTGTTTCAAGAGAGCCGCGGAATTCCGGGGCTCTTTTATTTTGACCCAACTTGATCTGCGCCATTTCGGCCAGCGGTCCCTGAGCCCCGTCGAAGGGCGGTCCCTGAGCCCCGTCGAAGGGTGGTCCCTGATAACTTGAATCTCTGACCCAACCCTCTGTACTTTCCAGGTCCGGAGTCAACTAACCTGCATTATTCATGAATTATTGCCACGAAAACACTAAGCCACGAAGATTATTAAAGTTATGAACAAGTTCATTTTAAACAGAATTATTTGCATCTGTGAGTGATAATTTTTGCTAAGCATCTATTTTTTAAAACTTTGTGCCTTCGTGACTTAGTGGCTATGAATTATTCAGGCTAAATGGAATACCCCTTTAAAACAGGCCTGATCATCTTACCAGATAAACTTTCTTCAATGTTTCAGTCACATTGCCGAGTTGATCATCAACCAGCACCCTGCAAATATATAGGCCTGTCACCGCAACGCCCCCATAGCTTGCGGTACCATTCCAGACTACTTGTCCTCGGTGACTGACAGCCCTGGCCTGGATGGGCTCGGCGATCCGCCGACCTGCCATATCAAAGATCACCACTGACATCAACCCGTATTCAACCGGCAACTCAAAGTGAATGATCAGCTCATCATCCCGACCATCGCCATTAGGTGAAAATGGATTGGGGTCAAGGTTAATGCTGAGTGCTGGCGGTAATTCCTTTAGATCAAGACTGTTTTTCTGTCCTGGGGTGGCGGCTGCATCCGCCACACAAATACCCCAGTTTCGGGGGTCAGATCCGGTAGTTTCAGAGCGGATCCGCTCCAGAGAACGCCCTTCGGCTATTGCCGTAAAGTCGTTATAGAACATTTCGTCCATACTAAAGCTCTGTGGATCAAAGAGGATCACCGCATCCTCAGAATTGTTTAAAGTGGGAAAACCGGATACTGGCAGAACCAGAGATCCAACTGGAAGATCAAACAACAGTTCCTGCTCACCCGTAAGCAGGATAAAACCGCCACCCGGAATCAGGATACTGCTGTCAGCCAGACCTTGTTTTGACCGGTTTGCATCAGATAATTGCCAACCATTTAAATCAATTATCCGGCCACTGCGATTATAGATCTCAACCCATTCTGCTTCACCGGGCTGGGGCACGGGCAGCACTTCATTAATGATTAGTGGAGATGTGCTACAGGAAATGTATGATCTCCGGAAAGCCACATCATCCTGCCCCTGTTCATCACCTGAAAATATGATCTCCGCCATAATATCTACCCATCCGCATTGCTGGATGACAAATTCGGCCGGCCAGAATAGCGTATCACCCGGATCCAGCTTGGGTAAGGATACATCCTTAACTGACAGCTCCTCACTTCCCTGGATAACCCCTACCCGAAGACTGGCATTTTGAACCGGGTTGAGTCCCGGGTTGGTGACCCCCACTTGAACTGTAAAACTTTCGTCGATCCAAACCAGTGAATCAGAGCTAAAAAGACCCACCAGTGCCAGATTATGAGCTGGCACTTGCACAGAGTTTTGTCTGCCTGGGCTTATCCCTGTAGGATCCAGACAAGTTGCCCAGGTGCTATTTTCCTCAGCAGGCTTCCATAAAGCCAACCGCTCCAGACTACGACCTGCTTCCCCCCCCTGACTTGCGGAATAAGCATGGGCAAGCTGTCGGCTTCCCAATGGATCAAAAATCAGGATAGAGTCTGATGTATTGTTCAAAGAAGGCCAGGGCGTTAGTTCAACAACCGGGCTATGGGGAACGGTCCAGTCTTGAAGCACCAGGGCATCTCCACAGAGCAAAATCATGCTGTCCGGTGGAATCAACACCTGTGATATTACTAACCCCCTGGTCCCACTGCGGTCCTGGTAGCCCCAGCCCTCCAGGTTGAGGGTTTCTGAACCAATATTCACGAATTCCAGAAACTCGACCTGATCCACTGATGGTAAATAGTGGATTTCATTCAAAGCCAACTGCTTTGGTGGAAACCCCAGAATCACTCCCAGGGCAGTATCGGCAAGTAGAACCTGCTCATGATAAATGTTCACGGATACGGTGGAGATCCCCGCTGCTAAAATATGGCTTGAAATAATCATTGAATCGGTCTGAAAACTGGTCAACAGGCCCTGCCATTCAGCCGTGGTATGGGTTTCTATTTGCAGGCTCTGCAAGGGATCCAGTCCAACATTTCTAAACCATAAGGTTATGGGGACCGATGCTGGACCGATGAGGTTAGCACCAGCAGCTGTGATGGTTTCGATCTGGATGGCCACGGACTCCAACTGTTGGGTATTTATCATGGATGGTGTCCCGCCATCCGGTTGTTCACTGGCCGCCCAGTTCCACTCGGCTAACGGAAAAAGAGAGGGGTGTCGACGTTCAAGCGAAATAGCTGGACTCCCCCAGCTACCCCGGTAAAATGCCCGTGCCACCAATTGTCCAGTAGCATCAAAAAGGCGGATAGAATCAGACGCTGAATTCAAGGTTGGCCAGGAATTTAGAACGAGTGCTTGCTCAGGAATAAGACTGAAGTATTCCCTGGCTTCCGGTTGGGCACACAGGGTGATGAAGCCATTTACCTCAATCTGGAGAAGACTATCAACCAGTTTATGTCTGGTCTGGTTGGCATCGGATAAGGTCCAGCCCTGTAGAGAAACGCTATTTCCTGAAAGGTTTTGGATCTCAATCCACTCCCCGCCCTGTTCAAGCGAGGGAGAGGACATTATTTCTGTAATGCTTACAATATCTGGAGGATAGGCTCCCAAAACCTCAAATCTTAGCGTGTCATCACTGGCATTCTCATCTCCCTCTGCCGAAACAGTCATCTCTATTTGGTGAATTCCAGGCTCCATGATGAAGAGTACCACTGTCAGGTCAAACACCTGATCTGACTCCAACGGTATTGATTGATCAAGGGAGAGCTCCCATTCACCGTCATCATAAATCTCGTTCTGGTTTTCATCCCGGTATACAGAGAGATTAAAACCAGGGATCGACTGCTCACCTGAGTTGTGGACTGTCACCCTGACTTCAATTGATTCCCCGGCAGTAGCTCTGGTTACTTCAATAGTATTCAGACTCAAATTCCGTTGGGGGCGACTCACAGAGTTTCTGAAACCAGGCGTCCCGTTTTCAACCAGTGCCTGCTGCCAAACGGCCAGGGAATCAGGTGTATCCAATGAAACACGCTCCCATGAAAAGCCATTGTCAGAAGCAGAGGACCAACTCATTTGGCTGAATTCTGATGTGTCCGGATTATAAATGATAACTGATTCACCCGAATTTGCCAGGCCCCCACTGCCAAAGCTGGCATCCGTAGCAAGCGTATAGATCGGTGTGCTATCCGGAATTAGATCAAGGTAGGGTCCAAGCTCAAAACTGTAACCCGGGTCCAGGATCAGTCCATAGTTTATGGGCAATATCCCCAATGGACCAGATAGGTGCGTGAGCGTATCGATACCATTGCCATCTGACAGGATCCATCCATTGATATAAATCACATGGTCGGATGGATTGTATATTTCTATGAACTCATTTTCGTACTCAGATCCCTGGGGGTTTGACATGACCTCAGAGATACGTATGTCACTGGCTTGCATGCAGATAGCAAGCAGGACAAGACTGATCTTGTGCATAATGATCCCATCTGTTTTACGTGAGGTTTACTTGGTGAGTTTAAAGTAAGTGGAGATTCCTGTTAATACCAAGTTTTTCCTTAAATAAACTAATAATAATTGTATATTCGCCTCGCTTCGCCAAATGAACTTGAACAATTAGGAGGATTTATGAAAATACTGAAACTTGGTTTGTTATTTATTTTGACCATGCTTGTGGTGGTAAGTTGTGGTTCCAAACCGCCGGCAACCGAATCTGTTGTCTACGATATGCCCAGCCGGAAAGCTGCTGCTAACCCAAAGGGTCCTAGTGATCTACCAGACTGGTATATCAACATCACTGAAGAAGATGATACCTATATCTATGCGGTTGGCATGGGTGAATCAAGAAAAATGGCCATTGCTACCGATAAAGCCAAACAAGCTGGTAAAGTGGAATTGTCCGAACGAATTTCTGCCAATGTTCAGAGCCAGGTAAAAAGTTTTACCCAGGAAGCGGGCATGGATGAAAACACTCAGATCGTAGAGTTCTATCACTCGACCTCTAAAACAGTCACTGATAATACGCTAAATGGCGTGACGGTCTTAAAACGCTATCCCTACCAGAAATCTGGTGGCGGCTGGGTGGTTTATGTTCAACTGGGTCTGAGAAAAGATGCTGTTTCAAACCAGGTTGTTAACATCATTAAAAATGAAGAAGCTCTGTATGCTGAATTCAAAGCCTCTCAAGCTTTCCAGGAACTGGAAGCTGCAGTGGGTAGCACAAAATAATTCCTGCATTATTTGAATTAAGAACGGCTCCCGGATGGGGGCCGTTCTTTTATTGATACCAATTTACTTCCAAACGGCACTATAAATTCAAAATCTTCTTTCGTTTGTCGATCTTCAAGATTTTTCAAACTTGACGCCCCCGCAGAAAGTCCCTCTCGCAGAGCCTTGCATTGAGTCCTTCGACTGAGCTCAGGGACCACCCTTCGAAATGGCGCGGAGCGTTGTTATTTATTGCTTTACGTGTATTTGTCGTAAGTAGTTGTATTTAATGGTTATAGGGCACATTGTGTGGTTTTCTAAATACTTTTTGCAAGCTCATCAAACTGATACGTAATTTTGAAGTCCAATCGGTATAAGTCATTCCGGTCAACATGTTGGCATTTAAATGACTCTCGAAAAAAAAGGGGGGCTCCGCAACGACCAATATGGAACAATTTTTATCACGAATCGTTAGTTCCAACATGTATATTTGCAAGCAGCTATTTAAGGAGTAGTGAAAAATGAAATCCCCGTGGCTCTCAAAACAGGTTTCAAAATCGCTGTCCATCCTTAGTTTTAGCTTGCTGTTTTTTAACTGCAGCCAGGCACAGGAGCCTATGAAATACAATAAGTTAACCCCTGAAGAACAACGCGTTATCCTCAGTAAGGGGACTGAGCGACCCTATAGCGGAAAGTACGAAGACCATGATGAGGATGGTACTTACACTTGCAAACAGTGTGATGCGCCACTCTATCGGTCTAATGATAAGTTTGATGCCCAGTGCGGCTGGCCCAGTTTTGATGAAGAAATTCCCGGAGCTGTTAAGCGGGTAACTGATGCTGATGGTCAGCGGACCGAGATCCTTTGTGCTAATTGTGATGGTCATTTGGGTCATGTCTTTTTAGGTGAAAATTTCACACCCAAAAATACCCGACATTGCGTTAACTCCATTTCCTTAAATTTTGAACCTGCGGAGGTCCCTGTGGAAAAAGCCATTTTTGCTTCAGGATGTTTCTGGGGTGTTGAGTATCAGTTAAAAAAGATTGATGGCGTTATTTCAACTGAAGTTGGCTATACCGGTGGGCATGTTGCCAATCCAACCTACAGCCAGGTCTGTACCGGTCAAACCGGGCACGCTGAAGCGGTCCAGGTGATCTTTGATCCGACCCTGGTGAACTATGAGACTTTGGCAAAGATCTTCTTCGAGACCCATGATCCAACTCAGGAAGATGGACAGGGTCCAGACCTGGGTGATCAGTACCGCTCCGAAGTTTTCTATTTCTCGGATGAGCAACAAGCCACTGCCAAAAGATTGATCGATATCTTGAAAGGAAAGGGGCTGGATGTCGTAACAGAATTATCACCTGCCAGCACCTTTTACAGCGGTGAAGAATACCACCAGGACTACTACCAGAAGACCGGCGGCACACCCTACTGCCACCCCTACATCAAACGGTTTTAGGTCATTTCCCGGACATTGAGCATGTCATCCTGAGCGGAGTCGAGGGACGAAATGTCCTCACCTTGGCAACATCCCTTGGCTTTGGCGAACTCAGCCTCCGGAAAAACGAGGAAAGCTGAAGAAGTTGAATGCAGTTTTGATGTTTAATTGGTATTAAAGAGAAATTTCCCGCAACTGGATAGCCTTTAGTCACGCATTTTGTACTGATCTTTGAGAGCATAGACCTCATTGTTCCATACCCAGTCAAAACATCTTTTGTTGATAACTGGTTTTTTGATCATCATGGAACACAAACGCATCTGTCTTTTTGTACTGCCTGTTTTTGAATATAACTGTAAAGCAAACTTGGAAAAGTCCCTCACCATAAAATCAAAAATCTGATCCAGAAGATTATCCTCAAGGTTATAGATCTTGGCATTTTCAATGATAAGCTGACCATAAACTACCAGGGTGAAGAGCTCTCCCAGGGATAGTAGAAAATCAACATCCTTTCGTTGAGCCTGATTCGGCTTGGCCATGATCAGCAGCAATTTAAGCAGGCGGATCTGTCTCTTGAACAAGCGTATATTAGGCAGGTTCATACTGTCATATGCAAGTCGATAATTATGGAATTGAATCTTTCCCAATCCCCTGGCTGCTCCCTGGTTGAACAAAAAATCATCATTAGCTGTTTGGGATTGGGTAGCGACTGCAGAAAATTCAGCTGGTTTAAAAAAGTAATTTGCCATAAATTTTACAATAAGAGCCACATTGACGTGAACGGTTCCCTCCAGTTTTGGAAGAGCACGGATATCTCTGGCAGCCATTTCAAAAAAGGTGTCCTTCTCAAAGCCCTTGGCTGCGATCACATCCCAGAGAAGATCGATGACCTCTTCACCCTGGGTCGTAACCTTCATCTTCACCACCGGGTTAAAAAGCAGATAACGGCGATCGTCCGGACCGGCCACCCGCATATAATCAGCCGCTCTCAATGCAAAAAGTTTCATGGCGATCAAGCGGGAATAGGCGTCCACAAACAACTGTTTGACATGGGGGAAATCAGTCACGTACATGTTGTAAAGACTTCGTTTTGAGGCATGATCGATAGCTTCATACATTGCATGAGTTGACATACCAATAGAAGCCCAGCCCAGGTTATATTTACCAACATTTACAGTGTTCAGGACTGTATCCCAGGCCTCCTGACCTTTGGCGAGGATGTCCTGTTCTTCAATGGGATAATCGTTTAAGGCATACTCTGCCACGTAGGATTGACTGGAAACAATATTTTTTACACATTCATAGTTTTCATGCTGATAATTCGCCACAAAAGCGACATAGTCGCCCGAATCCGTCATTTTACCAAAAGTGGAGACCAGCTTGGCCACATTGCCATTTCCAATATAATATTTGGACCCGTTGGCCAGGTAGGTTCCATCTTCCAGGGGCTTCAGTGACATCTCAGTTGAATAAATATCCGCGCCGTGCGCTTTCTCTGAAAGGCCAAAAGCGAACACCTCACCCTCCTGCAACTGTTTCCCGGCCAGTTGTTTCAAATGCTCATTTTTGCTCATCCAGATGGGACCCAGACCAAGAATGGAGACCTGCCAAGTATACCAGTAAGCCAATCCATAGAAGGCGAGAATCTCACTATAGTGGGCAATCCGCCAGGTATCCCAGCGGCTATCTGGATCCCCATATTCAGTTGGTCTAAGTAGGGTGGCAAAAATAGCTTCCTTTTTTACGAACTCCAAAAAGTCAGCATACCAAATCCGATGCTTATCATCTTCTTTGATTTTAGCTAATCCTTTGGATTCAAAAAAGTTGATCGTCTTTTCAACGATCTCCTGAAAGCGCTTGTCAGAATGTTTGATATCATATTTTGTTGGATTAAGCAGCATTGGATTTTCCTCTAGTTTTGAGCTGTTGAGCCACTTGATTAAGGTGTGGTCTGACTTGCATCAGAACGGGTGCAACAACCATTCCAAGCGGAAAAGTCTTTAACTCTTACAGGTCCGGTCTTGGGGGCCACAAGTCCAGGCTTCGGTGAACTCAGCTTCCGGAACTGACCGGACATTGAGCATGTCATCCTGAGCGGAGTCGCAGGACGAAATGTCCACACCTTGGCACAAACCCCCTGCTCTTTTGATCGCTATCGACATCAACCCCAGAACTGATAAACTCTACTCAAGATAATCGTCGTAGATCTCCAGATAGTGCTTAACCTTTTTAGCCGCTTCCAGATCACCAGACTCTGCCAGTGCCTGGACTGCTGGGATATAACCGGTAAGATAGACGTGTAGTTGGTTGTGGGCTTCACCGGTCATGGTGCAACCCTTGATGAGCACATCCAGTTCTTCTTGAAGGTCAGCGCCAGTTTGCTTCAAACCAGCCCCTTCCAGAGACAGGTGATCAACTTCCAGGAAGGACCCCGCCATTCTGGCAAAGCTTTTGCGGGTATGATCATCCAGCTCCCATTTTTTACCATTATTCAAGACCATACCGTCCATTCCGGTTTCATGGGTCATTGACTCGTTGTGTGAGGCGTGCGTATCCGCTTCATGTTCGTTAGCCTTGGCCTGGTCCTCGCTACAATTCACCAGAAAAGTTGTGGCTATCAGGGTGCTTATGGCAATTTGGGTCAGTTTCATAGTTCTCCTTTATTGGTTAATAATATTTCAATATCCAGTCTGTGAAAGCTGGCTAGCGAAAAAATGTTCCTGTTAATTCAGTTTGGGTCGCTCAATATAATAATATCGTCCCAAAACGACCATGAGAATCCCATCCAAAATTATCAACGCGGGAAAAGCAAATATAGGCTTTGTGATGATACCTCTGGCAGACCTGATCTTTGATTGAGCAGCTTCCAGATTATCACTATAGATCACGACCAGGACACTACCCGGTTTTATAGCAGCCGTCAAATCTGACTTAAAGAAGCCCCCCTCAATACCGGCATTTGAAAAGGCGACATAATCGGTCCATAATCTGCAACCGACCAACCAAAGACCTGGGTAAAAAAGACTTTGCTTGCTGGTAGGTCCTTCGCCGGCAATTCCCAATAATTTATTTTGTTACAATTATTCATTATTTTGATCCTCTGTTATGGCCGCTTCTGGCATTTCATGCTTTCCAAACAATCTAGTATCCAGCGAAATTTTACCTGGTCCGATCAAGAGTAGGCTGAAAAACAAGATGGCCGCTTCCAGGGCATGTGAAAACCTTCCAAAGGAATCTCCATTGGAAATATGCATGAGGGTTGCCACGATCATGGTCATCATCAAAAAGAAACTCGCTGAGCGGGTAAAGAGCCCCAGGGCCAATAATAATCCACCACCAAACTCAGAGAGTGCGGCCATAAATCCCCAAAAGACCGGTATGAAGTTAATCCCCACAACGGTCATTGCCCCTCCCAGCCGGGTCCAGCTTTCTGGTCCACCCAGGACCTTGGAATAACCGTGGAACATGAACATCACGCCGATCCCAACCCGCAGAACGAGTAATCCCTGATCACGATATTTATCTAAGTTGTTTAATATCAGGTTAATGAGACACCCCCATAAGTAAGTCCCGTTAAGTGGGCCATTTCACGCTGCCAGGTGCTGAGCTCATCCTCATCAACCCAGACCTGGCCATCTTCGATCCACGCTGAAAAACGATGTAATTGTTCCTCTGGGTTAGAGGAACTGATCCCTGTTTTATAGTTATAGTCCCAGCCGTGCAAGCCCCAGATCAAGTCCTGCCCGGCAACATGTCCATCTGCCATGGGGGCTCCACGGTGCAAATAGCGACCATAAAATACAGAAACCTGATCCTGGTCCGCCCAGCGCGTGATCACCAGATCAACATTTTCCACCAGAGTATCGGCTGGCTCCAGTGGTTTCAGGTGGTTCCAATCGGCAATTTTTACTTTATTCATTTTTCAGTCCCTGTAGTATTTCACATTAACGCTTTTCTGGTAGAGGAGCGACCAGCTCTACTTTAATACGGTCCGGATCTTCAAAGAATACCGCACAACGGGTTCGCTTTCAGGTGTTTTTTGTCCCGAAATAATATCTGACGAACATTCTTGATCCGCCTGGATATCATCAGTATCTCAATTTTCAGTGGGCCCACTCCAATTATCACTAAAGGAGTAGTTGACACTAACACCTGCGGTGCTTGGAATCAATACTAATAATTTTTCAGGTCACTGGTGTCTGGATACTTACAGATTCTTAATTTATCCGGCTAAAATTTACCAGCATTGTGGTGGATCAGCGGTCAGGAGTTTATTGTGAGTCCCTGTTCAGTTCAGCCCTGAATTTGGTATCAGCTCCACCTGCTTAGAAGTGGCTATAGCGGGCGGTGGACATTCCCAGTAGGGCAATCACCATAAAGAAAATGACTATATTACCAACCACTCCCAATTTTGCGCCCAAACGCTGCAGCCCTGACATTTGCCCCTCAGACGGTGGCCCCTCTTGTGATTGAATTTCTGTCCCCAGGGCTCCCATCTGGTTGAAAATATTGCGAATCACAAAAACCGCAATGATCCAGGCAATAATACCGGCCGTACTACTGATAGTAAGGATCAGACCATAACCAGTGCGCACAAATGATGATGTTGAGCCGGCCAGCGGCCAATAAAGACCCAATCCAGACAAAATGGTAAGTGTTGCAGTAATATATACTGTCATCATAAGACGAGTATTGCGTACCAGGAATTGCATAAGTTTCTGCCCTTCAACACCAGTCGCTTTTACAGCTGGCTGTAAAAAAGCTATGTTAAAGAAAGCAAACCCGACCCAGAATACACCGGCAAAAATGTGAATGATCTTTAAAATGATGATGTGTGAATGCATCTTCCCTCCTGATCTTTTGGTCATCACTTTATCATGCTAAAGAGGAGAACCGGTTATATCAATTTTACTGTTTATGTATACATGATACAATGCGTCACATTTAAAGCCCTAACCCACCAAAGTCAACCTTATTCACGAATAGCGGGTAGATTCATATAGTGTCGTGGCAATCGAGTAGTGTGTAAAAAGTCGCAGGAATTTTTGCGGATAACAAGGCGAATAAATATGAGTATAGCCGCTCGTGCTGAGTTCATCGAAGTATAGCTATGGTTGATTTATTCAACGCAGTTAGGCACAAAAAGGACCTGACCTACCTGCGCTCTGATACGGTAGGCGAGGCTTGGTTGCGACAGTACAAGGTTGACTCAATACTAGTAATCCTGTGATTCACACAGCTGGGATGATGTAGATCTCCGGCATAGAACTCTCCTGCTAATCTCACTTTACCCAAATCAAGAATTCATTCTTAATCCCCCAAAAATATAACTACATTACAAACCGGCCCAAAATGGAGCCGAATAAACATAATTTGCTTCATGCACATAAAGAGCTATAGATGAATCCTGAAATCCTTTCCATCTCTGGAAACATAGTTGATGTTCTGAATCAACGTATTTTCACAGGTACCCTCCACCTCCAAAATGGCTTGCTAGCTTCTGTGATCGAAGAACCTGTTACAGAAGATCAGTACATTTTACCAGGGCTGGTTGATGCTCATATTCACATTGAGAGCTCGATGTTGATCCCCACTGAATTTGCCCGAGCAGCCGTCATTCATGGAACAGTAGCAACCGTCTCTGACCCGCATGAGATCGCCAACGTCCTGGGCATGCGGGGGGTGCAGTTCATGTTGGATAATGCTAAAGAGACGCCCTTTAAATTCTACTTTAGTGCCCCTTCATGCGTCCCGGCGACGCCCTTTGAGACCGCTGGTGATAGTCTGTCCGCGGCTCAGATCAAGGAACTCCTGAAACGGCCTGATATTGTCAGCTTATCGGAGATGATGAATGTCCCCGGTGTTTTGAACAATGCTGAAGAGGTCCATGAAAAATTGCTTTTGGCCCAGGTGGCCGGCAAGATCATTGATGGTCATGCACCCGGCTTGCGTGGAGCGGCAGTCAAAAAATATATTGAGGCCGGTATCACCACTGATCACGAATGCTTCACCATTGAAGAAGCTCTGGAGAAACTAGCTCTGGGTATGCAGGTCCAGATCCGGGAAGGCTCAGCCGCTCGAAACCTGGATACCTTGATTCCGCTGCTTGATGATCATTATCAGAAATGCATGCTTTGCAGCGATGACAAACATCCCGATGATCTGGTTGATGGTCATATCAATGAAATGGTCAAACGCGCCATTGCCGCTGGCGTTGATCCACTCAAGGTCTTATGGAGCGCTTCGGTTACACCGATCAAAACATATGGACTGAATATCGGCTTACTGCAAACAGGCGACAGGGCTGACCTCATTATCGTTGATGACCTGGCTCAATTCAACATTTTAGCAACTTATATCGAAGGCCAGATCGTTGCCAAAAACGGGGTCACGCAGTTGGTAAGCCCGAAAACTGATCCCATCAACCATTTTAAGGCAGAGCTTCAAACAGCGCTAAATTTTCGACTGAAGGCCAGGGGTGCTTCAGTTCCTGTGATCGAAGTCATTGACGGTCAGCTCGTGACCAAAAAATACACCTGGATACCGACCAGGGATGAAAGCGGATCACTCCCAATAGATCTGGACCAGGATATCCTGAAAATTGCGGTTCTCAACCGTTATTCCATCTCACAACCCGCTGTTGCTTTCATTAAGAATTTTGGTCTGAAAGAAGGCGCCATCGCCTCGTCCGTGGCTCATGACTCTCATAACATTGTGGCTGTTGGCACCTCGGATGAAGCTTTGGCTGACGTCATGAATCTGGTTATCGAAAACCAGGGTGGTATTGCAGCAGTAACGAAAAGTGAAGCCCATATTTTACCCCTACCTGTTGCTGGGATCATGTCTGATGGAGATGCCTTTGAAGTCGGAAAAGCTTATGGGCGCATGGATGAACTTGCCAAACAGATGGGCTCCAAACTTACGGCACCCTATATGACCCTCTCCTTTATGGCGCTCCTGGTCATCCCGGATATCAAACTCAGTGACCAGGGACTGTTTGATGGGGAAAAGTTTGAGTTTATGGATGTATTTGTTTGAGAACAATAGCCCTGATATTGCTGAAAGGCGGAGTCTGGTTTAAGGATTCCTTGCGAAAGGGTATAAGATACGAATTCAACACGGTGGATAATGCAAGCAGAAGCTAATGTTTTCCCAGATGGAACAAGACCCCTTGAAAAAGCGAAATTCAGCGTAAATAATTTCATCAACCTTGTTATTACCAAAGCCAAAAAGTAATAAACAGCCCCAAATCATGAACTCAAACCACAATTCATCCACAGGCCCTATACCTCTATACACCTTTAGAGCAATTAAGCTATCCAGCACTAACAATCCAACTGGCCGGGCAAAATGAAACCCCCAACCCATACCATCGGAAACCGACAAAACCGAGTTGACGCCCGGGGTAAAACCACTGGTGCCACTAGATTTGTTACTGATATACAGGTGGACAATATGCTTCATGCTGCCCCGGTTTATTCCAGCATACCCCATGGACTATTATTTGGTCTGGATTTCACCCCTGCTGAATCTGACCCAGATTTTGTCGCTTTCTTTTCTGCAAGCGATATTCCCGGAGAAAATCAGGTTGGCGTTATTATTGAGGATCAGCCCCTCATGGCTGATAAAATTGTCCGCTACATCGGTGATAGTGTGGGGATCCTGGTTGCTAAAACTGCTGAATCAGCTCAGCGGCTGGCCCAACTAGTTGAGCTTAAGATCAATGTCCTGGATCCGGTGTTTTCAATCAATGAAAGCCGTGATGCAACTGAGAACTTCCTCCACGAGACCAATCTTGCCTGTCAACACCAAGTCAAGCGCGGGGATCTAAAGACAGCGTTCAACGAGGCTGATCACATCATTGAAGCAACTTTTGAGACGCCCTTTCAAGAGCATTATTACCTGGAGCCTCAGGGTTGTATTGCTCAGCCTTCTGCAACTGGTGGTATTTATATTCTTGGTTCGATCCAGTGTCCCTTCTATGTCCAGAAAGCGGTTTCAAAAGCGCTAAAGCTGCCCTTCGCGAAAATCAAAGTCGAGCAAGCCCCCACCGGTGGCGCTTTCGGTGGAAAAGAAGACATTCCCTCCGAAGTTTGTACCCGGGCAGCATTGGCCGCTCACCGCTTAAACCAGCCAGTGAAAATGATCTATGGTCGCGTAGATGATGCCCAACTTACCAGCAAACGTCACCCCTTTCAAATGCACTATAAAGTTGGCGTGTCCAAAGCGGGAAAAATATTGGCCGCAGATATCAAGCTGGAAGAAAATGCCGGAGCCTATGCCACCCTCTCATCCGTGGTTTCCTATCGGTCAGCCATGCAGGCCATGGGACCCTATGTCATTCCAAATATTTCAGTTGAGTCCAGATCCTACTACACCAACCTGCCGCCCACTGGAGCCTTCCGTGGCTTCGGGTCCCCCCAGGCCGCTTTTGGTCACGAACGGATGATGGATATCATCGCTGCTGAATTAAACATCGATCCCGTAGAATTACGGCTGCAGAATGTACTGAAGGTCGATACTGAGACCCAGACCGGACACCGCCTTAGCGCCAGTGTTGGAGCAGAAGAAACACTAAGAACTGCTGCGGCCGCCGCCAACTGGACCGCTCAAGAAGTTTCAGAGAACCCGCGCTTCAAAACGGGTTATGGCGTTTCTCTGATCCACTATGGAAATTGTCTCGGAGCTGCGGGCTGGTTTATGGATGGCAGCGGCGCTAAAATTAAAGTTCACCGCGATGGCAGCATATCAGTCGCTTTTGGATTGATCGAAATGGGCCAGGGTGCCTTGACCGTGGTGAACCAGATGACTGCCGAAGCACTGGGAGTTGATCCAGCGCGGATCACCGTACTCCCCACTGATACTGATCAAGTACCAGATAGTGGACCCTCCGTGGCGAGCCGTAATGTAGTCATGACCGGCAATGCTATCCGCGATGCTGCGAGACAGTTATTACGGATCCTCAAAGAAGCTGCTGCTGAACTTATGCAGTGTGATCTGAATGAGATCAAGATCGAGAATGACACTGTCCTGAACACGCGCAATGCTGAAACTTTGCCCTTTGAAGAATTAGCCAGTTATCTGTACCTCTCCAATCGCCCCATGGATGTATTGGGCTGGTGGCATGTTCCAGAATTAGACTATGATGCTCTCAAAGGAATTGGTGAAGCCTACTTTACCTATTCTTATGCCACCCATATTGCCAAAGTACAAGTAGATACACTGACGGGGCAGGTAAGAATCGATAAAATTTGGGCCTCCCATGATGTGGGGCGCGCCATCAACCCGGCTGGTCTGGAAGCTCAGATCGAGGGTGGTACTGCCCAGGGCATTGGCTGGGCTTTAACCGAAAACTTTAAGCTCGAACTTGGGAAAGTCCTCACTGACAACCTGACGACCTATCTGTTGCCAACTGCACTGGATGTGGGAGAAATCGAATCCATAATAGTGGAAGATCCAGAACCTGAAGGACCCTGGGGAGCCAAAGGAATTGGCGAACCGGCTATCATCCCCACGGCGGCCGCCATTGTCAATGCAGTCAGTAATGCCCTGGGAAAAGCAGTCAACAAGATCCCCGTAATCCCTGAGGATATTCTCAAAGCCTTGAATGAAAAAAGCACTGGGATGAATGAAGACTCTACAGATTATGCAGCTTGTCTCAAATCAAATCGGAAGCCGGGTCAACCACAATACAATCGGGAAAAACCTTGGCCTCCACCAAATGACTGTTGAAGCCTACCTCCTGACTATGCAAAAGTCTTTTCACATATCATTGATTCCACCATATTATAAAAACTCCCCAACAGAATTACGTAAAATGAGGAAACTTTATTTTCAGGACCAGGGCTTAAGAAATTATTTCATTAATGATTTTTCACCCTTGCTAACAAGAGCGGATCGTGGGGACTTGCTGGAGAATTATGTCTTCAGATTATTTGCAGACCACTATGCTGACTGGGATATTCGGTATTGGCGTACTCAAAAAAAACTGGAAGTCGATTTTGTTATTGAAGGTAAAAAAGCCTACGAAGTGAAATTTTCAAAGTCCCAGTTCAAAAGGGGTAAATATCAGCTTTTTAAGCATAATTATCCCCATATACCGCTTGCCTTAATCCACTATAACAATATTCTTGAGTTTAACCCCGGAAAGAAATACTAGTACCATGACTGCTTTACTATTGCATAACCTACATATCATTGACCCTTTTGGGGAACGCGAATTCCTGGACCGTGCATCCATCGTAATCCAATACGGATCGATCAAATTTGTCGGACGGGGATATTCACACGTGGGCTTTGCAGGTCAGATCCTGGACATGCAGGGGAAAACTGTGCTGCCCGGTATGATCAATGCCCACACCCATCTGTATTCCACCCTGGCCATGGGTATGCCGGCACCCCGGAACACGCCCAAAAACTTCGTGGAAATTCTCCAGGAAATCTGGTGGAAACTTGATCTTGGTCTTGATCAGGCATCAATAAAAGCGTCCTTTGAAGCTGGTTTACTGGATTGCCTTCAGAATGGCACCACAACGGTCCTGGATCATCATGCCAGCCCAAACTATATCGATGGCTCATTGGATCTACTGGCAAATAGCGCCGAAGCGTTTGGGATCAACATCAGTGTTTGTTTGGAATGTTCCGATAGAAACGGCACTGCTAATCTTAAGGATACACTTGCCGAAAACCTCAGAGCCATGGAGAAATTCAGATCCAATCCTTATGTGGCTCCCCTGCTTGGCTTACACGCCTCATTTACACTCTCAGATAAGTCTCTCAGAGATATCAGTGATCATTTGAATAAATTTCCTGATGCTGGAATACATATCCACGTTGCTGAAGATCTGGCTGATGAGCAGGATGCCAAAGCCAGGGGTTATGCTTCTGTTATTCAACGTTTGGATCATTTCAAACTACTCACTCGACGCACTTTGATCATTCACGGAATCTATATCACCCGGGAGGATCGGCATATACTCCTGAAACGTGGTTGTACCCTGATTCACAATCCAAGCTCCAACGCCAACAACCAGGTGGGTATCCTTGAAAGTGAAATCATCGAATCCCTCCATGCCGGCCTGGGCACGGATGGTATGCAAAACAACATGCTCAGGGAAGCCCGGGAAGGCAGCCTGATCAGATCAGCCACAAGCAGCACGCAAATTGACTATCTCAAACTATTGTTTAAAAACAACCCTGATATCGCGGTCAAGACCTTTGGCCGGCTGATCGGTCATATAGAAGAGGAGGCCCAGGCAGATCTGCTTTTTTATGACTATGATCCGCGCACAGAAATTCACGATCAAAACTTTGCCGGGCACTTGCTCTATGGTTTTGGTAAGCCCACCGATGTCATGACCCGGGGCGAGTTTCGAATAAGGAATAAAGCCCTGGTGAAGATGGACATCCTCAGAATTCATGAGAATTCACGCAAACAATCCATCAAGCTTTGGAACAAGATGACAGAGCAAAGTAGTTAGGAGCCGGAAAAACGAAGCAAACCATTCATAATTTTGTGAAACCTGGTGACCTAGTGTTATGTTAAGCGTGAAATGTGCAAAAAGTCGCAGGGATTATTTTCGATAACAAGGCAAATATTGTGAGCAAGGTTGACCCGACACTAGTGCCTTAGTGGCTAACATTTAATATTGAAAGATTCATAGATGAAAATTAATTTTGAACAAATTCTAAAACAAGCCGAACACTATCAGTCTGATATTTCCAAATTTCTCAGGGACATGATCGCTATTCCCAGTGAGAGCTGTCAGGAAGAACAGGTCATATTACGTATCAAAGCAGAGATGGAGCTGGTCGGTTTTGATAAGATCGAGATCGATGAAATGGGTAACATTTACGGCACCATTGGACACGGATCTCACGTTATTGCCATGGATGCCCATATAGATACTGTCGGGGTCGGCAATATTGATAACTGGAAAGTGGATCCCTATGCAGGTTTTGAAGATGATGAGATCATTATTGGCCGGGGAGCTTCAGATCAGGAAGGCGGCATGGCCAGTATGGTCTATGCTGGAAAAATTATTAAAGATCTGGGACTGGAGGATGATTACACCCTGGTGATCACCGGCACCGTCCAGGAAGAAGATTGTGATGGGCTCTGCTGGCAATACATCATGGATAAAAAGAAGATTCAGCCAGAATTTGTGGTCAGCACCGAACCCACTTCCTGCCGCATCTATCGCGGGCACCGGGGCCGGATGGAAATTCGAGTAACAACCTCAGGTATCAGCTGTCATGGCTCAGCCCCGGAACGGGGTGATAACGCCATCTTTAAAATGGCACCCATTCTACTTGAGTTACAGGAATTGCATAAGCACTTAACGGATCATGAGTTCCTGGGTAAAGGTTCCCTCACTGTTTCAGAGATATTTTACACCTCACCCTCGCGCTGTGCCGTCGCTGATGGATGTTCAATTTCAGTAGATCGTCGCCTGACCATGGGTGAAACTGCTGATTCTGCTTTAAAGGAGATTCGTAATCTCCCAGCGGTAAAAGCGGCCAATGCCGTTGTGGAAATATATGATTATGCCCGGCCTAGCTATACTGGTTTTACCTATCCCACCGAAGCCTACTTCCCAACCTGGCTCATTGCAGAAGACCATATTGCCACCGAAGCCCTGGTTGATGCCTATCAGGGCTTATTCAAAGAAGACCCTATTGTAGACAAGTGGACCTTTTCTACCAACGGGGTGGCCATCATGGGTCGCTACGGAGTACCTTGTATTGGGTTTGGTCCCGGGGCAGAAGAGGAAGCCCATGCCCCCAATGAAAAGACCTGGAAAGCCGAGTTGGTAAAAGCGGCGGCCATGTATGTGGCAATACCCTTGACTTATTTGGAAAGGTTAAAACATTGAGTTTTTATTCTGAACCATGTGCGTCATCCTGAGCGGAGTCGAAGGATATTTAATTTAGGTCATAACCCAAGTTTTCTCGCATCTCGACTCCGCTCGATGTGACGAGGAGACACATTAGCAAACAAGTAAAGTTGAGCAACATGAACGAATACATCGACAAGCTTAAATCCCTCAACCTGGCTAACTATGGTCATGATTTCCTACTCACCTGGGATAAATCATCTGCTGAGTTAGAAGCAACCTTATACCTGGCAGAGCTTTTACGAGAACGCCATCGCCTCGGAAGGTCGAACCTGGTTTTTAACTCCGGGTTAGCTGTTTCCATCTTCAGAGACAAATCAACCAGAACCCGGTTCAGCTTCGCTTCAGCCGCCAATGCTCTGGGACTTGCCGTCTCAGACATGGATGAAGAAAAATCCCAGGTGTCCCACGGAGAGACCGTTCGGGAGACCGCCAACATGATTTCATTTATGACCCGGGTCATCGGCATCAGAGATGACCTGTATCTGGGCGAGGGTCATACCTACATGCAGGAAGTTTCGGATGCAGTCCAGTCTGGATTTGAAGAAGGTGTTCTTCATAACCGCCCTGGTCTGGTCAACCTGCAGTGTGATATTGACCATCCCACTCAGAGCATGTCCGACCTGGCCATGCTGAAGAACTATTTTGGTTCACTAGAGGCCTTGAGAGGTAAAAAAATTGCCATGTCCTGGGCTTATTCACCCAGCTATGGAAAACCACTTTCAGTACCCCAGGGGATTATTGGATTATTGACCCGCTATGGGATGGATGTCACGCTGGCCCATCCTGAAGGTTATAGCCTGATACCAGATGTGGTTGATCTTGCTGGCAAGCAGGCTCAGGCTGCGGGTGGCTCATTCAAACTTGTAAATAATATGGCTGAGGCCTTTAAAGGGGCCGACATTGTTTATCCTAAATCGTGGGCCCCTTATTCTGTCATGGAAGAGCGTACCTCACTTTTAAAACAGTCTGATAGATCCGGTCTCCTGGCTTTGGAGCAGGCCTGTCTGTCCAACAATGCCAAGTTTACTGACTGGGAGTGTACTGAAGAGAAGCTGAAACTGACGAAAGATGGTAAAGCACTCTATCTGCATTGCCTGCCGGCAGACATTACGGATGTGAGCTGTGAGCAGGGGGAAGTAAGCAAGTCCGTCTTCGAAAGATATCGACATTATACTTATCTTGAAGCCAGTTATAAACCCTTTATTATTGCCGCCATGATGTTCCTGACCAGCGTTAAGAACCCGTTATCTGCGCTGGAAAAACTGGCAAAATCATACGAAGTATAAGGACTTGTTTTTAGTTGACACAAATGGCACACATGCTCACTATAGCACCCACTATGCTTCAAATTTGAAGCTGGTAAAACAGGAAAATATTTTGAATCTACACCGCGTATCTTGAACTGAAATTGGGATTACAATGCCTTTTGAAACATATTTCATAACTCATTCGTATAGATTCGTGATCACTTAGTGTAATTCGTGTCTAAATAATAAAGAAAGTATCAAATGAAAACCGAACAAATTAAAAGAAACACCATCCAACGCTGTAAAGAACAAAATGTCATCCTGCCCACCTACAAACAGATGGCCAACCCTGAGCTGATCCCAGCCGGTATCAAATCAGAGCTAACCCAGATCGGACTCTGGGATCTCAACCCCCGCAACCTTTTCAGACTAACCTGGCAAAATGAGCCAGTTACCAGCGATGGCGGCTTTGGTGGTGTTAACTATTTGGAATTGCCCACCGAAATGACTGGCACAAAAGCCCGGATCATTATCCTGATCGGAAAATTCTTCCCCACTGGCACGCATAAAGTGGGCGCAACCTTTGGACCCTTGGTAGAAAAACTGATCTCCGGTCATTTTGATCCAACCCACCAGAAAGCCCTGTGGCCATCTACGGGCAACTACTGTCGCGGTGGCGCTTATGATGCCTATCTTTTGGGGTGTCCTTCTATTGCCGTCCTGCCAGAGGAAATGTCCCGGGAACGGTATGAGTGGCTGGAAAAAGTAGGCTCTGAGATCATCCGAACCCAGGGTGGCGAAGCCAACGTGAAAGAGATCTATGATGAGGTCAAAAGACTTAAAGCTGAACGTGGCGATGATATTGTGGTGCTGAATCAGTTTGAGGAGATCGGGAATCCGCTCTGGCACTATGCAGTTACCGGTTCTGCCATGGAGAAAGTTTTTAATAGCATCAACACTGGCGCACAGCGTTTTAGTGGTCTCTTTTTAACCCAGGGCTCTGCCGGTACGCTTGGCTCTGCTGATTATTTACGGACTAAATATCCCGCTTTGAAAGTTGCCGCCGGTGAAGCCCTTCAGGTTCCAACGCTGCTCCAAAATGGGTATGGTGCTCACCGAATCGAAGGTATTGGTGACAAACACGTCCCCTGGATCCATAATATGAAGAACATGGATATGGTTATCGGTATCGATGATAATATTTCCATAAATGTCATGCGTCTCTTTAATGAAACGGCTGGACATACCTTGCTAAAAACCAAAAACATCGATCCTGACCTGATCAGCAAACTGGACTATCTGGGTATTTCCAGTATTGCCAATATTGCCGGGGCCATTAAAATGGCCAAGTACTATGAGTACAGTGAAAATGATGTTGTCTTTACCGTGGCAACTGATTCCATGGAAATGTATGGCTCCCGATTGGAGGAAGTCCAGGAGAAGCAGGGTGGCTATACTGAGATCCAGGCCCATGTAGATTTCGAACGGTATCTTCAGGGCTTGGATAGCGAAGGAGTCCTGGAGTTGACCTATCGGGATAAAAAGCGGATGCACAACCTGAAATATTTTACCTGGGTTGAGCAGCAGGGAAAGACGGTTGAAGAACTGGATGCTCAATGGTATGATGAAGATTACTGGTCATCTAAATTCGCCCTGATCGATGAATGGGATGAACGCATTCAAGCCTTTAATGAAGCTACCGGGTTACTGAAAAAATATGCCTGATCAGGATCTCCATATCAGAAACATCCCGGGTCGTCTTGCTGAGGCTCTCCAAGCACATTATTTCCTGGCTGAAGGCACCCTTCGAGAACCTGATGGTGACCCATCTTTACCCATGGGGATAAAATAGAATATGATCCCTAAAGCCATCACCGGACTTCAGTGTCATCAGTGTAACTGGATGATTCCTGCTGATCCTTTCCACTATACCTGTTCCAAATGCGGGAAAAATTTGGATTTTATCTACGATTATGATCTAATCCAAAAAGCCTGGTTAAAATCTGATCTGCTTAAAAATCCAGATCGATCGATTTGGCGCTACCTGCCTTTACTACCAGTCCACCATGCGCCGGAAAACACTTCCCTGACCGTGGGCGGGACACCCTTGGTTTCCCTGCCAAAACTTTCCCAGGATCACCACCTAAGCTCCTTTCAGATCAAGGATGATACCCGAAATCCTTCTGGCTCACTAAAAGATCGGGCAACAGAACTCAGTATTCAACATGCCCGTGAGCAAGGGAAAGACACCCTGGTTGCCGCCTCCACCGGGAATGCCGGCTCTTCGCTGGCAGCCCTTACAGCTTACCATGGGATGCAGAGCATCATCTTTGTACCAGCCTCGGCCCCGCCCGCCAAGCTGACGCAAATTCGACAACATGGGGCTCGATTGGTCCCAATCGACGCTAATTATGATGCCGCTTTTGACCTGGCCTTTGACTGGGCTAAAAAGGAAGATCAATATTCCAGAAATACCGGGGTGAACCCCATTCTGGCCGAGGGGAAAAAGACCGTCGCTCTGGAAATAGCGGAACAGCGTAACTGGCAAGCCCCGGATCATATTTTTATTCCTGTGGGAGATGGCTGTATCATCTCTGGTGTTTTTAAAGGCTTTTTCGACCTGTTGGCTCTGGGTTGGATCGATCACCTGCCCCGTTTACATGCCGTCCAGGCCGAAGGGTCTGCTGCCATCGTGGACAGCCTGACACGTGGAGGTGAGATCATGGCTGTTGAGGCAGACACAATAGCCGATAGTATCAGCGTTAATCGTCCCAGAGACGGAGATAAAGCCCGACGGGCGATTCTGGAGAGCGGTGGAACCGGTTTCAAGATCAATGATATCAAGATCATGGAAGCCCAAAAGACGCTGGCTTCCTCAACTGGGATATTTGCTGAACCAGCCGCTGCCACAGCTTATGCTGGATTTCTTCAAGCATCTGCTCAGGGCTTCTTTCAACCAAAAGATCAGGTTGTTGTAATCGTTACCGGTACGGGTCTAAAAGATATTCCAGCTGCTCAGCAAGGACTGGGTTCGATTGAGTCCGTTCCGGCAGATATGGCCCTGATCGAAAAATATTTGGCGTCGGAATAAAAGATCATTATGCTTTTTCATTCCAGATCAGATCTTTTTCAGCTCTCCCTGACCGTCAATGGGAAATCGGTGGATCGTGAGATCGTAACCCATCTGCGTCTCCTGGATTTTCTGCGCGATGAGCTGTTATTGACCGGAGCCAAGGAAGTCTGTGGAGCAGGCGAATGCGGTGCCTGTACCATCATCATGGATGGCCAGACCGTTAATTCTTGTCTGATCCTGGCCGTGGAAGCCCATAATCGAAACATTGTGACCATTGAAGGGCTAAGGGACACCACTGAACTCACTGACTTACAACAATCTTTTGAGCACCAGCATGCTGTCCAATGTGGATATTGTATACCCGGGATGGTGCTTACTGGAGAAAAGCTACTGGAGCGCAACTCATATCCAACTCGGGATGAGATAAAATACGAGCTCTCCGGTAACATCTGTCGCTGTACTGGCTACCACAAGATCGTGGATGCCATTGAAAAGTGTTCAGTCACAGATGAAACACAGATTGAACACAGATGAGGAAAAAGAGCGAACAAAATACCCTAACCGTATCAATGAAACAGCTGTCTTCCTGAGGCTCGAAGGATACGTGGTATAATATTGCACCCCGTCTATATACTAATACAGAATTTCACCAAAAGAGGCCTGTACGTTTGCATCATTCGAACACCTCAGGGAAACGAACGTCCGACATGTTAACTTCAGATAAATATACTGGAGTTCATGAAGTATGAAATACTACCTCCCAGAATCTTTAGCAGCATATCTTCAGCTACGGCATAAATTAGCCGGGAAAGATGTGGTCCTGCTGGCAGGTGGGACAGATCTTATGCCTCGGTATGAGCGGGGAACACCTTTACCGGATCACCTGGTTGACCTGAAACAACTCTCTCAATTGAGCAGTATTAGCGTGAGTGATAATCACATCGAGATCGGTGCTCTAACCTCAATTCAAGACCTGCACGATCATGCTATTATCCAGGATGAATTCAGGGCATTATATCAAGCTGCTCATGAGTTTGCCGGTACCCAGATCCGACACCGGGGAACCATCGGAGGAAATATCTGTAATGCCTCACCGGCAGGAGATCTACTGCCTGCGCTCTACGCTTTTGGTACAACGCTTGAGGTGACTGGCAGAGCTGGATCTCGTACATTGCCGCTTTCAGATTTCATTCTGGGACCGGGAAAAACAGCCCTAAGGGATGGTGAGCTTCTAACTTCCCTCCGACTTCCCAGAGACCATTTCGAATCACAGTTTATCAAGGTGGGTCTGAGACGATCCATGGCTATCTCGGTAATCAACCTGGCCCTGGTCTATCGGCGACTTAAGATATCTTTCACTGAGCTGCAGATCGCTGCCGGCGCAGTGGCCCCAACGATTGTCATGCTGGATATTTTTACCAAAGCTTATCTCATGGATCCGGCACGGCTTTCAGATCATATCCATTTGATCGAGGAAGCCATCTCGCCCATTGATGATATCCGGGCAACGGCAAATTACCGACGCACCGTATTGAAAAACTTGATTGCTGACTTTTTAAAGAATAGTTAACTCAAGAATACTCCGCCTGGAAAGACTATGAGACATAAATTGCACGAACGAGACGAATAGACACCAAATTTTTTATGTTGATACACCGAATCATAACAACTATTTCTTATTCAGTTAACCTTATCAGGTCTGATGCTGCTTTATGCAAGCACTCTACGAGATATTAAAAGAAATCTTAAGCAAAAAATCATGAACGACAAACTCTACCCAGTTTCCATCCAACACCTGATCCAGTGGCTGTTGACTGAATATAAAACAGACCATGTTTTAGGAATTCATAAGGACTTATTTTTTAAACCAAGCCCCGTAGATCCCTTCAGGATGAATCGCTATGGCCAGGTTTTGGAAACCCCCATCGGTGTGGCAGCCGGTCCTCATACCCAGCTTTCTCAAAATATTATTGCGGCCTGGTTATGCGGTGCCCGCTATATGGAATTAAAAACCGTCCAAACCCTGGACGAACTGGAAGTCAGCAAACCCTGTATCGATATGCAGGATGAGGGCTACAATTGTGAGTGGTCTCAGGAACTCAAACTGGAACAATCCCTGGAGGAATATCTGAATGCCTGGATCGCCATCCATATTCTGAGAGATCATTTTGGCTGGAAGTCAGACCAGGGACCTGGTGTTATTTTCAACATGAGTGTCGGCTATGATCTAAGGGGTATCATGAAACCTAATGTCCAACATTTTATGGACCGGATGGAGGACAGTCAGCAATTATTGGATCAAAAACTGGATCTGCTTTCATCGATTTATCCCAATGTAAAAAACCTGAACATTCCGGCTCGCATGACCGACAACATCACCCTGTCAACCATGCATGGTTGTCCCCCGGATGAGATCGAACGGATCGCCACCTACCTCATTACTGAGCGGAAATTGCATACAGCGGTAAAATTGAATCCGACCCTCCTGGGTCCAGAACGATTGCGGCATATTTTGAACAACGACCTGGGTTTTGACTCAGTTCACGTTCCTGATGAAGCTTTTGAACATGACCTTAAATACCCGGATGCTTTGAATCTGATCAATAAGCTCCGGGTCAGCGCTCTAAAGACTGGTGTTAATTTTGGACTCAAATTGACCAACACCCTGGAAGTTGAGAACCATCGGCCGGTCTTCCCTGAAAAAGAGACCATGCTGTATCTCAGTGGTCGGGCCCTACATCCGATCAGCATAAACCTGGCCGCCAAGCTTCAGGCAGATTATCAGGGCAGTTTGGATATTTCCTTCTCAGCTGGTGCGGATGCCTTTAATGTTGCCGATACTCTGGCCGGTAATATGCGTCCCGTTACCACCTGTACTGATGTGCTCAAACCAGGTGGCTATACAAGATTAGGACAATACCTGAGCAATCTTTCAGACGCTATGCTGACTGAGGGCGCCCATAGTTTGGATGAATTCATCCTGGCAGGAAGTGGTGTTGAATCTGATCCAACACAGGCCGGTTTAAAGAATTTGACTCAATATGCTGAGCGGGTCACCAGTAATCCACACTATCATAAACACTCCCACCATTTCGATTCGATCAAAACTTCACGCAAACTTGGCACCTTTGATTGTATCTCTGCCCCCTGCATCGATGCCTGTGCCACCAACCAGAACATTCCTGAATACCTATACCAGACTGCCCAGGGAGATTTCAAGCAGGCTTTTACCGCTATTCAGGATACCAATCCCCTACCGGGTGTGACCGGACATGTCTGCGATCATCTGTGTCAACTCAAGTGTACCCGCAATAATTATGATTCCCCGCTCCTGATCCGTGAGATCAAGCGCTTTGTTACTGAACGGGAAGCCCAAAATTTCACCGGTCCCAAACTCCCATTACTTGAGCACGGTGTAGCGGTGATCGGTGCTGGTCCCGCCGGACTATCCTGCGCCTACTTTCTGGCAAAAGCCGGGGTTGCAGTTACTGTGTATGAAGCCAAATCTTTTTCCGGCGGCATGGTCTCTGATGCCATCCCAGAATTCAGGCTGACTGCTGAGACCATCGATCTGGATATGGCAATCCTGAAAGAATTGGGGGTCCATTTCCAATACGGGACCAGGGTAGACCAGGAGCTCTATGCAAAGCTCAGTCAAATCAAGGCCGCCATCTTTATTGGGGTCGGGGCTCAACGAGCTCTAGGTCTTGGTATTGATGGTGAGGATCTGTCGGGAGTTTTAGATCCGCTGGCATTCTTGTCAGAAGTCCGCCAGGGAGCGCGACCTGATCTTGGTAACAATATCGCCATTATCGGAGGGGGCAATACAGCCATGGATGCGGCTCGCACGGCGCTTCGATTCTCGGGTGAGTCCAGCACGGTCAGTATTGTGTATCGCCGGACCCTGGCAGAGATGCCGGCGGATATCGATGAGATCGAAGCTGCCCTGGATGAAGGTATCATTGTTTACGAGCTGGTAGCTCCCATTGCATTTTTGGGTGCTGATCACATTAACCGTATTCAATGCCAGAAGATGGCACTCGGTGAGCCTGATGCCAGTGGTCGCCGCCGACCCATACCCCTTGCCGGTGAGACTTTCGAGTTTCCGGTTGATACTGTAATCCCGGCAATTGGCCAGGCCATCACGGTAGATTTTATTGAGGCAAAGGATCTGCATGTCAATCCTAAGACCTGTGCCACGCAAATTCCCAATGTCTACGCTGGTGGCGATGCCGTCCGGGGCGCCTCCAGCGTCATCAATGCCATTGGTGATGGACAAATTGCTGCAAACTACATTTTGAAAACGCTTGAAGTTCAAGCACTTCCTTCATCAACAAACCCATCACGGATCATCTCAATTAATGATTTGAAGCTAAAAGCTGCGATCCGTGAATATGGCATCGTTCCACCTCAGGCTCCGCTGAACCTCTCGTCAGAATTCCCTTTGGTGCATCGAAGTTTAACCGCAGAAGAAGCCATTGCAGAAGCCAGTCGCTGCCTCCTTTGTGATGATTATTGCAGCGTGTGCGTGGGGGTCTGTCCCAACCTGGCCAATCTGACTTACACAGCTAAAGCGGTCGAATTTCCAGTCCAGGAAGCATCATTTAAAGGCGGTAAGCTTGATCTTCGGGATGCCGGAATGTTTAGCGTCACTCAGGAACCACAGGTGCTGAATATTGGTGATTTCTGTAACGAATGCGGAAACTGTACAACCTTTTGCCCCACAGCCGGAGATCCATATAAGGATAAGCCCCGAATCCATATCTCAGAGCAAAGTTTTAACGATGCAGATTCGGGCTATCGTCTTACCGGGAACGTGCTGCACTTCAAGAGCGCGGACTACCAGTCAACCCTGACTTATCATGATGGTGATTATTTATACCACTCCTCAGTTGCCCAGGTCAGGTTCGATGGGAAATCCAAACACGTCGACTCTTTTAACCTGGAGCCAGACACCAGATACTTCAGCACTTTAGAAGCTCTGGAAATGATCGTACTGTTTGAGAGTTTAAAAGATAATCCGGTTTTTGGCTAAAACTGGAAACTGGAAACTGGAAACTGGAAACTGGAAACTGGAAACTGGAAACTGGAAAAATAATCTTTGGAGAATATTGTAAATCAATAGATATTAGGGTCGGTATAAACAATCAACTCCTATCTAAGAAGCACTATTTATGAAAGAGATTACATCCCTTGATGTGTATAATTTATCAGAAAGACTATCTGATGATATTTGGCATCTATTTGACACGTGGAGTAAAAAAGCCCAAAATACAATGGGATATCAAATAATCCGATCTGCAGATAGTATTGCGGCTAATTTAGCAGAAGGATATGGTCGATATAGCTATGCCGATCGGAAAAGGTTTTACCTTTATTCAAGAGGTTCATTTGAGGAAACCAAAGCCTGGCTCCGAAAAGCACATCGAAGAAACCTGTTATCTGATGAAAAGAGGATTTCCCTACAGAAAATCATCAAAGAACTTGGTCCAAAATTAAATGCCTTTATTAAAAGTACTCAATCATAGGTGGAAAGCCATGGAGCTTGTGTCATTAAAACTATTTTCAATTTTCTGCTTTCAATTTTCACCATGCTATTCGCGTCCAAATACAATAGCCCCAAAATTATGAAAACAATCCTCATCAAAAACCCGCTCGCTGTTGCCACCATGAATGATAATGGTGCTGAATTCTCTGGTGGTCACATTCTCATCGAAGATAGCATCATTAAATCAATTGGAACTGAAGCGCTTGATATACCTGCAGATGAGATCATTGATGCATCTGACATGGTGATCACGCCGGGTTTTATCAATACCCATCATCATCTATACCAGACCCTGACCCGTAATATTCCCCTCATGCAGGATCAACCACTTTTTCCCTGGCTTACCAATCACTACGAGGTCTGGCGAGAGATCACAACAGAGGCCATTCAGGTCAGCACCCAGATCGGTTTGCTGGAGCTGCTGAAAAGCGGGGTAACTACCACTTCGGATCACCTCTATCTTTTCCCCGCGCAGGCCAGCCCAGAACTGATCGATACTGAGATCGAAGCCGCCAGAGCTTTAGGTGTTCGGTTTCAGCCAACCCGCGGCTCTATGTCATTGGGGAAATCTAAAGGTGGACTGCCTCCTGATGATGTGGTCCAAACTGAAACCGAGATCCAAAAAGACACGGAACGTCTCGTGGCGAAATATCACGACACCAGTCCAGGCGCCATGATCCGTATTTCACTGGCACCCTGCTCGCCCTTTTCGGTTACTCAGAAACTTATGAAACAGACCGCATTATATGCAAACGACAACCAGCTTCAGGTTCATACTCACCTGGCTGAAACCCTGGATGAGGAAAAATTCTGTCTGGAGACACTGGGGCAGCGCCCGGTTGGTCTCATGCAGGAACTTGGCTGGCTTACTGACAATTCCTGGTACGCCCATGCCGTTCATCTTAATGATGCCGAAATAAAAATCATGGGGCAAAACCAGGTCGGTGTATCTCATTGCCCCTCATCCAATATGCGTCTGGGTTCAGGGATCGCCCGCATACGAGAATTATTAGATGCTGGTGTCAAGGTCAGTCTGGGTGTAGATGGCAGTGCCTCCAATGACTCAAGTGATATGCTCCTGGAAATGCGCAATGCCATGCTCATTTCTCGCTTACGCGAAAAACAATACTGGCTCACCGCTCGGAATGTTCTTCGCATGGCCACCCGGGGTGGCGCAGCGGCCCTGGGTCGAGATGACATTGGGGAGTTGAGTGTAGGCAAACAAGCTGATCTCGCTCTGTTTGACATGGGCGGCTTATCACAGGCTGGGAGTCTCTCTGATCCTGTTAGTAGCTTGATTTTTACTACACGCCGGGGATCTGTGGATTATCTTATTGTTCAGGGGCAAATTATTTTCAATAGTGAACAATCACATGTGGATGAAGCGAAACTCATTGAAAAGCAGAACCGAATAGCCGTAGAAATGATACAACAAGCTCAAAGCCGAACTGGGATTGATTTTTTGAACCACAATTCAAAATAAAAAGTGAATAGAATGGGTGAATCAGAAGCTGTAACCAGAAAAAAGCGAATTGATAAGAAACTACAGTCATCACTTTTAAACTGGACAATTGTCCACAATAAAAATGTCGCTGATTTTTCTAAGCTAACCCACCATGCTGTTGAAGAATATCCTACTATAACCGGCCCAGTAGATTATGCTCTATTTATCGAAGGAAAATTGCTCGGTATGATAGAGGCCAAAAAGATCGCTGTCGGTGCCGGTAATGTTCTAGAACAGGCCAAACGATATGCCAGAGGTGTTCCCGATACAATAGGAGAATGGCGTGAGTATAAAGCACCCTTCCTGTATGCCACCAATGGTGAACTTATTTTTCATTTGGATGTTCGAAAAAAAGAGAATCTCTCTCATCCAATTCTAGATTTTCATTCCCCGCAGGCACTTCTTGATAAATTTAATAGAGATGTAGAGAAAGCTGAACAATGGCTTAATGATCATCCCGTTAAAGAGATAAGCCGCCTACGCCCCTATCAGGTCAATGCTGTTGAAGCAATTGAAACAGGGGTATGTGATGGTAAAAAGACCATGTTGCTGGCAATGGCAACTGGTTCAGGCAAAACATTTACCCTGGTTTCTTCTATATATCGACTTCTAAAATCGGGCTATGCAAAACGAATCCTTTTCCTCGTAGATAGACGTGCCTTGGCTGCCCAGGCCGTTTCATCGATTGCTGCTTTTGAGACTCCTGAAGGTTTAAAGCTTGATAAGGATTATGAGGTTTATAGTCAAAAATTTAAACGGGAAGATTTGGAGGAAGAAATTAACTTTGACCCCCAGGTTTTACCTGAAGAATACCTGACGAACCCACAAGAAAAACACACGTTTATATATGTTTCAACCATCCAACGCATGTCTATCAACTTGCTTGGCAAAGAAGCTGTGAGCGATTTTGAATATGAGGTGGAAGCCAATAAACTGGATATACCCATTAGCACTTTTGATATCATTATTGCCGACGAATGTCACCGTGGATATTCAGCCAGCGAAACGGGTCGTTGGAAATATGTGCTTGATTATTTCGATGCAATAAAAATTGGCCTGACTGCCACCCCGGCAACCCACACCTTGGCAATGTTTAAAAATAAGGTGTTTACCTACTCTACCAAACAAGCCATTATTGATGGCTATCTCGTCGATTATGATGCTATAAAAATCAAGTCCGGTATCCATGTTGATGGGGCATTTCTGAAAGAAGGGGAATTGGTTGGTGAAATTGACATGGATTCCGGGGCTGAAGTGTTGGATGAGCTGGAAGATGAACGCGAGTTCGGAGCCTCTGAAATAGAGCAAAAGATCACCTCCCCAGACAGCACCAAGAAGATTATCACCGCTATAAAAAAATACACGGATCAACATGAAGCACAGTGTAAACGCTTTCCAAAAACACTCATTTTTGCAGTTAATGACCTACCCCATGTTTCCCATGCTGATGAAGTAGTAAGTACTTGTAAAGAAATCTATGGCAAAGGTGATGACTTTGTTATGAAAATTACAGGTAGCAAAACTGTTGACCGACCCCTGCAAAAGATTCGTCAGTTCCGAAACCGACCAGAGCCCAAAATTGTTGTTACTGTGGATATGCTAAGTACCGGTGTAGATATACCGGCAATTGAAATGGTTGTTTTTATGCGCATGGTAAAGTCCCGGATTTTATGGGTTCAGATGCTGGGACGCGGCACCCGTTTGTGCAAAGAGATTAACAAAGAGAAGTTCACTATCTTCGACTGTTTTGATGGTGGACTTATCAAATATTTCAAAAATGCTACTGACTTTAATGTTAATCTTCAAAAAGCGACCATACCTCTACCAGAAATTATTGAACGGATATACGATAACCGTGATCGAGAGTACAACATAAACCGTCTCATTATTCGTCTCCGTCGTATTGAGAATAATATGGGAGCAGAAGCTCGAGACAAGTTTTCCCAATATATTCCTGATGGTGACATTAAAGTTTTTGCCGATAATTTGAAGGGGAATATTCAAAACAAGTTCATTGGGACCATGAAACTTTTGCGTGATAAAGCCTTCCAGGATTTACTTGAGAATTATCCACGGCCTAAGAAGGTGTTCTTTAAAGGTTATGATATTATTGACACTGTGGAAGATGAGGTGATGTTTCGAGTTGGTAGTGATTACCAAAAACCTGAGGATTATCTGAAACTATTTGAAGAATTTATAAACCAAAACCCGGCACATATTGAAGCTATCGAAGTCCTGCTTTCCAGGCCGGCAAAATGGAACACCGATGTTCTGGATGATCTGCGTGCTAAGCTCAAGAATAGTGATTTCTCTGAGAAAGACCTGCAGCGCGGCCATGAGTTGGTTTATAAAAAGCCACTGGCGGATATTATTTCAATGGTAAAACATGCTTCTGACGCTGATGAACCTATTATTACTGCCCAAGAGCGAGTTCAAAATGTGGTTGAGCACATGATTAAAACACACTCCTTCAGTAAAGAACAAATCAAATGGCTTCAATACATAAAAGAACACTTAATTGAAAACCTAGCCATATCGCACGAAGATTTTAAATTTATGCCCGTGTTTGAAAGACATGGTGGCTTATCAAAAGCCCAACAAATCTTTGGTGAAGATTTCGAATTGTTGATACGTGAAATTAACAAGGCTCTGGCTGCTTAAACTACTTGCCAAAAGGAAATAAATTGTGTCTGATGTTGTAAGTAAACTATGGGGATTTTGCCACACCCTGCGCCATGATGGTATTGACTATGGCGATTATATTGAACAACTCACCTATCTGATGTTTCTAAAAATGTCCCATGAAAAGGGCATTGATTTATCCAAGGTCAAGTATGACGAGAATAAAAAGCAGGTTGAGCTTGACTGCTCTTGGACTCCTTTTACTGAAAAATCCGGAACAGATTTACTGGATACCTTTAACCAGATACTCCGCGCCTTAAGCCGTCAGTCTGGTCTGCTTGGGGATATCTTCACCCAGGCCATGCCCCGCTTTACCAACCCGGTTAACCTTAAAAAAGTGATCAATATGATCGATGACGAAGATTGGTCCTCTATGGAGGTCGATGTCAAGGGAGCCGCTTTTGAAGGTCTGCTGGAAAAGTCTGCGTCAGAAGGCAAAAAGGGCGCAGGACAGTATTTTACACCCCGGGCTCTTATTCAGTCCATCGTTAAAGTGATGCAGCCCGATCCTAGAGTGAGTAAAGCGTACAAGATCTGTGACCCGGCTGTGGGTACTGCCGGTTTTCTCATGGTCGCTTATGAATGGCTCATGGAGCTTACCAAAAGTGCACTTGAGCGTAAAGATGTACTGCGTATAAAAACACAAACCTATTACGGCCAGGAACTGGTTCCCCGTCCTAGACGATTGGCTCTCATGAATCTCTTTTTACATGGACTTGAACCCCAAATATACCTGGGTGATAGTATTTATGAACCAGACCGGGGTGAACGTTATGACTGCATTCTCACCAATCCGCCTTTTGGAACCAAGGGAGCCAACCAGGCTCCGGTACGTGATGACTTTACGGTGAGCACCAGCAACAAACAGCTCAATTTTATTCAACATGTGGTTACCATTCTCGAGCCTGGCGGACGCGCAGCCATGGTTTTACCTGATAATGTCCTCTTTGCCGATGCAGCTGGTGATGTGATCAAATACCTCATGGAAGATTGCAATGTTCATACAATCCTTCGTTTACCCAATGGCACTTTTACCCCCTATAGCCAGGGTGTCAAAGCCAATGTTATCTATTTTCAAAAGGGACCAAAAACTGAAAATACCTGGATTTATGATTGCCGGACCAATATCCCCGGCGTAACAAAAAAAGACCGACCCCTTACATCTGCCATGTTTGAGGATTTTGAAAAATGTTATGGTAAAGACCCCAACGGACGGTCGAAACGAAAAGATCAGGGAGACGAGGGCCGTTTCAGAAAGTTTACCTTCTCACAAATAAAGGACAGAGGTTTCAATCTGGACATCAGTTGGCTAAAGGATGAAAAGCTGGAAGATCCCAATTCATTACCAGAACCCCAGCTTTTGGTGGCTGATGCCATTACCGAGCTTAATGCCTGTGTGGATGAACTACAGTTGATACTGGACGAGATCGAAGCTGAGGACGTTGAATGAGTGAGGCACTTCCAGAAACCTGGGTTGAAGAAAACCTATCAAGAGTTGTAATATTTGGTAAAGGTAAAAAACCCAAAGAATTGTCGCGCATTCCTTCAAAAGGTATGGTGCCTTATATAAATATAAAGGCTTTTGAAAAAGGTGTTATTGATGAGTATGCGGATATTCAATCATCACGACTGATTGACATTGAAGATATTCTTGTCGTTTGGGATGGTGCCCGATTTGGTTTAACTGGCATAGGTATGAAAGGCGCAGCAGGTTCAACACTTATGGTTTTGAAACCTGTTGGTTGTGATCCAAAATATATACACAGTTTTATCAACAGACACTACTCCTATATCAATTCAAAGCCAAAAGGGACAGGTACTCCCCATGTAAATCCAGCTGTTTTTGGAATCTGCAACTTCCATTAGCTCCCCTCAACGAACAAAAACGGATTGTCGCCAAGCTGGATGTCATTATCCCCAGAATTGAAGTCGTAAAAACCCGATTGGATCAGATACCAACTATTCTGAAACGCTTCCGCCAATCAGTACTCACTGCAGCCGTTACCGGTAAACTTACTGAAAAGTGGCGAGACGAGCATCCGGATACCGAGTGTGTTGAAAATTTATTTAAAAGAATTCTCGAACAGAGAGAACTACAGTATCTTAAAATTCGTAAAACCTCTAAGCATAAAAATAATGTAACCACTATTAAGAATAATGAACCACTAGTTAGAGAAGATTTTGATCTTTTTAAGTTACCAGAATCTTGGCGATGGTCAGACCTGGCTTTTCTTATGGACAAAAATGAAACTTTTTGTTATGGTGTGGTTCAACCAGGATTGGAAGATAGAACAGGAAATTTCTTAATTCGCGCAGGTGATTTAAAAAACATTGAATTAAAAATGAATAGTCTTCGAACTATATCAAAAGAGGTAGATGAGAAATATAAACGTTCAAGAATTAAAGGAGGTGAAATTCTCATGACTGTAGTTGGAGCGGGTGTTGGAACTACCACAATTGCTCCTAAGTCATGTGAAGGATACAATATTGCAAGAGCAGTAGCAAAGATACCAATTAGAGAGTTTAATTCATCATATATCTTGCTCTGGCTTTCTACTTCAATAGCAAACGCTTGGCTATTTGGTGAAGCAAGAGAAGTCGCTCGACCAACTTTAAATTTGGAACAGCTAGCAACGATCGTTGTTCCCGTACCTCCGCTCGAAGAACAAAAAGAAATAGCTATACAAGTAAACAAACTATTTTCCCTAGCCGATAAACTGGAGGCTCACTACCAGCACGCTAAAGCCCAAGTGGATAAGCTCTCCCAATCTGTTCTGGCCAAAGCCTTTCGCGGAGAGTTGGTTCCCCAAGATCCCAATGATGAACCTTCCGAGAAACTGTTGGAACGGATTATGGAAGAGAAGACCAAAATGGAAGCAGCGTTGAAAAAAACCAGGAAAAGAGCCCCCAGTAAGAAAAAATAATGGATAACGGGTTTGTTTGCTAAACCCAGGGTTATATTACAATCCAACATTCACGACAGTAACTTTTAGAGTAATAATGAACCTAGCCAAAACAATCGATCGAACATTTTATCCTGCTATTGGGAAAATATTTACACCCCTAGTTATGGATCAGCTTATTTCAAAAGGCCACTCTAAATATCTGGCAGAGGTTTCTCTAAATAGTGGTCTGCTGGAGGATCTTGACCCAACTACGCCCTTATCCCATTTTTTTGATCGGGTTTATCACCTTCTCTTTAAAAATTACCGAAACGAGTATCTTTATAAAAACACTATCGCCAATAAAGTCCTGCTTGGTAAGTATTCTTTAAATACTTCAAGTATGTTGACTGAATTACGCGTTGGAAAATGCAAAGCTGACGCTGTTATTATTAATGGAAC
The DNA here is from genome assembly GCA_024278595.1 of Fidelibacterota bacterium. Taxonomy (GTDB): domain Bacteria; phylum Fidelibacterota; class UBA8477; order UBA8477; family JABMPR01; genus JABMPR01. The sequence goes on along the minus strand of JAJRSW010000123.1, from coordinate 14,520 downwards.
CTCAACGGTTTATGAAATAAAATCAGCATACGATACCTTTGCCCGTCTTCAAAACCAAATACAGACCTACCTGGAAGTGTTTGACCATATTAACGTTATTACTTCAAACTCGCAATTGTCCAGGCTTGGTTCTATACTACCTCAGACTGTGGGTATTCAGGTCTTAACTGATAGAAACACTATATCAACCATCCGGGAATCAAAATCAAACCGAAAAAACACTAACCAAAGCACTCTATTTAATTCCATGAGGAAAGACGAATATTTACGCGTTATCAAAGCATATACAGGAGCAGTACCAGATCTCCCGAATACACTCATGCATCGTGAGTGTAAAAAAATCTTCTGTAAAATACCTGCTGAAAGTGCCCACGACTTGACCATGAGCATGCTTAGAACAAGGAATAAGGCCAAGATATTAGGTGATGTTCTTTCTACCACACCGAAGTCATTGTCTGCCTATGTACTAAGTATCGGCAATGATAAATCAAAATTACAAGCATTAATGCATCAGCTTACAAAGACTACTGGTACAACCCTTAGCCCGAATTTCGTATAGGAGTCAGGAATTATGTATTACCCATACATACGAGGAAAGCAGTTTGAACTCATTGTAATGAGAGATAATGCTCAATTTTTGGCTGAAAACAATATTCATCCAATTATTGAACCTGTAAAAAACAACTTCACCGCATTAATACGTACGATGAATGCTTTAAACAAAGCAAATGCCCACTTCACCCTGATTGTCAATCCATTAGCAGGTCAAAGCCCGGTAAAAAGTGAATCCATTTTAAAAGAGCTTATCGATAGTGAGTTTAAAGATAGTCCAGATTTTACTATTGGATACATGCTTCATGCCCAGTCAAACATTGAGGTAATGGTTAAGGTTCTTAAAAAACATAAGAACCGAGATATTGCTATCATTCATCATGGTTTTACTGATGGGAAAAAGGTAATCACTGCTTTAGATACACTTAATCCTATTGGTAAACATATCTTTATTGATGGCTCTGCAGGTAAGCTGTACCAACGTCATTTTAAAAAGGATGGCATTGATCGAATTTTAATCAGAAATGGTTTTAAGCCACAAAAGAAAAATTCACTTTACCCACCCAGCGAACATTTTTCAGACCTGCATATAACTTTTCCAGACGAAGGAATGGATGGCTTTGGGGATTACTTGATAGTAGGCGATGAATACACAGAAACAGGTGGGCCGGCTTACGCAGTAGCGATACACCTGACCTATTGTGATGCAGATGATGATATGTTCATTCACCATTTCTTATCAGACCAGACAGATTCTCCAACTGATCCTGGTGGAAAATTTTTAGAAGCACTTAAAAAATTGATTCGTGCAATTAATGAACCCAACTCTCATATATATAAGTCTTCGGCCGTTGATGAGTATCAAGAATTGTATAAAAAACAACATTATCCAGGCCTCGGATATGTTAAGAAACTCTCCATGCAACACCACATCGAGCTGATTGCAGATTTTTTAAGTAGAAATCCTTAATATGCAATGTTGTCCCAATTGTTTCTCAGATAAATTTCTGCAAGAACACATTGATGCCATTAGTAATACAAACGGTAAATGTTCCTTTTGTAAGACAAACAATGTAACTCTAATTAAGCCGGTAATACTCTTTGATCGATTTCAACCCCTTTTTGAGCTGTATGAAAAGAATAGAGCTGGAACTCCCCTGAACTACCTTATCCAAGAAGATTGGAAAATCTTTAAGATCGATTCAAATACAGTGCAGCAAAGATTATTAAGGGCAATCTCTGACAATAAAAATCTATTTAAATCCAAGTATGTGGCAAAATTTGCAAAGGAACAAAAAAATATTGACCAGTGGGAAAGATTCAGGGAAGAACTAAAACACAACAATCGCTTTTTCCCCGAGAATGCTCTTGATAAAAATCATCTCGAACCATTCGCTACCTACATCGGAATTTATCTCAAAAAAAGTATCCAAAAATTTTACAGAGCGCGAATCAACACCAGTGATAAACCTCATCCTATTGCGGAAATGGGGAAACCACCCAAAAAATCAGCATCAAGTGGACGAGCAAATCCGGTGGGGATTCCATATTTATATTTGGCGTCCTTGATTGATACAGCAATCTCTGAAGTTCGTGGGAATAAAGGAGAGACACTAACAATTGCTGAATATGAAATGGAAAGTGATCTTGAACTAGCTGATTTGCGAGACCCCATAAGTACTATCAGCCCCTTCGAACTAAATGAAGAAGATGAATTAGAACTTATCTATAAAAACATGCCCTTTCTCACTCTTCTTGGAAATGAATTATCAAAACCAATCATCCCCAGAGAAGCAACGCTGGAGTATCTTCCCAGTCAATACCTCTGTGAACTACTCAAAAAAATAGGTTTTCACGGAATTATCTATAAAAGCTCACTTGCTGACGGAAACAACTATGTCATTTTTAATGACAAAAAGCTTAAGCTCAATAACACCTATCAGTATGAAATTACTGATGTAAAAACAGAATCGCAGAAACTTAATTGATAAAAGTTAAAGACTTACCGCCCAGTGAACGTCCGCGAGAGAAGCTCCTGCAAAAAGGGGCAAAAGGTCTAGCAGACTATGAACTCCTGGCAATAATTCTCGGCAGGGGATCTCAGAATAATGATGTCCTTTCACTATCAAAAAAGATTGTAAAGATTGTTGATGAGAAAGGGTTGTCCTTTTCAGTTGATGACCTTACTAACGTTCTCGGAATTGGTACTGCAAAAGCAGCCTCTATTTCAGCAGCTTTTGAGTTTGTTAGAAGAAGGATTAAACCTGAGGGGCTAAAAATTAAATTCCCGGCAGATGTATTGCCTCTGATCCAACATTATGCAGATAGGAAACAAGAACATTTTCTATGTATTTCTGTTAATGGTGCCAGTGAGGTAATGAGTGTTCGGGTCGTCAGTATTGGACTCGTAAACAAAAGTCATGTCCATCCGCGAGAGGTGTTCGCTGATGTTATCTCCGAAAGAGCATCTGCAGTCATAATAGCACACAATCATCCTGATGGTGATTTAAAACCAAGTAAAGAGGATATTCAGATTACCGGTCAGTTGAAAGAAGCAGCTAAAATATTAGGGCTGAATTTATTAGACCATATCATATTTAATGTGCGGGGATATTACTCTTTTGCAGAAAAGAATGAGATATAAGATCAGGTTTCACTGTGAAGCTTTCATATTAATCATATTAGAATTACTTATAAATAACCATCACTACTCATGAACTCAAACCATTTATCACCCATATCCCGTACGCCTTTAGACCCGGCTTCGTGTACATTTGTGAAAAATTCGAGTAATTCGTGTCAAATTATTAAAGCATCATGATTGGAATAAATATGTGGTCTTCTATCAAACAAATTATCAAACCAGACAACTTGAATGAAGCTCTGATCCTACAAAAGAAAACGGGTTCGGCTTTTTTCACCGGTGGTACTTATCTGGTTTCTGAAAAAAATCAAAAATTAAACACCCTGGTAGATATAAATCATCTGGTTGAAAATGATATCAATCAGCAATCTGATAAATTACAGATTGGCGCAGCCTGTACTCTGCAAGACCTTCTGGTCTATGCTGATTCTGGTCTAGCGAGTGCAATTTCTGCGGCATGTCCTTCCAAGAACATCCGCAATCAACGCACCTTGGGGGGAGAAATAGCCCGGGCTCGTACCGATTCAGATCTACTTATTTATCTCCATGCAGCAGAAACGTATTTGCAGATCACTGAATCTGAAGAGCTGGTGCATATTGCTGAGTGGGAAGGCGATGGTATTATTACTGCAATTCATATTCCTCAAAACAACACCAGATTGGAACGCGTGGCTGTCCTGGACTCTGCCCCGGCTTATGTAATTGTAGCCGCCCACCAAACTAAAGAGCATATCACGCTGGCTATTGGCGGAGAATCCTCTAGAATCCTCTATTGTAAATCTCCTGCCTCACCTGCAGAAGAAAAGATCAGAAAATTTATGGCTAAAGTTGAGTCCATCTTTTCGGCGGACCACTTCGGCTCGCCGGCCTATAAGCGCCAATTGGTCTCCAACCTCCTAAAGGAAATGGTGGTGACGGTATGATCATTCAATTCGAACTAAATGGTCGACTGGTCAGTGCAGACGCGGCTCCGGGTTCAACGCTTTTAGAATATTTAAGGGGTGAAGAGCTCTATAGCGTCAAACACGGTTGTGATCATGGTGAATGCGGTGCCTGTACCATTCTTGTGAATAGCAGAAGTGTTAACGCCTGTTTGGTGTTGATGCATGCGGTTGAGGGTAAAAAGATCGAAACCCTGGAAAGCTTTTCAACTCACGAACAACTCCCTGAAATGCAGGAATCATTTCTCCAGGCTGGTGCGGCTCAATGTGGTTTCTGCACCCCGGGCATGCTGCTCTCGGTTGAGGCGCTGGATCGTGAGGATGGTGTTGTCACCGAGGCTGGTGTCAAAGATGCGCTCAACGGTAATCTGTGTCGCTGTACCGGATATGTGAAACCGGTTGAGGCCGCCCTGAAAGTCCTTACCCAGGATCGGGGGGCCTTAAGATGAAGGTAATCGGCAAAGATATTCAACGGGTTGACGGCCAATCCCTGGTGAGAGGAAAACCGGTTTTTGCAGATGATATCAAGCTTAAAGATGTGCTGCATGTTAAAATTCTGCATAGTCCTGTGGCCCATGCAAAAATATTGAGCATGGACACCAGCAAAGCTGAGGCTCTGGATGGTGTTGTAGCCGTTTTTACTCACCACAATTTCAAGCCCCATTACTATACCACTGCTGGCCAGGGCTACCCGGAACCCGGTCCCCGGGACATACGGATCCTTGATTCAACAGTTCGGTTTGTGGGTGACCGGGTGGCTTTTGTGGCGGCCGAAACAATTGCAATCGCTGAAAAGGCACTTGACCTTATTATAGTAGAATATGAGGAGTTACCCTGCATTTTCGATGCTCAAAAGTCCATGACGGCTGGATTTGCCCTGCATCCAAAAGCAGGGACCAGCGGAATCCATGATATTGACAAAAATATAGCAGCCCATCTGGAGGCTGAGCTGGGCGATGTTGAGGCTGCTCTGGCAGATTCTGCCCATGTTTTTGAGGGGACCTACAGCACGCCCTTTGTCCAGATGGCTCATATCGAACCGCATATATCGCTCACCTGGCTGGACAACAACAATCGCCTGGTGATCAGAACCTCTACCCAGGTACCTCACCATGTACGGCGCATCGTAGCCGAGGTTCTGGATATTCCCGTTTCCCGTATTCGGGTGATCAAACCCCGGATCGGTGGAGGTTTTGGCGGGAAACAGGAGATCTTGAATGAAGAGCTTGTGGGTGCAGTTACCCTGAAAACTGGAAGACCAGCACGCATCGAATACACGCGTGAAGAAGAGCTTTTTGCAGCCCGTGTCCGACACCCCGAAAGGGTTACTTTTCGGCTTGGTTTTGATACGAATCAGCTCCTTACGGCCATTGACCTGAACATTCTTGAGGATTGCGGTGCCTACGGGCCTCATGCCCTTACTGTCATGTCAGTTACTTCCCAAAAAGCACTGAGTATGTATAAGGCTCCTAATATCCGGGTCAATGGCGATGGTGTTTACACCAATTTACCCATTGGAGGTGCTTATCGAGGTTATGGTGCGCCCCAGGCCTTTTTTCCTCTGGAAAGTCTCATGGATGAGGCAGCTGAACAACTTGGTGTTGACCCTATCGAATTACGTTTGAAAAATGTTTTTCAGGTAGGGGATGATATCCCCATTGCCAAGATTCTGGGAGAGGGCCGGGAAGGTTTTCCCCTGGTCCTCTATAGCACCGAGATCGCGGCTTGTTTGAATGAAGGCCGGGAACTCAGCAACTGGGATACCCTGAGGGCAGCCAAACAAACCGGCCGTTTTCGGACCGGAATTGGTGTGGCAGTAGCCGGGCAGGGCTCCGGAATTCCCGGGGTCGATATGGGGGCTGCTTTTATTAAAATGAATGAAGATGCCAGCTTCAATCTTCAAGTTGGTGCTACTGATCTGGGGACTGGTTCCGATACAGCGCTGGCCCAGATCGCTGCTGAAGTTCTTAATGTCCCGGTTGAAAAGATCATTGTCTATTCTTCTGATACGGATATGACCCCTTTTGATACGGGGGCATACGCTTCCAGCACGACCTATATCTCCGGTTCGGCGGTGAAGAAAGCTGCCGAAGCGTGTAAGGCCATGATCCTGGAGCAGGGTAAAAAACTATTACAGGTTGAGACTGCTGAGATCGTCGATACGGATGTGGTCGGATCAAATGGACAGTCCATCTCTTTCTCAGATATTTGCATCAAATCCTTCTATACCGAAGAACAGGCACAGATCATGGGAACGGCTTCCCATCTGAGCTATGATTCACCTCCGCCTTTCAATGCCACATATGCTGAAGTTGAAGTGGATACCCTCACTGGAACGACCCGGGTCGTCAGGATCGTTTCAATCACGGATGCCGGCCAGATCATTAACCCCAAAATGGCCGAAGGTCAGGTCGAAGGCGGAATCCCTCAAGCCCTGGGTATGGCCCTTACGGAATTTATGCCTTTTGATGATAAGGGACGCATGTTGAACCTGGACTTTAACAGTTATCATATCTATACCGCCCGGGATATGCCAGAGCTGGTGGTCCGCTTTGTGGATTCCCATGAACCAACAGGTCCCTATGGCGCAAAGGCAGTGGCCGAGATTCCCATCAATGCTCCAGCCCCGGCTGTGACCAATGCAATTTATAATGCGGTCGGTGTGCGGATCAAACATCTACCGGTTCAACCAGAACAGATTCTCGCTGAAATGGATCTGAAATAAACCTGAATCTGGAGACCAGCAATATAGCTAACAAATTGCGTTGCGAATGGGTTCCGCTTAACAAGCCGACCTATCTAAAGTATCATGATGAGGAATGGGGGGTCCCCGTTCATGATGATACCAAAATGTTTGAATTCCTGGTGCTGGAGTCTTTCCAGGCCGGGCTAAGCTGGGAGATCGTCCTGAATAAGCGTGAGAATTTTCGTAAAGCTTTTGCTGAATTTGATTTTAACAAAGTAGCCTTGTTCGGGGAGGATAAGATCCAGGTGTTACTTCAGGATAAGGGTATTGTGCGCAATCGGCTCAAGATCCAAGCGGCCATCAACAATGCCCAGCGTTACCTGGAGATTATTGATGAATTTGGTAGCTTTTGTACCTATTTCTGGAATTATACCCAAGGGCAACCAATTACAAATAAGTGTAGGACCTTGACTGAGGTCCAGGTCAGCAGCCCGCTCTCAGATGAGCTCGCCAGGGATTTTAAAAAACGCGGTTTTAAGTTTATGGGGACCACCGTCATGTATGCTCACATGCAGGCTGTTGGCATGGTCAATGACCATCTGTAACAGTGTTTCCGGTATACTGAAGTTTAATAATTGGTGTGCCAGGCCTGCGTTTCACAGTACCAGGTTTTTCTAGATTCTGGCGCGGTATTCCATCCTCGCTTTTAACAGTCCGCCTGTGTCTAAATATCAAATCCCAATGACAGCTGTCCGTGGGGTTCTGAAAAATGAGATCCGCCCACACCCAGCAATCTGATGGGCTCGCCGGGAATCCAATTTTTAACCAGTAATTTACAGGCGATGCGGTAGATTTCCAGACCATCGTCCAGGGGTTCTGAAACGGTGTGTTGGCGGGTGAAGGTGGTAAAATCGCCATAGCGCATCTTAATGGTGATGGTGGCAGCCATGAGTTTTTTCTTGCGCAATTGTTCAGCCACCTTAAAACTGAGCTTTTCCACGATCTCCAACAGCTCTACCTGATCGGCAATATTTTTTGAGAAGGTTCGCTCTGTGCTGATGGATTTGGTCTCATGATCTTCATGCACGGGACGATCATCGATGCCCCGGCACCATTTGACCATGGCTTTTCCCAGTTTACCAAAGCGCTTGATCAATTTCTCTTCGGGAATAATGGCCATGTCAGCAACGGTGTAAATCCCATATTTCGCCAGGCGTTCATTGGTTTTGGGTCCAATACCCGGAATTTCCTTGACGGGTAGAGGTGCCAGAAAGTCGATCTCGGTCCCGGGAAATACCACGGTGAGTCCGTTGGGCTTTTTAAAATCAGATGCGATCTTGGCAATCATTTTATTGGTGGCTATACCTACAGAAGCAGACAAACCAATATCTCTGGAAATTCTCAGTTGAATTCTACGGGCCACTTCACTGGCCTCGATCCACTGATCAACCTCATCACTAAGATCCAGATAAGCTTCATCTATACTGACCTGCTGAATGATGGGTGATTCTGCTCTCAGGATACCCATGATCACCTTGGAGTACATACGATACAGGCTGTGTTGAGAAGAGATGACGATCAGATCCTTACAGCGGCGGGAAGCCTCGATCATGGGCATGGCCGAGTGAATTCCAAATTTTCGCGCTGGATAAGAGGCGGCTGCCACAACGCCCCGGTTCTCACTGCGCCCCCCCACAACGAGGGGCTTGCCTTTAAGCGATGGATCACGCAGTACTTCAACGGAACAGAAGAAGGCATCTAGATCCAGATGAATAATGGCCCGCGGTTTATTCGTATAGGGTTGAGGATTCGTCATTAACAATCCTTCAGTAAAGAGTTGAAATAGGTAGAAACGTAGCGTGCTACGTCTCTCCGGTAATAATAATGCCTACTAGTGTCCAGTCAACCCCGTAGTACGTCAAAAGGCGCAGGAGTTTTTGATTGATTACCAGGCGGATATTTTGAGTATAGCCGCTCGTGCTGAGTTCATCGAAGTATAGCTATGCTCATAATATTCAACGCCGTTAGCAATTAGAAACAAAATTAATTATCAGGTCCATAAATCTTGGCTCGCCTTTTTTGGTGAATTTGTTGAAAACAGCTATTCACAATACCAGTCCAACCTTGCATAACAGATCTTTCCGGCTTAATTAACAGAGATTATTTACTGGTATTGCTCCATTTGAGTTTTCAGAAAGGAAATTCAAAGTTCTATGAACACTGCTCCCAATAAAGCCCAGATCAAAAAGTTACGTCGACAACTAAATCAACGCCGAGCCCGGTATGTCTGGCTCCAAAATATACTATTTAAAATCAAGTCCTTTGACCAGCTATTTGTGATGATCATGGCGATGTTGATTGGGGTTTTTGCCGGGGTAATTGCTGGCGGGTTTCGTAGTCTTATTAGTGTGTTTCGTCACGGTTTTTGGGGAACTGGCGCCCTTGTTGATGTCGTCATGGCTGCTCCGATATACCTAAAAATTGGTATTCCTGCACTGGGTGGTGCCGCTGTGGCCTGGGGTGTTCAACGATTCGCCCCGGAAGCTAAGGGACATGGAGTTCCAGAGGTCATGAATGCCGTTGCGACCCAGAACGGATTTATCCGCATGCGCGTGGTGGTAATCAAAGCCTTGGCCTCGGCCATGTCTATTGCCACGGGTGCTTCAGTGGGGCGAGAAGGTCCCATTGTCCAGATCGGCTCAGCTTTCGGATCTACTATCGGTCAACTTTTTCAGGTTTCCATTCGCCGCATGAAAACATTTATCGGCTGCGGAGCTGCGGCTGGTATTGCAGCTACTTTTAATGCTCCCATCGCCGGTGCTATTTTTGCCTCTGAGATAATCCTGGGCGATTTTAGTGCGTCAGCCATTGGCCCCATCATTATTGCATCCGTTTTTGGAACTGTCATCAGTCGAGCCATGTTTGGTGATTTTCCTGCCTTCATTCCGCCGACCTATACCCTCCACTCACCTGTAGAAATAATTTTCTATATTATTTTGGGCGTTGCCACTGGTGTTGTTGGTTGGTTCTTTGTCAGATCACTGTATAAAGCTGAAGATTTGTTTGATGCCTGGAAAGCACCGATCACGATTAAAGGCCTGCTGGGGGGTGCTCTCCTCGGAGTTGTTGCCATATTTCTACCTCAGGTTCTGGGTGTTGGGTATCAAAGTATGGATTTGGTTTTAAGTGGCCAGTTTAGTCTTGTGATTATTGCGGGACTGGTTTTAGCTAAAATTTTTGCCACCAGTCTCTCCATGGGTTTTGGTGCCTCCGGTGGTGTTTTTGCTCCAGCGCTTTTTATTGGATCCATGTTGGGCGGTGCTTTTGGAATCATCATTCATGGCTTATTCCCTGAGATTACGGCCACGAGTGGCGCCTACGCCCTGGTCGGGATGGCGGCCATGGTGGCGGCCACCACGCATGCTCCGGTAACGGCAGTACTCATCATCTTTGAAATGACCACTGAATACTCAGTCATCCTACCCTTGATGATCACCAGTATTATCGCCATGATCATTTCATCACGACTCCTGAATGGGTCCAACATCTATACCTTAAAACTCATTCGCCGTGGTATAGATATTTTTGGTGGTAAAGATATAAATGTCCTGGATAAGATCAGTGTCAAGACCCTTAAGAAAAAGATCATCGATACGGTTCCAGAATCCATGACCCTCCAGGGACTTCTGGAAAAGATCTCGGTTAGCTCTGCCTCAAATTTTTATGTGAAGGATGAGAACCATCGTTTAAGCGGTATTATTACTCATTCGGCCATGCGCCGTTATTTGAACCACCACGAGGAGATCCCTGCCGATGCCACGGTTAAGGATATGATGAACCGCCAGTTTGAGATCATTTCTGATGATACACCGGTTCATGAAGTTCTGCGGAAAATGATCGAAATGGACTTGGAAGCATTGCCTGTAGTTGATGATGAATTGATATTGAATGGTGAAGTGGAGCGCTCGGCCATAGTGCATCAGTACCAGGAATTATTGATCCATGCTGAGTCAGCAAAAGCTGTGGCTCACTCAATGAAATTTATTCAAAAACAGTATCATGAAAAATCGGAAGTTCTCCCCGGTTTCTTTTTAGCGCGGATCAATGCTCCTTCAATTTTTGTAAATCAATCTCTGCGTTCGCTCAACGTCCGACAATCCTATGGTGTGGATATATTGCTTATTCGACGTTCATTGGGTGGTAAAGAAAAAGATCTCATCCCTGATGTGAATGACAAGCTGCTGTCGTCAGACCAACTGCTAATATTTGGCCAGCAGGCTCAGGTTGAGAAACTCTGTTCCATTCTATAGATCATTTCTGAAACCACTAATTCGAGATCTCGCGGTTCACCCCTTTAGGATTCCACTCAGGAACTCTAGATTCAGCAATTTCTAATAATCATCATCCTGAATGAGCAAAGCAACCGAAGAATCTTATTCCGGTGGTCTTCGACGAGCTCAAGGAGACACACTTATTATCCGCCGGATTAATAATACCAATTTATGTCGAGTTCAGTTCAGAGAGCGCGATATATTTTTTCGTTTGTCGAGTCCCGACAGGTCTCCAATACAACCTGTCTGGGCACAAGTCGGGATGAAGAGAAACGGGAAAAGATGACGATTATGGATTGTTTGGAACTGAACACGGTATAATCAGAATCTTCCACCCTTTCGATCTTTCACCGGAACAGTGATTCCTACATTTTGAGAATAATTATTTTTTATCTTTGTGCCTATTGTTTTGCAATTGAGACCTGTTCGCACTAGACCGTTTGCCTGTTAACCACAATTATTGGAAAGGAAATTCTTAATGACGCTGAAATTACTCTCACTTCTCATTATCACCTGCCTGGCTATCCAGCTTAATGGTGATGGTCGGCGTTACGTCTGGACCTATGAGTATCAAACACTCCCTAGTGGTGATGCTGAACTGGAGAGCTATACTGGATTTTCACATATCGATACTGATGGGGGTCGACTCGCTACCACCAGTTTACAATATGAATACGAGATCGGGATGAATGACCGCTTTGATGTGGGGATCTATCAAATATTCAATCAAACCTCAAGAGCTCCCCTTGAGTATGATGGATTCAAGATCAGAATGCGGTATCGTTTGGGTGAAAAGGGGCAATGGCCAATGGACCCGCTCCTCTATCTGGAATATAAGGACAACGCGGCTTTTGAGCGTAGCGTTTTAGAAACAAAACTGATCCTGGCGCGGGATTTTGACCGATTCAATATCGCTCTAAATCCAATCCTGGAATTGGAATTTGCAGCAGCTGAAACCGAATTTAATTTTGAGTATACTGCTGGTCTAAGTTTCCGTCTGCATCCTTTACTCTCACTGGGCTTGGAAACCAAAGGCAGCACCGAGGAATTTTACTGGGGTCCGACCCTCTCCCACGGGCAAGATCATCTTTGGTTCGCCATCGGTCTGCTCACACCTGGAACATCAGGAAGTTCAGTTGACCGCAGGATCCGGTTTATCCTCGGGGTCGGTCTGTAACTACACCTTTACAGAAGGACGACTTGAATCAGCTCCTGATAATTACCAATAATTTTTCAAGAGCTCAGATACCCAATTGGGTTGTCTCGAGCTCTTGGGAAGAAATTCTTGAAAAACCGGCTTGATATCCAAAACTGGTGTGCCATCAACAGCATCCAAGCCTTGAACGATCAGAGTCCGGCCCTGGAGACCTTTGATCTTTGCGGTACACAATCCTAGGGGGTTGGGATGATGAGCAGATCTCTGGGCCAACAGTCCGATACGCGGCCACTCCTGATTATTGCGCGGATGTCTTGTGGCGGAAACTGGCTTGTCGGAGAGTTTTCGATGAAAAACAAAAATGACCTCCACATGTGAAAATTCATCGATGCCCTTAAACAGTTCTTCAGAAAGATCTTCATTTAAGGTGATCCGGGAAACAACAGCTCCCCAGTCGTCATCGCGCAGGTCATGACGATCATTGGAGACGGTGGCAATTGGATCTAGAGCAAACATCGACTGTCAGACTCCTATTTCAGCAAGACCATTTTTTGAATAGCTGAGCGAGCACCGAACTGGAGCTGGCAAAAGTAAACGCCAGCCGCTACTGGTTTTCCGAATTGATCAGCACTATCCCAGGTAATTGCATGCGGACCGAGAGACTGTCTGTCGTCAATCAGCTCAACGACCTGTTTCCCTTTGGCATCGATGATGGTTATCCGTACCGGACCATCTTCGTCCAGATAATAGGGAATTGTGGTCCCCGGATTAAAGGGGTTGGGATAGTTCTGCCCCAGTTGAAATCTATCAGGACCCGTTGCCTCATCTTCCACCAGACCAACCACATAATCGGCAGTATTCAGAATCCAGTCATTGGGATCCAAAACCAGATCTGTAACAATTTCTCCAGCTGGGATCTCAAAGTTAAAGGTCATGAATTGTTCGTTTATGCTCAAAACGGTATCAATCACCGAACCGGTGGTGGTGATCCGAACATCAACCGGCATATCAAAGGTAATCCCTGATTGGATTATCTGAACCAGCAGGTCGGTCCCTGTTTGCGCGCGATAAGCCCGATAGTTGGGATAGCCGGAACCATAAATCCACTGCTGAAAATAGTTGTCGAGGTCAAGTCCACTCACTTCCTCGCAGACCAGCTGAAATTGCTCCGTGGTGGCGGTCTTGTATTTAAACTCCGGGTCAGCAGCATAGGTCTGCAAAATATCAAAAAAGACCTCATCCCCCACCATGTGGCGCAGCATGTGCAGCACCCAGGCTGGTTTATTATATGATAAACTTAAGCCAAAGATAGATTCTGTCTCTGGATCTTCCACATAAATGGTGCCCGGGCCAAAATATTCAAAAGCGGCCATTTTCTCCCGGTACCCCGCCTCGCCATAACTGTGTTCCCACCAAAGCGCTTCAGCATAGCGGGCAAAACCTTCATTGAGCCAGATATGGTGATAGCTGTAGCAGGTGATCATATCCCCATACCACATGTGAGCCAATTCATGAGCCACCCGACGTTCGGTGGGATTCCCCATGGAGGTCAGTGTCTGGTGTTCCATACCGTAACTTTCGCCCCACTCAGCGTGGCCATATTTCTCATCCATAAAGGGATAGGGACCAAACTGATCCGCATACAGCGTGATCATTTCCGGAAGCAGGCGATAATTCGTGGTCATGTATGATGGATCGGGAGTGTCGGGATGGCTATAGGTGTAGAACTGGATCGGCAGAGTGTCATTGCTTGTATCGACATAGATATCTCCCCATTCGTAAAATTGATAAATTGAGAGCGAGACCAGATAGCTGGCAATGGGATGCCCCACCTGCCAATGCCAGGTCTTGGTATGGTCATCATTTTCCACTGTGGAAACCAGACGACCGTTAGAGGCAACAATCATGTAGTCAGCAATGGTCACTACAATATCCACTGAATCGGCCTTGTCCCGGGGATAATCCACCGAGGGCCACCAATCCCTGGCATCATAAGGCTGAGAGTTGGTCCAGATAGCTCGCTGACCATTTTCATAGTCCCAGTTAAAGCCTTGGTCGTCATGATTCGCAGCTGGACCGGATTCGGAAAAGATCCGAACCGAAATACGCTGACCAGCCTCGGCGCTTTCCAATAGCGGGATCTGTAACAGATTGCTGCTATGGTAAAAGAAGACTGAATCTCCATCCAGCAGCACATTGGTGACTGTGAT
>JAJRSW010000122.1 GCA_024278595.1 Fidelibacterota bacterium | reverse complement strand
TTCATGAATTATTGCCACGAATACACTAAGCCACGAAGATTATTAAAGTTATGAACAAGGTCATTTTAAACATAATTATTTGCATCTGTGAGGGATAATTTTTGCTAAGCATATATTTTTTTAAACTTTGGGCCTTCGTGACTTCGTGGCTATGGATTATTCAGGTTAAGTGGTAAAAGATGAAGGCAATTATAGATTGTTTGGAACTGAACCCGAAATTACCTGATATCTCACAAGCAATACGTCAATATATATATCACGAGCTTGTTTTGAATCAGTTTAATCCACGCTTGAAGGGCAATTTCTACTGGAGATTTTACTGTTTTATTGGCTGGAAATGATTTCAGAATCAGCTTGAGAGAACCAGACCTTACCTTATTTTGAATATGTGGAGGATTGCTTTATATGAGAGTCTTTGCCTGTATGGCCAGTTCGCTGGATGGTAAGATCGGCCCGGCGAAAACCACACAGTTTGTCTCGATCACTTCAGCTTATGATATGAACCACTTGAAAACGCTGCGAGATGAAGCTGATGGAGTTCTCTTCGGAGCCGGTACCTTTAGAACCTGGCCTAAAGCACATGAGGGACATGACCCATCCCGAAAGCCACGTCATTTTATCCTGAGCCATAGCCTGGCTCTTGATTCCCGCACACCCTTATTTAAGAGCACGAATATTCCGCTCACCATTTTCAGCTCTTCAAAAGAAGCTGTTGACGACGCCTGCTTTCCTGAACACGTGAAAGTTGTTTTGACGCCTGAAGGTCCGGGACAGATCAGTTTCATCCTTGAACAGGTGAAGACCCAGGGGGTAAGATCATTGCTGATCGAAGGTGGTGGAACCGTTCTGTACCAATTTATTGAGGCTCGGGCACTTGAGGAACTCTTCCTTACGGTGACGCCCAAGCTGATCGGTCAGGCACAGGCTCCGGAATTACTGGGCGGTCAAACACTTTCAAGCCCGCCCAAGCTCAAGGTATTAAGCAGTCAGCAGGTCAATGATGAGCTTTACCTGCACCTGGGGATGGTATATTCCAGTACGATTGAGAGCTCTCGTAGGAGAGAGACCTAATGTATTGCGTCCCTACTTAGAAGGGCCAAAAGATGGGGGTCAGGACAGAAGCAATGACCCAAAAGATAAAATTGAGTGGCGCCCCGGCTTTGACGTAATCCATAAACCGATATTTGCCTGGTCCATAAACCATGAGATTAGTTTGGTAGCCGATGGGGGTCATAAAACTGGCCGAGGCTGCATAGCAGATCGTAAAAACCAGGGGGCGCGAGTCAACACCAAGATTAACTGCTGCTGCAATTGCGATGGGGGTCAACACGATGGCTGCCACATTATTTGAGATAACAGCCGTAAAGATGCTGGTGATCAGATATAGGATTGATAAGAGTGCATAGGGTGCCATCGAACCGGGGAAAAGATCTGCAAGTAATGAAATATTCTCTCCGATCAACTGGGCAGCGCCACTGGTCTCCATGGCCACACCAAAAGGGATAAAGGCGGCAATAAAAATAATTACCTGCCAATTAATGGTCCCATACGCTTCCCGGGTAGAAATATGTTTTGTCACGAGCAGAATAAAGACGCCCAGCAAAGCGGCTGCCAGGATCTCCATAACACCGGTAGCCGCTAATAACATGACGATGGGAATAACGATCACTGCTAACCAGCGGATCGCTTTTCGGCGCATATTCATCTCGTGATGCTGTAAGATGATCAAGTTCGGATCGTTACGCATCTCGGCAATCTGATCCGCAGGCATGAGCATCAGCAAGGTGTCGGCAAACTGGAGCTTGATATGGGCGATCTTCTTTTTAATGGTGATCCCCCGGCGGCCAATGGCCAAAACAAAGGCCTGATACTGCCTGCGAAAATTCAGGTCTCTCAAGGTTTTACCTGAAAGGGTTGAATCCGGTCCAATCAAACCTTCTACCAGAACATTATCGCCGGCCTGTAATTCTTTTTCGCTTAGTTTGACATCAGAAAGCGCCAGGACCTTTTCCTGTTGGTGGAATTTCAAAAAATTATCAAGCGCTCCTCTGGTCAACAGTATATCACCAGCCTTGAGCAACAGGTTCCCAATATCAGTCGTGATCCGTTGGCCGTCACGAATAACCGCCAGTACAGTGATCTCGTAACGTTCATTCAATTGTTTTGCGCGACAGCTTGAGCCGATCAGTGGTGAGTCATCATCAACCCTAAACTCCGTTAGATAGGGTGCCATATGATATTTACCAACCAGGGTGTTGATGGGCGCTCTGGATGGCAGTAGGCGTGGTAAAACAAAGAGGTTATACAGTATTCCAACGACGAGAAAGACCAGTCCCAGGGGTAGAAACTCAAACATGCCAAAAGCCTTCAGACCATGGGACTCACTTATCGAACTAACCAGGAGGTTGGTCGATGTACCGATCAGCGTAATTGTTCCCCCAAAGATGGCCGCATAAGATAGCGGAATAAGTAGTTTTGAGGGTGAGATCCTGGATTGTGAAGCCATGTGCATGGCTACGGGAATAAAGATCGCTACGGCAGCCACATTGTTGATAAAACCGGAGAAGAGGCTAATGGTCAGAAAGAACAGACCCGATCCCAGCCATTTTTTCTTGCGTTCCAGATCGACAAATTGTCCGGCCAACTTTCCCAGCACCCCGGTTTTCACCAGGGCGTGGCTCAAGATAAACATCACCGCTACTGTTAGAACGGCCTTGTTGCTAAAGCCTGATACCGCCTGTTCTCCATCCACATATCCAGACAGCCAAAGCACCAACAGTAATCCAATGCCCAGGACATCAACGGGAAGAATTTCCAGCATCAGGAGTACCAGAAGCAGGATCATCAATCCAAAGATCCCCAATATGGCTACACTCATAAACACTCCCATGGTACTGATGACAAAAAATATATTCTAAAAGTTATGGTACGTGATCAATTTGAACAAGCTAAATCAAATGCTGGTGGCCAAGAACCAAAAGCCCCACAGACCAACGCAAGAACAGCCGCCAGGACCCTGATTAACCCAACTTTTGCCAGAATGGTCGGGTGGTCATGTTTTCCGCTCTGTTTTGGTGCTGTATACTCTGCTTACTTTTGGGCTACCAGGGGATCGATGACGAAGCGATTCAGGTCATTGGCGCTACCCAAACTATCCAGAGTAAAAATATCGTTTTTAGGGGTTGGGACAAAGCCAGCCTGGGTCGTGGTATTGATGGTTTGGAATCCGTATTCAGATAAGATCTTTTGAGCGGTATCGCTCCACAGAAAGAGCAGGAAAGCATCCAGAAGCTCTGTCTGGTCGGGAATAATGTTGTTTTTAATGGCCACCGCCACGGGTTCGGTCATGATCGTTCTTAGGGGGTATATGACTTTTATACCTGAAGTGCCCGGGTGATAGCTCATAGCTGCCTCATAATTAAACAGTATGTCTCCAAATCCAGCGTGAAACTGTTCCATGGCCGCCTGGGATGTTGAGGGGTGATTCCCAGAATTGGCGAAGGCGTGCTTAACAAAACCGATGGCTTGTTCACGGCTTGCCCCTTGCCGCAACCGCGAACCGTACAGAGCCAGGGCAGCCATTTGTCCTTCGCCTGATGTAAGCGGATCAGGAATGATCACGTCCATATTTTGATAGTCCAAATCATCAAAACCTTGCAGGGGTAAATCAATGCTATCCCTGACAAACAAAACAATAGGCGACCGACAAAAGCTTTCTTGTTTACGAAGCTGCTGCCAGGCTGCGGCGGTGATTGCCCCGCTGCTTACCAGGCGCCGGGCATCCAGCTCAGAGGAAAGAATAGCAAGCTCGGCGGGAAATTTGGTGATAATCTGGCGAGTGATAACGCCTGATCCGGCAAAGGTCGTAATGAATTCAACCCGTTCCTGGGTTTGCTTGAACCACTCATCCTGAAAGGCTGGTAACAAGCCCTGCTCCATAACTGTTTCCATGGCACTAAAACAGTATAGCGTAATCGTTCGGGGCTCTTTCAGCCTGATCTCACTGCGGCTAAACCAGATAAAGAGCAACACCAGGCTAGCAATAAGCAGGGGAAATACAATACTGGTTACCCGGTAGGCCGGCTCATTTTTGTATGGAGAGTCAATGTTTCTGGTTGAAATATTCATCCTCACCCCTTTTACTCCTGTCAAAACAGGATGGCTACCAAAAGTTATGGCAGAGTGGCATTTCGAGCAAGCGAAATC
>JAJRSW010000121.1 GCA_024278595.1 Fidelibacterota bacterium | reverse complement strand
TTCAGCATTGTAGAGTGCGGCAGCATCTTCCTTTGAGAGATATTCCATACGAATAATACCAGGATATTCAGTGATGTCCTTGGCCAGTTCACGCTTCTGACTCTCACCTGCATCGCTCTCAATAAATATTTCAAGATCATAATCAGCCTGTAGATCACCGAGATATTGGAGTCCGTTATCGACTGCCAGAACGCCAACACCAACCAGCACCAAGGCGATGGTCACCGAAAAAACAGAATTCATAAAGGGGAAGATGGCACGGCGGATCCCAATAATTCCCTCACGGATGATATAGGCTAGTTTCATCGCTGGTAATCCTCGATGATCTCGCCCGCCAGGATGGATAAGGTTCTGGCCGGCTCCTGTTTGAGGATATGTTCCTTGTGGGTGGCAAAAATGACACAGGTGCCTAAATTATGGACTTTCCAGATCCATTGGATCACCTCTGAAGCAGACTTTTCATCCAGATGGGCGGTTGGTTCATCCGCCAAAAGTATAGCCGGAGCATTTATGGTTGCTCTGGCCATGGTCACCCGCTGCTGCTCCCCACCCGATAATTCCTGGGGATAATGCGCTAACCGGGAGCGTAGTCCCATATCATCTGCCAGCGCGATTACTCGCTGATGCACTGCATCTGATCTTAGCCCCTGGATCTCAAGCGGCAGAGCAATATTACTATAGATATCCCGATCAGGCAGCAGTTTAAAATCCTGAAATACCATGCCTACCTGTTGCCTGACCCTGGCGATCTCACGTCGTTTTGCCAAACTCGAAGCTTGGTCCAAAACCTCCACCAGCCCCTCGTTTGGGAACAGTTCCATGTAGATCATTTTCAAAATCGAGGTCTTCCCACTGCCAGAGGGACCATGTAGGTAAACAAATTCATCTTTATTGATCTTGAAATTCAAATTACGCAGCGAGATGCCTGTATCGAAACGGAGCTGAACCTTTTCAAACCGAATCATACTATTTTCCTCAACATAACCAGGTAACGCTCTGACTCAGGACATCCTGTTTTCAAGGTTTCATCATCGATGATCTGCCACCACTCATATTTTGAGTCCTGGCAAAAGGATTCTATATCAGCCTGCTCATAGGCCTTTTGAATATGGGTTTCAACTTCCACGGTATCTGCATCATGGGTGTTAAGGGTGAAAACTGACCGGGCCAGTCGGGATGCGGGATCGTAACTGGTATAACGTTCATAGCCACCCTGCTCATCATTGAATATCTCGCGGTAACCCCGAAAATGAGTCTGACAGAGTAAAGGTGTGACGACATCAAATAAGAGGATTCCACCAGGCGATAACAAGTTATAGGTATGATCCATAAACGACTGAATATCAGTCACATTCAGGAGATAATTCAAGCCATCATGCAGATTGATGATCACATCGTATAACTGGTCAGCTGAATAACTGACCATATCACCCACTTGAAAATCGATCTGTACATCAGCCTTTTTTGCTTTCTCCATGGATAGTTTTATCATGGGTTGACTCAGATCAACAGCTGTCATTTTGCGACCATTCCTGGCTAATCTGATCGCCATGGAACCTGTACCACAGGATATATCAAGCCAGTTCGATCCAGGTGAAAAGGGCTTGACCAGCAACTCAATATCAGCTACCCAAATATCGTAATCAATGTAATCCATGAGTTGATCATAATAGGCAGCCAAACGTTGGTAGGGCTCTATCTTCTGAATATTCTGGCTCTCAACCATGGGGCTATTTCCTATCCGGCACGACCATAAAAGAGATAGATATAGAAGCCGATATAGCCTGTCAAAAGAATAGTACCGGTAAAGCGACCGATCCGGTGACGTAGCCCGAGGGGTAGCAATACCAGACCAAACAGCATCATGATGATGTATTGAGCATGGGGAAATATTTGGAAGGTCTGTCCATCGATCACCCTGGATTCAAGCACAACCAGCGGCTTGATCATTCCAACCCCACCCATGATGAACAGGATATTAAAAATATTGCTGCCAATGATGTTGCCAACTGAGATCTCACCATGTTTCCGCAGGGCCGCTACCAGGGAAGTCGCCAGCTCAGGTAAACTGGTCCCCACGGCGACAATTGTCAGGCCAATAACCATTTTCGGGATGTTAAACTCATCGGCGATCCAAACGGCACTTTCCACAAATAACCAGGCACCAACCGACAGAGCCAGACTACCTCCCACTACGAGAGCCACATTTTTCATGCTTGAGTTCAGATCAGTATCTAACTCTTCCGTGGGAGCATCCTGAGGATGACTATACAGATATAAAATGTAGGCAATCAGCAGTACAATCATGATCAGTCCGTCACCCCTGGTGATGGCACCGTCCAGGGATAAAACGTAGAGCAGGAGACTCACTAAAAATAGAAAGATAAGTCCTTTGTAGATCTGGCTGAATTGCATGGTAATGGGAAAGATCAAACCACTCAGACCGAGTATCAGGCCAATATTGGTGACGTTGCTCCCAATAATATTACCCAGAGCGATTGTAGATGAATCCTGCCAGACGTTGGCGATGAGGCTCACTACGAACTCTGGCATTGAAGTTCCGAATGCGACGATGGTCAAGCCTACGATCATGGGTTTTACACCATATTGCCGGGCCAGATGACTCCCCCCCTTTACCAGCCATTCAGCTCCAAAAAATAGCAAGGCGGCGCTGATGGCGATCACAACGCTGTTCCCCCCCATACCGATTGAATTGACCAAAGCATCCATAACTTTTATCCGTAGAGTTTATTTTTTTTAATATACTCGGAAACCACAGCGGGAACATAAAAACGTGTCATTCGATCCACATTAAAACGTTCTCTGATCTCTGTACTGGAGATCTCCATGCGGGGTAGATTCAAGAAGGTGACTCTTGCCAGAAGATCAGCGGCAATATCAGATTTCTCAAAACGTGGTCGGCGGGCCACTATTACCCGGCTTTCATTGAGCACCTCTTCCCATCGGTACCAGGATTTGAAATCGGCCAGACTATCACTACCAATAAGAAAGTAAAGATCATTAGTACTTATATTGTGTTTCTGTTTTATCTCCAGGATGGTATCGATGGTGTAGGATACGCCTCCACGTTTAAGTTCGATATCTGAGAATTCAAATTGCGCAATATCATCAATGCATAGCTTGAGCATGGCAATGCGGTGTGCTACTGGTGTAATTTGCAGATGCTCAAATTTATGGGGTGGTTTATAGGCCGGAATAAAAATGATCTTATTCAGTTCAAGCGATTCCCGGATGGCTTCAGCAATGATGAAATGGGCATTATGGGGCGGATCAAATGTTCCCCCAAATAAACAAAGTTTCACAGTATCAGTGCTCTTGGTAGATATCGCCGCCTACAGATATAAGATCTTTTGATCGGTGATAAGAGTTATTGAACAAAGCAGGTTTCAATTTTTATCGTTGCTGGTCTCATTAACTACTTTTGCTCCCAGTGTTCGTAATCTAAGTGTTTCTTTGGGACTCAGGTCAGCCAGACCATCGATAGCCACTGAGTTCAGCAGTTCCCGCGCCTCGGCCCACCGCTCCAGAGCAACCATATCGCCTGCTTTGCCCAGACGGGCAGTGGCATATAGTTTTGTATCGGAATACTCCTGGATGATCGTGTCGTAGTAGAATACGGCTGATTCGTACTCTCTCAGCGTATCATACAGTTTGGCGGAAGCCATTAACTTCCGAGCCAATTTTTCGCGCATTTCAAGGATCCGGGCATCAGCATCAGGACGATATTTGCTATTGGGATAGATATCCAGAAAATCGTACAGATATTTTAAGGCTTTGTCCGTCATATCACGTTCAAGCCGGTAATCAGGGGAAAGCTCACAGTAAGCTTCCGTTTTCCGCCAAAAAGCTTCTTCCACATAGCTGGAGTTCTTCATACGACGGATGAGCCGGTCATACTCACTGACAGCCACCAGAAATTCATCTCTACGGAAAAATGTTTCAGCCAGATAAAATTGAGCATCGTCTGCATAGGCCCCCGCTGGATCATTATAAATGATAAAGGTGAACACTTCTTCAGCTTTGAGGTAATTATCCTTTTCCAGGTAATCCATCCCACTTTGAAAAGTAGCTTCCATATCACCGGATTTCAGATCTTCTTTCTGGGACGCACAAAACTGGAGCAGCAACCCGGTGATCAGTACCAGTGCTGGCAATTTGAGTTTTTTAGGAATACTGCGGATCAAAATTTTACCTCCAGGCCAATACTATTAGTAGTACTCAGCGGATTAATATAGAAATTTCCAGCCATTTTAGTTGTTTCAAATGATGTAATATCTGTCCCCAGGGCCGCATCAAAAGCACTGATCAGATGATTGACCATAACCAGGGTGCCGGCTACCTGAGCATTCCGGTAAAGTTGATTGGATTCGGTTCTCATATCAATGTAGTAAGCTTTATTGGTACCTTCTTCTGCATCGTAATCATAGCCCACAACACCATCGGTATAGTCATCCCAGCCACAGGAGAATTCAGGGTATTTTCCGATATTTTCGTAGAAGTGGTGGTCTTTCAACGGTTGTCCTGGCGCAATAATTGGCATTTCATGCGTTCTAAGATTCCCTCCGCAAGCTGTTTCACCATTGTCGTTGGCTGACCAAACGCCATAGTCCCAATGAATATCTGCATACGCTTTAAACTCTGTTGCTCCATCTGCCCCGCCAGTGTAGTTTACCTGATACCCGTAAATACCGGCCAGTTCAGCAGTTAAAAAGGTGATCGCGCGTATTTTATGCCCGCTGGAATATTGACCCCAACCGGGTATGATGAGCGACTTTACAAAGTTTTTCAACATGGTACGATTCACGTTAAGCTTGGCTGGACCAGACTGCAGGTCCCGGGCAAAAACAGTGGACGTCAATATTAGCAGCACACTAAATACTAGCGCCGTTCCTCTTCGTTTATTCGAATCCAAATAACACCTTCCAGTAGTAGCGCCATTCGCCACCATACGTTAGATCCTGATCATTATTTGTTGTGACATTAACTTCATCCAGACCGTAATAAGCTCCAAATTCTATGGCTGTCGGAAAGGCATAATAAGAATTTAACGCGAGTCTCAGGTCAACGCCAACGTCGCGTACCAAAGCGATCTGTTCACGCTCATGCATCATCCAAGCCGAAAAATCCGTTAGAGATACCTGTTTCGGATCAGCTGACCAGGCTGCCCCAACTTGTGCATGCAACCCCAGATAGAGATCACGCACGGTAAGCTGGGCTAATCGGCTGTAATTATCACGGAAAATGGGCAGTCTGAGAGTAGAAGTTGAAACAAAACGACGGCTACCTTTCAAACTGTAAAACGGATAGCCCTTCAATCCAGGCAGACCACCGGCAAATTCATAGAAAAAGTCATCGATGGCATTATTGTCGATGAGGTTGATCTCGGTTGTATTTGAAAGTACGATTTGCCCGGGTATGGGTAGCCGGTAGCCATAAAAACCAGCAGCATTGAATTTCATATAACGGAACAGGTCGTACTGGTTGCCCCAGCGTTCCGTGTCCTCATCGTAACCATAACCCGCCACAAAGTTGTGGTGATTGTCCCGCACCGCAACTTTGGTCTTATACCCAGACGGGTTGATCCCCCGTTCCTGACGCAGAGCAATATGGGACAAGTTCCATTCCAGACCCCAATCCCAGCCCTTGAAATAATCATAACTTGTGCCCCCGGCGGATAGACCGGGTCCGACTGTATGAGCGCCAATGGCGGTACGGTAATTGGAGGCGGAAATATCCAGGGTTAGATGATGCGTGGGCGGGACCAACAGATCAGCAGATAATATTCCCTGGGTCAAACTGAAGGTCAATTCGCTCTGGGCGGGCCAGACATGGTCATAATACCATAGTTCTTCTTCAGTATGCCGTATCATCTGATAGAATTCAAAAGTGAGAGTTGGCAGAAAGCCCCGGTACCGGGTGGAAAGGAAAATATCCATATCTTTATTCGGCGCAATGCCAAAGCCACCTACCATGGAATAATTACTAATGATCTCATCAGAAAAGAAATAAAAACCCGGTTTATAGACGATGGTATTTTTATGATTATCAATTTCGATCTGCATTTTTGGTAAAAGAAACATGGGACCATACTGGATCGTATAATCGTCACTGGCCTTTTCCTCAGTGTGGCGGACCCAGGTCGGTGAGATGATCCGATCAACAGAGAGATCCAGAGCCTCGGTCGCCACTGACAATAGCTCTGAATCGTCCAGAACAGCGATATTAAAGCCCAGACTATCATAGAGTGAGTAGACCACCTGCCCAGACTGCCATTCTGCCTGAAAAGCCCCTCCCTGGACATTGGTGAGACGTTGATTCTCCCCAGTCACCAGGTCATAGCTATAAAGATTAAATATTCCGGTGCGGTCATCACTGTAGAGGATCTGGTAATCACTTTTAAATACAGGGTCTCGTTCATCCCAGACTTGATCCAACACGGGCATGATCGATCTGGTCTTGAGGTCATAAATGGCAATATCACGGTTGCTCCCGGATGTATAATCAAAAATGATACTGCGCCCGTCCGGTGACCAGCGTGGTGCATAGAGCTGAGTTCCTGGATCCAGGTAGGTCAATTGAAGAATGCTGTCGGGATGGGCCGGGAAAGCCAGACAGAGATTATTAGAGCCATCGCGCAGGTTTACAAAGGCAATGCTGGATCCATCGGGTGACCAGGCCGGGTTCTTGACCCGTTCACCAAAGGTGAGCTGCTGCTCGTCATCAAGACTATCGCGATGGGCAATAAATAGATCAGAAAACCGAGATCCGCTTATGAGGAATTGGCAGCGTCCACAACTAGCATCGGTTTGAGCAGACTGAAATGATGAGAGGTGGTGCTTGCGCTGATGCATCGTTCGCGGATCCGGGATGCCCCCATCGTAGAATTCTTTGCGGGCATAAACCAGATGCACCCCATCTGGACTCCAGTCAAATCCCTCTGCCGTAGGGATCACCTTTTCAGCTTTTCCAGTGGAATCTTTGATAAATAGAGCAGTCCGGGATAAATAGGTTTCACCGGCACTTGAAATGAAGCCAATACTGGTTCCCGCAGAATTCCAGCGAGGATAAAAGTTGGCTCCACCTTCACGTTGGATGAATTTTACCGGGGAAATCGCCTCCTCCGGCTTAAAAGATCTGCTCTGCCTTTGTTCCAATTGAGCGATCCACTGCTGCCATAGGATTTGTGGCGGCAGCCCGGTTTCAGTTTCCAGCGCTTTGTAAAAGCGGTAATGGAGCGGTCCACTGATGCGTTCTGTGATCCTTTGCAGAACATCCTGACCATATTCATGGGCGATATATCGCACCAGACCAAAGCCCTGATCATAGACACTTTCATTCCCGATCCCCACCTTACCGAAGCCGTCCATCTCGTTGAGTGTCAGCACATTAGAATATTTTATCCGGTCACGCAGGATCATATCACGAATACTATCCCACCAATCCCAACGCATGGTGTCCGATTGGAATTGGGCGATGCCTTCCGCCCACCACATGGGTACAACCACAGATGGTAAAGGATAGGATGCAATACCGTTCGGATACCCATACAAGACATCTTCCCGGCGTTCTGGCTCGTAGGAGATGACCTGCAGGTAGGCCGCAGGAACATTGCCAGGCATTTTTCGGGATGCCCTTAAGCTGATGATGTGGGTAAATTCATGCGTGATCACATCGCGTAACCAGTAGTGTGAACCACGTAGTTCATAATCCAGAGGCATGGCCCAGATCTCGATCTTATTATCAAAATAATAGGCACCTCCGTTGGCATAATCATCTGTATCCCTAATAATGATGTGGGTTTTTTCCTCCGGTTTGTAATGATATAAACTGGTGATGGCAGGGTAAATATCATCAGCTATATGCAGTGCTTCATTAGCGGTCCAGGCCGTATTCTGATGATAATGAACTATGAAATACTCGCCTTCGATGGTTTTCCACTCCAGTTCGGGATGATTAAAACCCTGTGCGAACACAAGTCCCGCAAGGGAAATAAGGCTTAAAGCAGTTTTAAAGAGGATCATCGGATAATGGCGATCTTAATGATCTCTGCTTGATCACCAGCCACGATCTGAGCCAGAAAAACACCATTAGAAATTGAAGCTGCGTCCCAGACCCACTCATTGTAGGCATTTTTCTGTTTGACCGCTTCTTCTGTATAGCTGACCTGGGCACCGCTCAAGGAGAATATTTCAATGGTCCAGGTGTCCACCTCACCAATCCAGGCTCTAATGGTGGTGCTACGCCCCTTTACCGGGTTTGGATAATTGTAGAAAGTGTCGCGGCCGATATCACGAGGGTTCTCTGGCGAATAACCTGTGAGCTCAACCATCCTGGTCCCAGACAGGTTACCCTGGGGATCACTCCAGAATACCTCACTTCGATCCTGGTTGTCATATTCAAAATACAACAAGTCAGCACCAGATAGAAGCAGGCTCAAGCCCTCTTCAATCCGTAGTGTGTTCGAGATCTCACCCATAACCTGGGGCAACACACCAGTCTCCAAGAGTTCACCTGTTGGTGAAATAATGGTGTACCCACTCTGGTGACGTAAAAAGATACCGAGTTCACCGTCCACCAGAGGACCAATGACCGGATTACCATAATAGGGTTGAACAGTGACGGGATTACCATTCCAGGCTACTTCGGCCTGGTTAATCACCTTAATTGATTGTGGGTAAAATAGTGCTATCTCATAGATCCCATCGTCATCCAGATCCAGGGGAATGATGTGCTCAGGTCGATCCATGCTGATATAATTCTGTGTATTTGCTTCAAGATTGGTGATTTTTAAAGCGTTCTCACCAGTTGACCACGAAAGGATATCTGTCCCTTCAACACGATCGTAGTAGTTCCGATGTCTTACGCCAACCGGTAGTGGCCGATCAGCATGGTCTCCATAAAATATTTTAAAACCGTATGCGGTTAGAAATCTGGCCTGCGGCTGACTGATCAGCGTTGAAATGGTGGTCTCCCCCAATTCAGGTCTCCAGAATACACTGGTATAGTCTGATCCGCGTTTAGCATAATACATAAAATGCTGACCATAATCAGCGAATTCAAATAAGGAATCGAGGGTCGCGTGCGCTATTGAATAATCGGTTACAATGCTATGCAAACGAATACCGGACGGTAATGAGGGTACAATAATTGGGTATCTAAATTGAAACGAGTAGTCACTACCATTGAAGATGACGGCCGGATCTGCCAGGGTGTTAACTGAGTTAGTCAGTTTTCCTGAATCATATTCACATTCCAGAATCCGGGTTGAGTCTGCATTAAAAGCCCACAGGTCATTTTGTGTAGAACCCCAGCCGATAAATGAAGCTATCCCGTCAGTTGCAACCAATCGATCCGAAGCAATGGAGAAACTCATATTTGAGCTATTCTTTGAGATGTTCTCGATCCTGAGATGACTGGGCGTACCAGCATTTGAGATCGTGGCCGGAAATGTTGAGGATGAAAAACTTAATAAACTGTCCCCAATGACTTCCTGCTTGCGATTCA
Organism: Fidelibacterota bacterium; assembly: GCA_024278595.1. GTDB lineage: Bacteria > Fidelibacterota > UBA8477 > UBA8477 > JABMPR01 > JABMPR01. Next base: position 32,641 of record JAJRSW010000121.1, on the reverse strand, counting down.
AGTGAAACCAACCCGCATTCCCGGCGAACCAGGGATCAAACCACCAACCAGTCTCGAGATAATCAGCAAAGAGTAATTGGGTGGTGTGACCCATGTCCTGAGCCCCATCAGCTTCAACAAAGTCTACCAGTTGGATGTCACCGCCATTGGGGTTGTCATTGGTGAACCAGGCCGATTCATCGACATGCCAGATGTGCAGGCCATTACCAGGTAAACCGGCATGTTGTTCATCAACACGCAAAACCACGCCCCCAGAACTCAGCTCCACTGAGACTGTGTCATAACCAGCTTTATCGATCCACTGGATCATATCATCAGGCTGGATTAAATCTCTTTGGCGGTTCTCCAGTAGATAATATTCGCTTTCAGAGATCGAAACGCGCACCGGCGCGTCATCTGGCGCAAGGCTTACCTGAGCACCGATCCCCTGTTCATTGGCGGATACCCAGCCAGCTTTGATCCTGGTATATGGATCAGGAAATGCTGGTGCGATACCATGAAAGTTGTTGGAGCCCTGATCCATGAGGGCAAAACCACCCACCAGGGAAAGACCGGTCTCTGTGTTATAGAGTGGTGGTAATCCCAGATGAAAGCCCAACATTAGCGCCAGTGTTCCATTTAGCCCAACCTGATAAAAACAAGGATCTTCAGCATTTTCAAACAGGTTGCGGGTCTCCTCGTATTGCAGGAAATTTTGTGATTCAGGAATGATTATCAGATCATCCAGATCTTTTTCGTCCGTACTGAGGGATCCATATTCCAGAAAATCGGCCTGGGAAAGGTAAGCAGATGGAATGTTGCCCGGGGTGGGATCCAGGGCAAAAGCAAAATCACCACCCATGCCGGCGTGAGCCAGAATGATGGTCGAATAATCGCTAAAGTCAATATAGGGGTCGGCTAAAGCCAGGGCATCACGACCCAATTCATACAACTTACCGGTTTCATCAAAATCTTCCAGATAGGGATGGTAGTAGAGCATGTCATGGGGCAATTCAAATGCCTCGTCCTCGCTCAAGGGATAGACCGTTGAATTATCCAAATCAATGGTAATGTGACCATTACTGACGCGTTGCCAGTAGTTGTCGGCGGCTCTGAGGTGGTCCTTAAAATAGGTGCTTGCGTGGGGCGGTGGGTCCAAAGACCAGTCTGCACAAACCAGACCAGAAGTATCCTCCATGATAAAGGTACCATCCCCGGTTGTGGCAGGAGAATTATCCGGCTGGAAGGCCACACGAATAACTGCGACCTTAAGTGATTCGGCGCTTAAAGAAGCTGTTGACAGCCCAAGCAGCAACATGATGGTGAGAATCGATTTAATCATATCCCCGATTACTTATATGGATAACAGGTTGAAGGTTGCCAACAAATGCTCAACGAGGTTTAGGCCGCTCCTAAAACTTGAGGAGCAGCGAAAAACGCATGGTATTGTTCAGCGGGTGGGTTTCTTCGGCCACGGTGTAGCCAAAATCAAATCCATAGTTGGAGTAACGAAGACCGGCACCAACGGTGGGCGTGGTGATCTTTCCCTCAGTATCATAGTAGTATCCCGCTCGTATGGCAAACATGTCATTGTACCAATATTCAAGTCCAAAACTATGGATCAATGAGGAGAACTCGTTTGTAATACTGCGACCGTCACTGTTGCCGATCTCAAGATCGCCACCAGAGCCATATACTCCGCCAACTGTTGCTACGGTGTCGGCGTTCCAACCACCAATGATCCTGTCACCATCCATATCTCGATCACCCCCCAGATACCAGTCGTCCAGGAAGGAGGTAAAAATACCCTTCCACCAGGAGTCTGTATGGGCAATTTCTTTCTGGCCATCGGCGTTATAATCACCTGATTCGTACACTGCTCCGGAGTTGTCATAACCGCCAATAAACCCATCTTCATCCCAATCCATGGCGGCATATTCACCCACCAGCAGTTTATTAACATCATAAACAATATTCAGGCGATTAAAACTTGATTCATAGACCTTCATATTTATACCCAGTTTAAGATTGGTAGGCATGGGATCAGCCTGCTCTTCATCATTAAAGATTACTTTCGGTCCCAGATTTGACACCATGGCACCAATGTCCAACCGGCCGCCAAAATAACCCTTGCTGAGGTAGCCAACATCAAATCCGAAGTTGGTGGCAGTTCCTTTGGTCTTCTCTTCTTCAACATGAACGAATGAATCAGTCAAATGCTGATAAAGAATTTTAAAGTTAAAGCCAATACTGGAATTTTCAGTGATCAAGGTACTGTAACTAATTGCACCAGATGTGAAATAGGTCAGAAAGGTCCCCAGATCGACTCCATTGGCATCCGTATAGGTTTGTTCACCGGCATTCAAGTAGATGATATGGGCCCCGAATACGCCCAGATTTTCCACTGGCGCAATCCCGGCAATAAAGTCATAGTACATATCATCAACCAGACCAGGCAGCCAGTTCACATGCATCCCGGAAAGCTCATAGCCCTCCTGAAAGCCTAATCCGGCCGGATTCCAATAAGTTGCGTAGGAATCATTAGCCACAGCAACCTGCGCCTCCCCCATACCACCGGCTCTGGCACCTGGAGCGATCAACAGAAATAATGCGCTCTGTGAATAGGCAATTGACAGGAGCAACATGCTCCCAATTAAAAGGTTAATATATTTATAGGTTCTCATTCTTACAAACTCCTCATTCATAAAAAAACCGAATGATTAAATCAACATTCGGTATCAACTAAAAAAAGATGAACGCCAGGTTCCAATTCATTTTGCGAGGTTTCTCCTCAAAAATTCCCAGTAACGTTTACTCTCTTCAAGTTCTCCTTATTTTGAACGGGCGAATATAGCTTTTCGCCCTCCCCTATTCAAAGGATTTCCCATCGACCAGACCCGCAAGTGATATAGCTAACTGTGGTAAAAGTTGTGGGATACCGCCAGTGATGAGGAAGGCAATATTCTGCTGCTGCTCTATCAGGAGGGCTTGCTGTTGGTCAGTTATCAGTTCACCGCTACTATTGTGAACCTCCCGGTTCACAACTGCCAGGTTAAAAGCTGTCATGAGAGCATCATCCGCCCCCGTAAGCACCGATCTTGAGCTGGGACAGTAGTATTGGTTTCTGAGCAAATTCCTACCTGTTATTCAAATCTACATCTGCATTGTAGCCACTGATAAAATCTTTGACTGATTTTAACGGTGATTTTTTCATCTCTTTGACGCTACCGGTAAAAGAAAAGTTCCCGTGATTCAGCAAAACGATCTTATCACCCAAGTAAAAACCAGTTGGAATGTCATGCGTTACTATGATGCTGGTTACTTTCAGGTCATTTTGCATCTCTTTGATCAATTTGGCGATCTGGGCACTGGTTACTGGATCCAGACCGGTTGTCGGTTCATCATATAGGATGTATTTGGGGCGCATGGCCACTACGCGTGCCAGACCAACCCGTTTCCGCATACCCCCGCTGAGTTGGGCCGGATATTTTTCACCAACATCTGTGAGACCAACCCGATCCAGACTATCAGCAGTGATGATTTTTATTTCGGCATCTGTATACCGATTATAAGCTTTTAGTCCGATACCCACATTATCAAAAATATTTAAACTATCAAAGAGTGCCGCTGATTGAAAAAGCATCCCAAACTTGAGCCGGGTCTCATCAAGAGCATTACCGGTCAGAGTTGCCAGGTTTGCATCATCAATTATGATCCGTCCTGAATCAGGATACAACAGCCGGACGATGAGCTTGAGCAGGACACTCTTACCCTCACCACTTTTCCCCATGACAACCACACTTTGGCCATCATCCACATCCAGATCAACACCATTCAGAACAACCAGGTCGCCAAAGGATTTATGCAAATTTTTTATCTTGATCATGACTGTATATTTATCAGGTCAGACGAAAGGATTGATTTATATATCATCCAGTTCAGCTCTGAACTCTTTTACATCTTCAAATTTACGATAGACACTGGCAAATCTTACGTAGGCGATCTCATCTAATCCCTTTAGATGTTTCATCACCAGTTCGCCTATGTCTTTGGCATGTACCTCGGATGAGCCGAAGGTATTCACATCCTGAATGATAAGATCCACAGTTTGATTCATCTGGGCGCTGGTGATGGGACGTTTACTGCAGGCAATGGCGATGCTTTTAAGGATCTTTTCCCGGTCAAAGGGTTCCCGTTGCTGATTACTTTTGATCACCAGCAGTGGTTGTGTCTCCACATATTCGTAGGTTGTAAATCTAAACGCACATCCGCCACACTCTCTGCGTCGACGGATGGCCCGACCATCCTGGGTATGACGCGAGTCAATGACCCGGGTATCACCATGTTGACATTGGGGACAATTCATCGGTTTTACTCCACATCCTCATAGAGCGGGAAGCTACTTACTAATTCTGTTACCCTATTTCGAACTGATGGGATAACACTGTCGCTATCCGGATCAGATATAACCTCATTAATAAAACCGCCAATGGCACGCATGTCGGCTTCCTTAAAGCCCCGGGTGGTCAAGGCGGCTGTACCGATCCTGATCCCACTGGTAATGAACGGACTGCGCTTATCGAAGGGGACCATATTCTTGTTGGTGGTCATTCCAGCTTCTTCCAGCACGCGTTCGGCTTGCTTACCGCTAATATTTTTTTCAGTGAGATCAATGAGCAAGAGGTGATTGTCAGTACCACCTGAGATCAGGTAGAATCCGTATTCATGCAGGGAGTCTCCCAGCGCTTTGGCATTGGCGATCACCTGTTTTGCATAAACTTTAAAGGACGGTTTCAAGGCCTCACCAAAGGCCACGGCCTTGGCGGCAATGATGTGCATCAGTGGTCCGCCCTGAATCCCGGGCATGACTGTACTATCCAGCAATTCACTCATCAGCTTGGTGCGCCCGCTTTTGGGAGCAACGATGCCAAAAGGATTTTCAAAATCTGCTCCCATGAGGACCAGACCACCGCGTGGACCACGTAAGGTCTTATGGGTCGTAGAGGTTACAACATGGCAATGAGGCAGAGGACTGGGGTGTTCACCGGCTGCGATCAAGCCTGCCGGGTGGGCCACATCAGCCATGAGAAAAGCGCCAACTTCATCAGCTATCTCACGAAAAGCTGCAAAATCATAGTGGCGTGGATAGGCACTCCCCCCGGCTATGATCATCTTGGGTTGGTGTTTTTTAGCCTGGTCCCTGACCATATCGTAATCGATGCGACCGGTGTCAGGATCGACACCATAGGCGACTATATTATAAAGCTTTCCGGAAAAATTAACCGGGGAGCCATGGGTTAAATGACCGCCATGAGCCAGATCCATTCCCAGGACTGTGTCGCCCGGTTTCACCAGGGTGAAATAGACCGACATGTTTGCCTGACTACCTGAATGGGGTTGAACATTGGCGTATTCCGCGCCAAAAAGCGCCTTTACCCGATCACGAGCCAGGTCTTCAGCTATATCCACTGCGTCACAACCACCATAATAGCGCTTACCGGGATAGCCCTCAGCATACTTATTGGTCATAACACTGCCGGCAGCCTGTAAAACCGCTTTACTGACAAAATTTTCTGATGCGATCAGTTCAAGCGTGCCAGTTTCCCGGTCGCGTTCGGCCATGATGGCTTCGTAGATCAGAGAATCGGCTGCTTTAAGATCATTTAGCATGTTGACCCCTCGGATTTGATTCTATTTTTGCCAGCCTTCCAGCGTGACGATCACCTTCCCACTCTGTGTTCAACCAGAGCCTGAGGATCGCTTTCATGGATTCCAGCGATTGAGTTCTGGCACCCATACACAAGACATTTGCATTATTATGGAGTCGGCTCAGGGCAGCCAGTTCTTCTGTATAGCAGAGGGCAGCCCGAACTCCTTCATAGCGATTGGCTGCAATGGACATGCCGATACCGGTTCCACAGATCAGGATTCCCCGATCCGCTGTACCATTCAGCACGGCGCGACTGACTGCTGCTGCATAATCTGGATAATCACACGAGTCCTCAGAATAGGTCCCCTGATCCAGAATCTGCAGACCCAGATCTCCTAGATATTTTACCAATTGGTCCTTGGCTGTGTAGGCCGCATGATCTGAGCCAATGGCAATTATCATAATAACCCGTCCGACCCCTTACTTTTTCGGGGCAACCACGCTTCGATTAAGCCAGGAATAGCAGGCTTTTTTGGGTTTGGCCTTGCCGCCCTTTACATAGTCATCTTTATTAAAAAACCAATCTCCACTCTGGGGAATACGGGCTTCTTTCAGGAAATCGATCTTATTGCTCGCCTTGTGCCAGCCCTTGGCCTTGGCGGTCTTATAATCCTCATACGCCATAAGGAACACCAGTTTATCATCAAAATTTGGAACAGAGTTGGTGCATTCCATGGCGACAGCTTCATAAACAGATGCTCGGTTGGCATAAGCCTGACCATTATTTTTGTCCATCTTTAAAGCTTTACCCGCCCAGGTCATGGCAGATTTAAACTGACCGTCTGCAATGTAGGCTTCGGTCATAGCGAAATATACTCGAATATCATCGGGGTTGGCTGTATTCAGTTTCTTGAGCAGGATAATCACATTTTTGGTCTGACCGATCTCTCCATAAGCCCGTACCAGGGTTTTAATGATATTGGTCATCCCAGGGGATATTTTCAGAACGCCTTCCAACACACTGATAGCGGTAGAGGTTTCACCAACAGCCAACAGTTCCTGACCATATTCCTGGGCATTTGAGATATTATCGGGGTTATTTTCATATTCTTTTTTGAGAAAACCAATGACATCGCCACCTCTCGCTTCAACAGCTTCCCGAATAATATTGCTTAAATTTTTGTTGTCTGGGTTGGTTACCAGAAGTGCTTCAGCCATGGACTGAGCCTCTTCGTACATCCCATTTGCTACATAATCTTCGGCAATTTCTTCTCCCAGTTCAGCATCATCAGGAAATTGGGCGAACATATCGAGTTTGGTTTGCATGATAAGCTCATCATCACCGGTCATTTTCAGGACATACAGTTTATTCTCCCATAGCGACCGATTGGCAGGGATGATGGAGAGTCCTGCATCGTAGGTACTGAGAGCGGCGTCCAGGCTATCCAAAGCCCGATAGCTATTTCCCATATAGACGTAGACATTTACAGCCATCTGCTCATCCACACACTCATACTCGAATAATTTATGGTAGTTAAATAAGGCATCTTCATACGCTTTGTTTTTGTAATATTCCGTAGCAAAACTGAGATGTTTCATGCAATAGCGGGAGTTTGCTTTACGGACAGAATCTTTCCGGGCCTTTTCAAGTGCTGCCAGTTCCTCAGGAGTGGCCTGGGGCGGCAAACAGGCGGATATCACCATAGTGAACAGCATAATACCCATGACTAATACTGAGACAGATCTAGATCTCATGAATTTATCCTTATCTTCTTTTAACTTTTCTAAACCATGTATCGTTAACTTGAATTCCAAATTTTATCCGGGCGAACAACTCTTCAGGAAGACTCTCTTCCCCACTGCGAGTTCCAAATTCTCCAGAAATATCAAAAATGCTCCGGCCATTTCTCAAGCCCAGGTTGAGACCAGAGATCAGTGCCATTTCACTGATGAGCTGATCAGCGCTGGAAGCCAGATAATAGTTTTTAACTGACAAGCCAGTTTGCCAGCCCACTCGTTTAAACCAGGATCTTGAGATCGGGTCAGCAGCCAGACGGACCATTGAGACCTGGAGTGAGGCCACCGGCATCGTTTGCCAGCCCTGGGGTAGTGTAAAAATTCTGGATTCATCAAACCCGGTCTCAGAGAACAACTGTTGTTCAATACCAACCACGAATTTTGTGTGTTTTGATCGATGGTAGACCAGTCCCAGTTTATAAGTGGTGGGCCAGGCTTTCAGTTCCTCATCGATCTCAATATAGGTCTCAGTACCGGCCAAACTATCGCGGCCATCCAGCGTGGGACGCCGGTAGGGATATTTGGCAGTCAATCCCAGCGTAACATTATCACCCAACTGCGTCAAGAGACCCAACTCCAGACTTTTACCTGAAATATTGCCCTTAATCACGTAGAGTTCATTTATATCATCTGATCGAAACGTGGTTTGCCGTCGTATTGCACCCTGGAGTAAATGAAATTTCAAGCCCAAGCTCAGGGTTGGCGTGATACCATAACCCAAGCCCAGTTGATAATCCCAGATCCCACCTTGCGTATCCTCCTGCAGAGTTCCTGCTGCCAGAATGAACTCATATATGGTTTCAAGATCCGTGATGGCACCCACCCCCAGACTGAGACCAGCCTTGGCTCCTACTGGAAAAGCAATACCCACCTGATCCAGTCGCGTAGTATTGGTTACATTAGCGGATACAGATTTGAACTTAGAACCCAAGGAACCACCAAAATATACCTGCTTGAGCCCCGGCAGTGCGGCTGGGTTTGAATTAGAGAACCGGGTGGTATCCTGCCAGGCGACCACACCTTCACCAACACTGGATTCAAAAGCACCCACGGTTGGAAAAACATCACCATAACCCAGGCGATAATAGGCAGATTGGCCAAAAGTTGCTATGTTTAATACCAGGAGGAGGAGTAATCGTATCATGGTCGCACCGCAAAAGAGCTACTGACAAAGATCGCCGATTCCCGGGCATCCCGGGATATGGCTATAAAACCAGGGTCAAACCCAATGTTATTGGATCTCAATACAAGATCGATGGTGGTTCTTCCTTCATCCAGAGCCGGTTGGATAATGTATTTGATTTCGTTCCCCAGATATGCTTCATCGAGCCCGAACGTGAAATTGACTGAGATCTCAGATACTGGATCAATGACATTGAGGTAATATTTTTGCAGAGAATCCAGAGGAGAGGAAACGTAAAATGCTGAGGCATCCAGAGCGAAATCCGGCAACAGATTGGAGGAGATAATATGGATAAGCGTATCATTGTCTGGAATGATGTTTTGCAAATTGAGACTGAATACCAGGGAATCGCCTGACAATTGACTGAGATAATCATACTGCGGATCAAATGCCCCGGTTTGTTCAATGAGATGCATGTAGAGGCTGTCAGTCAGAAAAGTGAGTGATGTAACACTATCGGCACCAGCAGTATCAGGTTCGTGAAAGAAAAACATCAGGGATGGACGGATGGTTGAACCGCCGCCATACAGCACGGACATGATACCAGCTTCATCCGGAAAAACCCCCAGACCAATACTCGTATCGCCAGCCATAATAGTTGAATCCGGCAGGGTAAAGGTCCAGAAGTTATTCTCACCCTTTACATCCATGGTGTCATTTCCCAGATGCTCCCCGAATATTCCGGCACTAAGATCAATTGGAACGCCAGTTGTCTGATAGAAATTGAAACTTTTATAGGTGTCTACCAGCGTATCGGCACCATTTTCCGGATAGCTGGTCTGGTGTCTTATCCAGAGCTGGACGCTATCCGCATCGACACCGATGAGATTGGAGTCTGAGAAGCTAAAGTCCAGGGAGAATCCTGCTCGGTAATACTGTGTATCTCCCACCCAGGCCCGTAAATGGTCACCCCATTCGATGGATTGCTTGCCGGGTGTGGTTTCTTCAATATTATGGAGCGTATCCTGTTGAAAGGAAAACGGATTATAGCTGAAGGTCGGGTTGTCGAAAGGTTTTGGTTCATCGCAGGACCAGATGGCCAGGGAAATGGCAATGAGCGAGATAGTGATCCGGATTTTCATAGGTACCCTGTTAAAAAAAGCCAAGCGATCAGACGCTTGACTTATCATGGTTAAAGTCAATACTGCCAATTTGCAGAGGTTTAATACTCAACCCCAAAGAATGTTTCCAATTCCAGGTTAAGTTGCCGCCAATCCTCATCACTTTCATCAGAAATAGTGAAATATTTCACCTTTTTACCGGATGCATCAAGCGCTTTCTGAATGTTGTTGTGTGCTTCTATCTCCTGTTTATTGTCTTTACCATTTATTGAAATACTGATTATTTCATCGGCATGTTTGATGGCTAATCCCAGCAGATCGTTCTCATAACCGGCATAATCCTCAGGTTCTAAACCGGCCATTTCGTAGTGCTTTTTAGCTGCCAGTCCCATTTCACCAATATTAACCAGATTCAGGACTGTTTTCATATCGGTAAAGAATTCTTCTTCGGCATAGATGGTCTTAAGGAGCACCGGCACCATGGCTGTGGTCCAGTCGTTACAAAGGATATAGTCGGGCTGCCAGTATAGATAGGTCAGGTTCTCAATGGCGATCTTGGAAAAATAAAAATATTTTTCCGCATTGCGCTGATTGTAGCGATTTTCAGCCACTTTGTACAGAGTCTTGTTTTTTCCGCCAAAATAGGGCTGATATTCCATGAAATACACCTGCACCTTAGTGTGGGGAACGAAGGCGGACTTTGCGGCGCCAAAGGTCAGTATACCTTTGTACTCCACCTCGATCTCTTTGAGACGAATAACCTCGCGGATCACGTAACGACGCTCGCTTACAAATCCATAGCGCGGGGTGAATATCCGCAGGTCCTGTTTCTTCTCCTGGAAATAGGCAGGAACCTTATTCGATATCTTTGCCAGATCGGTACTCTCTGAGAAAGGTGTTACTTCGGCGGAGAGATAGTAAATTTTTGTAGCCATAGGGTTGTTTTTATTTTTGTTAACCTATTATCTTGAGGCGAGGATCTGCTTGACTTTTTCCCGGTAGGAACTGTCAGGGAACATATCCAAAAGCCGTTCTAATTCATTATAATAACGTGCCTTATCGCCACTATTCAGATAGGAATATCCGATCTTGAATTGGGCTGCATCTGCTTTATTGGAATCCGCATAATTGAGCACTTTGCGGAAAGCTTCGATGGCTCGGGGGTATTCGTCCAGGGCATAGTAACATTCACCGATCCAGTACTGTGCGTTGTCCGCCAGATCATTCCGGGTATCATTGCGGATAAGCATTTCGAAATCATCAATGGCTCCCATATAATCACCATTCTGATATAAACTCAAGGCATCGATGTAATGCTGTTTGTAGGTTTCGTAATCCATTTTCACAGTGCTAGACGTTGTAACTGCCGGTTGAGCATAGGATTGCTGTGCGGGTACCCTGATCAGGTTGGGATTGGCCTCCGGCATGGCCATCAGTTCATTAAAGGAGTTGGTAAGCGAAATAATTTTATTCTCCAGCAGTACCAGTTGCGAAAGGATATCATAATTTGCACTATCCTGGACCCGGGCGTGATGTTCGAGGGTACCAAACTGATCATCAGCATCCATCATATGATCTGTGACTGAGAGTTGGAACTCTGAGAAGGAAGAATCCAGGAGCGTGAAGCGATTCTGAATACTCAGCAGATTGTCTTCCATAATTGCTATTTTTTCCGGATCCAGACTGGCAAAAATACTATCCACCTGGAATTGGGTCGACTGAATGGATGAGTTTAAACCCGTGAGAGATTCGCGGATCCCAGCTTGTTCAGCTTCCAGACCAGCGATACTACTATTGGTGGCTTGAGCAGTAATACCGGCCAGGGAATCGTTGTGGGTCCGTTCACCAGCTATCCGGCTATCCAGATCTTTGTTAAGCTGCTCTATGGACCGTTTGGATGCAGCATTTTGTTTATATAAATTTTCCAGGCTAATATGGTTTTCGTTATAGGTCTCACGCATGGCCTTGACCTCTTTCGAAAATTCCTTTAATCTGATATCCAACATGAACAGGACACTATCAGTGCCGGCAGTTTCCTGTTTTACCTGCTGAAGCTCTTGTTTTAGGTTTTTAGAACCCGAACAACCGAGGATCAGAGCGAGGATCATGATGAAACCGAGCTGTCTTTTATACATGCTTAAATCACTTTCTACTGGGAGTTAAGACAAGAAATCATACGGCCGTAAATTTAACCTCGGCACAAGGACTCGCAACGTTATTATGGATTTTTGCAGGGGGCCTATCACCCTAACGCGAAGCCCGTCTCAGGGTGCCCATATTTACTGATAATCCAGCCAGGATCATGGTAGTGAGCATAAATGAACCACCATAGCTGATATAGGGTAGGGGGATTCCGGTCACAGGCATAATACCGGCGATCATCCCTAGATTCACGAAGGTGTGAAACACCAACACGGCGGCAAACCCGATGAGGATGACACTATCAAATCGATATTTGCTGCTATAAGCCTGGTTGATTAGTTTGGCGATGAGGAGATAAAATAGTCCAATGACTATCAGCACACCAATAAAGCCAAATTCTTCACCGATAACTGTCATGATAAAATCGGTGTGCTGCTCAGGCAGAAATTTTAAATGGGTTTGAGTCCCTTCTCCAAAGCCTTTCCCAAAGGGTCCTCCTGATCCAAATGCCGTGAGGGATTGGGACACCTGATAACCTGCTCCAAGTGGATCAGAATCAGTATCCAGTACAGAAAGAATACGCTGCTGCTGGTAAGGTTTCAGCAGTGCCCACAACAAATTTGTGATCCCACCCAGGGCTACGTTGATACTAAAATTGAAGATCTTGGTCCAAAAGGGCAGATTTCCAAAATACAGGATGACAATAATAAGTCCCATCCAGAGGAAAAAAGACAGGGTTTGAAAAGCAGCGATCATGGACACGGCCGGAGCCAGCAGCAAAAAGAAATGGAGGGGTCTGATCCCGGCCCAGAAGATCACGACGATCAACATTCCAAAATAGACCAGAGCCGTTCCCAGATCCGGTTGAACCAGAACCAGTATGGTTGGCACAATGGTCATGGCAAAAGGCGTCATTAATTCTTTTACAGTAGATAAACGCCGTTTATGATCAGCAAAATATTTTGCCAACCCCAACAACAGAAATATCTTCATGAATTCTGAAGGCTGCAGGCCAATACTACCGATGGTGATCCAGCGACTTACCGCTCCCCCATCCTTCATCGCAATGGGTATAAGGAGCAGGATGATCCCGATTCCGTAGAGTATATAAGCCACATTATGAATCACTTTGCGGGGCAATAAGAAAACTCCAAAGAAAAATCCCAATCCCAGAATGGTCCAAATACTCTGCCTTAGAAAATAGCCGGCGCTTGTTCCATGCTGAACCTCGATACTATAAATTGCAACCAGACCACTGGCAGACAGGAGGAGCACCAGGGCCAGGGTGCTCCATTCAAATTCACGAAAACGTTCAATGATATAAGTTCTTAATTTCATAGGTCTTTTCTCGCAATATCCCGGAGCACTTTAGCGATCAGTGGTGCTGCTTTTCCACCCCCGCCGCCACCATTCTCAAGCAGGACTGCCCAGGCATAGGGATAGCGATCATCCAGACTGAAGCCAATGAACCAGGCATGATCCTCCCCATGTGGATTTTGGGCTGTACCAGTCTTTCCGTATATATCCCAATTACGTTGGCGAGCTGCTTTGGCCGTTCCCTTGGGGCTGTTCACGACAGCCCACATGGCCTGGTGGATAAATTCCCAGGACTTTTCTGAAGCACTGACGCTCAGTTCGCTCCTTGGTTCATATTTTTGAATGATCTCACCATTTTTTGCGACCACCTGCTGTACAAAATGAGGTTCATGGCGAACGCCTTTTTGAGCCAGTATTGCCGCAAATTGAGCCAACTGAAGCGGGGTCACCAGGACATCTCCCTGGCCAACCACAATATTCAGCAGGTTACCCCTGGTCCATTTTCTCACCCCGTATTTACGGTTCATGAAGCGGGTATCTGGAACCAGACCCTTATTTTCCCCTGGAATATCAATATGGGTGACCTGACCTAAACCAAAAGCCCTGGCCATGTAGGCCCAACCTTCCAACCCAATGTCCTGGATCAGGTTAAAAAAATATACGTTACAGGATTGCTGGATTGCTTCATGAAGGTTGACCTTTCCGTGTCCCCCTTTTTTCCAGCATCCAAATGATCTGTTCCCAAGTCGATAGCTCCCGCGGCAGGTATAGGTGCGTTCCCGGGCGTTTGAATGATTTTCCAATGAATACAAGGCCGCCAGCGGTTTTAAGGTGGATCCAGCTGGGTACAGCCCTTGGATGCCGCGATCATATAAAGGCTTGCGTGGATCCTGGATCAGGGCATTCCAATCCTTGGATGAAATTCGACCGGACAACATCTCCAGATCGTAACCAGGACGACTGGTATAGGCCAGAATCTCGCCGGTTCTATGATTCAGGATGATGACCGAGCCTGAAGAATCAGCCAGGGCTCTCTCAGCAGCAGCTTGAATAAAAGGATCGATACTCAGGAAAATATCATGACCGGGTATGGGAATGATAGGAGTGTGACTGTCAACATCACCCATCTCCTGCCCCAGAGCATTGACCTCAATATAGCGAAATCCACGCTTCCCATGGAGGACTGGCTCGTAATATTTCTCAAGCCCCTTCCAGCCAACTTGATCACCCGGTTGATAATCCAAATCCTTCTTAAAGCGATCGAGATCATCCCGATTGATCTCCCGCGTGTATCCTAAAGCGTGTGAAAGATCCAATTCAGAGATGTAGCTCCGGATCGGTTCAATACTGTAGGTAACACCAATGAGTTCCAGGCGATGTTCCTGCAAGTGGGATATCTTTTCAAAAGGAACTCGGCTATATACTTTAGCAGGGGCAAAGGATCCGCGGCGATTTTTTAAAATGCGGCGATTGATCTCCTCCACCGAGATGCCCATAATATTTGATAATCGATTTAAAGATTCCGGATGGTCCTTGATCTCTTTTGGAATGACAGAGATGGTATAACTGGGGGCATTGTCAACCAGTATATTGCCATCACGGTCGTAGATGATACCCCTTGAGGCCAACACGGGTACTGCTCGGATATGGTTTGCAGTAGCCTTTTCAGCATATTTTTCGTGGAGAACTATCATAAGATAGTAGTAGCGGCCCATAAGGACCAGGAACAGGAGAGCCAGCAAACCATGGATGAACAGAGAGCGCCAGCCATCTACAATATTCTTCCCTTGAAGCACTAATCTGACCCAACACGCAGGAGAAAAAATATTCCGCTTAAGAGCCCCAGTGTATAGATGGTTTTGGGTAACAGGATCAGAAAAACGATATTGCCCGCAGACCACTGCGAATCTTGAAGTGATATCATTACGGTCAAGATAAAAAAGACCAGCAGAAAACCGGTGTGGAGCAAATATTGAACGATAACGGGAATGCGGACAATGCGACCATGAAAGATACCCGCCAGATATCCAACGATGGATAAAGCCAACGCACTTATTCCCAACATCTGAGTGCCAGTCAGGGAATCAATAATAAATCCAAGCATAAATCCCAACCAGATCGCTTGTAGTTGACTGTGGGTCAAGCCCACATAAATGATAAAGATTACCAGAAAACTGGGCGTCACCCCATAGATACTGAAAATATCCCCCAGCATCCACTGGAAGATGAGGGTCAGGAGGCCCAGCACGCTATATTTAATGATATCAATCATCTGACTCGAGGATAAATACTTCTTCTAAGCGGTTAAAATCGGTGGCCAGGTCAACTTGAATGGATTTGACATAATCTTCGATAACTGGGGAAATTTCGGAGACCCACCCAACAAAGATATGCTCTGGGAAAATATCGCTAAATCCGGAGGTCACAACTGAGTCTCCAGCGATTACTTCTGCATTCTTGGGCACATCCTGGATGACATAGCCCTTTTTTAAATAATAACTCAAGATACCTACATTACGGGAACGCATTTCCCTGACAGAGACTCTGAAGTTCTTGTCATTCACCAATTGAACCAATGCCGTATTGGGGGCAACAGCTACAATCTTGCCTACCAGTTGGGCGCGTGCATCCACGACACCCGCTAAGAGCATGACACCATCATCTGAGCCCTGGTCGACTGTTAAGCTATTCATGGTATGGCTACCCACATCTGACAATACATTGGCGGGGATGACATTAAAACTCTTCTCCCGTTTGAATCCCAGGGAATTTCTCAGTCGTTGATTCTCCTGGACCAGGGTTTTGTGTTTGTTCAACTCGATCTGGGCTTTGATATAATTTTGCTGCAATATTTTATAGTCATGTTCCAGCGTAAAAAGTGTTTCGATCCACTGGATCGGTACATAGAGATAGGCTGAACCATCTAAAACAAGATTACGGACCTGGATCACCGGAACACTGGTATTGGAGGCAATGATCATCAAAGACAGGACAGTGCTGGCCAGCAGGTTTACCAGTGATTTGTAGCTAGAAAGTGGAGATGCGGAGGCAGCCAAGGTCTATCCTAGGTCATTTGGATCAATAAAGGACATCCTCAAACCGCTCAATCCCATCCAGGACCTTGCCAGTCCCCTGAACAATGGATAGGAGTGGATACTCAGCGACATTTACCGGCAGGTCAACCTCCAGGCGCATTCGTTTGTCAAAGCCCTGGAGCAGGGCACCGCCACCAGTAAGAATAATACCGCGATCCAACAGATCTGAGCTCAATTCAGGTGGTGTCCGTTCCAGGCACATCTTGACTGCATCCACGATCAGGTCGATGGTATCGCGGAGCGCGTCCCGAATTTCAGAGGAGGATACTTCGATGGTCTTGGGGATGCCGGCGATCATATTACGGCCTTTAACTGAGAGCTTGTAATCAGTCCCCTTCAAAGCTGAGCCGACATTACATTTGATACTCTCAGCCGTACGCTCACCGATCAATAGATTATGATCCCGTTTAAAATGCTGGATGATCGCTTCATCCATCTCATCGCCAGCAACGCGCAATGATTCTTTAGTGACAATACCGTTGAGAGCGATAATGGCAATTTCGGTTGTGCCACCACCGATATCAACAATCATATTGCCGACTGGTTCACTAATATCGATCCCGATCCCGATGGCAGCAGCCACTGGTTCTTCGATGAGAAATACTTCTCTGGCATTTCGCCGTTCTGCAGATTCCTTAACTGCGCGTTTCTCGACCTCGGTAATTCCAGATGGAACACAGATGACCATTCTAGGCCGGGCTAATTTGGAAATGGGAAGTTTGTTGAGAAAACCCTGGAGCATCCCATCTGCCATTTCAAAGTCAGCAATAACTCCATCCCGCAGAGGCCGGATCGTTTCGATCTCCTGGTGAACTTTCCCCACCATCCTTTTTGCCTCATTACCAACTGCAATGACCTTGGAGGTAGATTTTGATCTTGCAACAATAGATGGTTCATTTAAAACAATTCCCTGTCCACGGACATAGATCAGCGTATTCGCTGTCCCGAGGTCAACTGCTATATCGACACCCATCCAGTTTCGAAAATTTGAAAATTTAGCGGCCATCTGCCCTCTCGTGCCTGAAAAGTGCTTTCAGGTCTTGAATTTTTAATACTTTATCCTCGGCCTCAAACACTTTTTTGAGGCAATGTGAAATCTAGAAATATTTTGTGCAATAGCACTTATTAATTAGGTCCGGAGTATGATATTTTATGGGTTTAAATTGAAGCATGGATAGCTTCGGATGATCTGAGATTTCCACCGATCTCGAAATTGCATTATTTGATCGCCTTGAGCGGACAGCACTTGGTGTGCCGACACCATAAATACTGTCTTTTAGTTTTTACAATAGACGCCCCTGGGTTCCAGGGATCTCCATTTTAATTAATAGCGGAATCGCCAATCATTTTGATTGAGATAATTTTTGTCAAGCCGATAGTCCCCAAATCCGGTCTCATCACTGAAGACGAACTGTTTACCCAGACGGTAATATTCCCAGACCTGATACGGCTTGCGGTCCAATTCAAAAGGACCTCTTTGGATTTCATCCGGTGGTCCAAACAGAATATAGATCATCCCTCTATCGGTCCTCCACCCATCCTGAACGACTGTGAAGGCCTCGATTGAGAAGGCGACCCTGCGATAGTACTCTGCCATTAATTCATTTTCAGGACTGCCAGGTGTGGGATCAATACTGGCCCAGAATTCTTTAAATTCAGCTGCTATCCGCTCATCACTCCCTGAAAGGATCTTACGGATTACCCGGTCATCGGCAATGTAGATCAGTTGCCTGACAGCTTCTTCCAGGTTGCCCACATCAAAATTTATACCTCGGATGCGCACTCTGAAATGGGTTCTGGTGTTAACAGTATTTCCATCCCCATCTTCCGCTTTGAGCTTGAGGGTGTAATTGGTGAAGTGCATATCAGTCAAAGGAACGGTAAACGTAAGTAGGGAATCGACAGGTCCTTCGTGATCCAGAACCATACTATGGCTAAGCTTTAATTCATTTTTCACGATTAGTTCATAACTAATCGTATAGGGTTGGCGTTCCCCCATGAGGCGAGCCTGAAATTGGAGAGTATCAATGATCTCATAGAATGATTGATCCATGAGGAGGTCGTTATCGGTCTGAGGGCGGTCCCCGATCAACATGATATTGCCCAGGGCCAATGCGCCTGCATACATCTTGGAATGATCAACTTCATCACTTAGGATCCGCGATTTTTTGGTGTAAAGATCCGTTACCCTGACTTTGATCATCAATTCAGAGGCCGGGACCACAAAACTGTACTCGGACATAACTTTATTGTCAGTTTTCCGGGTATCCTGATAGCTGTCCAACCAAAGTGAATCACTCCAGATCTTGCCGGCAATACGCTCATTATCCTGATCGGCAATATTGACCCCAATTTCGTAGCGAGCAAGAAACCGATCCCCAGTACGGGTAAATTGCAGTTCGGTGTAGGGGATTTTAACATGCACTGAAACTTTGATGTTCTTTTTATCAGCCAGCGGTTCGGAAAGACCTACAAATGAAAAGTCAGGTAAGGTCAGATCCTTTTCCTGTTTGACGGCCTGGTCACTGCATCCGATAATCAGTATAATTACGAAAAAAATCTTTGCTGCAGATGTCAATATAGATTTCGCCACACTATCCTCGTTAGTCCTAGATTTGTACCAAGCCAAATATAGTTGTCAATTGCTACTAAATCAGTCACAAAATTGCTGGCTAGACCATCATTGACGGTGTAGTGTCGCCAGGATGCGTTAGTGGGCTCAAAACTAAAAAGTCCCAGATCTGTCCCGACCCAAACCCGTTTGCCCACCTGGGCTAATCCTCGCGGTCTAAAAGGAGTTTGTGGCGCCAGGTAGGCTGAGCCTTTTTCCTGAACGAGCTGGAATTGAACCAAGCCCCGATGCGTGCTGACCCACAATATCTCCCCCTGAAGTACACTTTCGTATACTGGATCAATGGCTGAATTTGCAGCTGGAGCAAGGAAGTCACCATAACTGTTAATCCGTCCCAGAAAACTTAAATTTGCCTCATCATAAATATACAAGCCATAGTAAGTCGAGAGGTAATACTTCCCCTGGGTATAATTAATGTTGAAAACTGGCCAATCAAGACCATCCGGGAAAAGCGTCTGCAATCTGAGACCGGAACTGTGATATAAATAGGCATTGCGCTCTGTTGCCACCATCAGGTTTCCATCACTTCCACTGGCGATGGAGTAGATCCGTTGGCTGACCAGGTCCTTTTTGGTGATGATCCGCTCCCAACTACGCTTACCCGCCGTTCTTTTAAATATGCCTCCGCGGGCAGCAATCCACAGTTCAGATTCAGTTTTATCGATGGCCGAAATAAATGAATAATCAAAGGCAGGATCCCGAATTGCTTCATCATATTCCGCCTGGAAGCCGTCCAAAAACGTCAATCCAGCCCGGCCACCGATTATCAGCTGCTGATCATCAGCAACCAGGCACATGACATCCGGTGATAACAGACCAAAGGGTAGCGCAGTGAACCTGGTACCGGGGAGCTTCTGGTAAAATATGCCCATGCCGTAAGTACTGAGAAATGCTTCACCCGATCCCCTGCCACCAGAAAGGGCTGATACAGAACTAACTGAGCGGGTTGGATAACCATCCAGGTGCAGGAGACCATCAGCATCAAATCCGCCATTCTGGATCACCTGCAGAGGCAGTGATTCATAAATATCCTCCAAGCCAGGGTCGATGGTAGCGATCTTTTTAACATTGTCCCAATCAAGATCCAGGGATGTGTCCTCGCCCCAATTTTTAAAGGTACCGGAACTCTTCAAGTAGATGGCAGAATAGTTCTCACTCCGCTCTTCTTTTACCGCAGTTACCACGACATACCGGTCAGTGATCCCTAATTCGTAGACACCAGCGAAATTTGAATCTTTGGGAAGGGTGGCATTGGTCATCCAGCCCGTGAGCAGATCATACACAAAGACATAATCAGGTGTAATAATCCAGACATCCTGAGTTCCACGATCCTCCCAGACCAGGAGAACAGGGTATTGGAGCAAGCCATCGCTGACGGTGATTGGATCCAGCCATTTTTCGTTATGATGATCATACACCAGAACGCCATCCTCTACAGCGAAATAAATATTCCAGATTCCATAATAACTGTGATTCACATGCTTCCCACTTGGAATGCTGGTGAAAGTACCTCTCTCGAAGACCCCCTGGGCCTGGATACTCAGGAGCAGTCCAAAGAAAAGGAGCATCACCGGGATACTCCTTGGGCACCATCGTACAATAAAACGTTGTTTCAAAGCTATGCTGATACGCTTACCCCTGGTTCGTTTATTCTGCTTCAGTTAGATATATTGCTAGAATCAGATATGCCAGGACACCAAATCCAAATGAGCCCAGAGTTGCCAGGGTCCAAAAAATACGAATGATATTCGAGTCCACTTTAAAATAGGCGCCAATACCTCCACAAACGCCTGCGAGACGCTTATCCCCTCTTGATCGATAGAGTTTTTTACCTTCTGGAAACACCTGGTTCACAGATGCTTTGAGGTCCACCTGATCGGATCGATTAAAAAAGAGATACAGACCCAGTCCGATGACGAGCACTGACCAAACAACACTACCCATTACAATGGCCACACCCGCAAAGATCCCCCCTACCGGACCGATCAGTCCCACGAGTAATAACAGACCTGCCAGAATGAGCAATATTCCCCAGAACCGATGGGAATAAAGCGTGGGGTCTATAGCGGTTCCCTGACTCTTATCTGCGGTTTGATCAGGATCTTTTGGAATGATCAGCATGGCGATCACGTAGGCCAGAACACCGGTACCTCCGAAAATTACCATAACTACCCATAATAAGCGAATGATGACCGGGTCAATATTAAAATACTCACCAAAACCACCGCAAACGCCATCAAATATTTTGTCTTTATTTGATTTATATAATTTATTCATCATAACCTCTCATTGTGCCGTCAATCTCCTGGGTAGAACCTGAAACCAGGGGCACGAATCTGACGGCATCTTTTTTTGTCTGCTCTAACCGTCCCTGGTTCTTCTTGTATATCCATACATACTGGTCGCGCTTCCCCTCCGGTGCAACCAGAATACCACCTTCTCCCAATCTGTCAAATATGTGGCTCGGGATCCGGGGAGGACTGGCCCACAGAATGATACGATCGTATACCGTTGCTCCATTCATTTGTTCCCAGGCACTCTTATGCATGAGCGTAACATTAGCAATGGAAAGTTGTTTCAGCGTCTCGCGGGAGGCCTCCACCAAGGCCTGATAAACTTCCAATGCATCGATGTGCTGACATAATTTTGATAAGATGGCAGTCGCATAGCCACTACCACTTCCAATTTCGAGAATTTTGTGACTCAGCGCTGGTTCAAGATACTGGATCATTAGTGCGACGATATAGGGTTGACTAATGGTTTGACCCGCTTTGATGGGCAGTGGATGATCGGCATAGGCTTCAGTCAGATCGAAATCAGGAATGAATAGATGTCTCGGGGTATCCTGGAACACTTCCAGGATGTCTGTGCGGTATATCCCACGATCCGCCAGTTGACGTTCAACCATTTCTTGGCGCAATTCATAAGCATCATCATAATCCAAACCAGATCTCATGTTTCAATTTAACCCGAATAGTCTTGCATTCATTAACTTATCGAAAATCATTAATAAATCGCTCTAAAACTTTTATATTCAAGGACTTCTTTCAAGACGCCAGGACGACTGGCGGCAACTCTAAATGGGGAGATTTCTGATATGGACATCGGTAAACAATTGCGAAGGGTTCGAGAATCCCACCAACTTCTCCAGAAAGAGCTGGCTGACAAAGCTGGTCTGAATGGAAGTTATATAAGTAAGTTGGAACGGGGGTTAGCAGACCCTACTTTTGCGACTCTCGAAAAGATCGCAGGGGCCTATCCGCTATCTGTTCCGCACCTACTCAATTATGGCAACCCGGAAAGTTTCAGTCTGGATATTGATGCTGCCATGGATGCTTTAAAAACACTTAAATACAACATGGTAAAGATTGAGATACATATCAAACCCTTGTAACCTGCATTATTCATGAATTATTGCCACGAAGACACTAAGCCAGGAAGATTATTAAAGTTATGAACAAGATCATTTTAAACAGAACTATTTGCATCTGTGAGGGATAATTTTTGCTAAGCATATATTTTTTAAAATTTTGTGCCTTCGTGACTTCGTGGCTATGAATTATTCAGGGTAAATAAAACAGGCAGAATACGTCTGCATTCTGCCTGTCTAATATTGACGCCCCCGCAGAGAGTCCCTCCCGCAGGCCGCAGAGGTAGTGTTGTTATTTATTGCTTTACGTGTATATGTCGTAAGCGGTTGTATTTAAAGGTTATAGGGCATGTTATGTGATTTTCTAAATACTTTTTGCGAGCTCATCAATATTGAATAAAGGGACGATCTGTCAAAAAACTGGTGGATCAATGATCATTTGGAACGAAAGTGGAACGGCAGCAGGTATGTTACCGCTACTGCATCACCAGCCTGCCTGGCCGGGTTCCAATCAGTTCTTAACACCGCATCAATTGCCGATTCGTCAAACAGGTCCCCACCACTTTCGCTTACCTGGATGTCAGAAACATTCCCATAGATATCAACTTGAAAATTAAGCAATACATCTCCTTCCAGGTCATATTCCTGAGCCCACACTGGAAACTGGGTGTTGGCTTTTAATGCATCGATGCCGCCGACTGGGCTGGGTTGACAACATTCAGCCTTTACTTTGGGTTCCGCTGAGACGCTTAGGGCAGCGACCAATAGGATCACATTACTGATGGTTAGTTTGATTTTGTTCATGATTGCCTCCTTTAGGGCTATTTGGTTTGCTTGCACGCCAGCCCTTTTCACAAAGCACATGCCAATCACATACAACTTGACCTTATACACTGTTAATATTATTGTTTCAGACTTTTTTTCAGGTCCTTTACAAGCTCCTTACTGTAAAGTTCTGATCTACAATTATATTATTTTGATATGGAACCTGGACGAAAAATACCATAGCAAGCAATGTGAAATTACAAACTAAATATTTGAATCAAAAACTATTTGCCACACCCCCCACTCGATTTATATTCTCGCCGCTTTTAAGCCATCAACAGATGGCCGACAAAAGGAACGCGAGAGTAGCTCAGTTGGTAGAGCTCCACGTTGCCAACGTGGTTGTCGCCGGTTCGAGTCCGGTCTCTCGCTCAAAAAAAAAGAGGCTGAATAATTCAGCCTCTTTTTTTGTCACACATATTAGTCTACTTCTATTTGATCCTGGGTGCCTGCTTTTCTTTTAGAGCAGCTTTCGCCTGGTCTTTAGTACTGGTTTTATTCTTTTTTGGCATATAATCAGCCACGATCTCAGCAACCTCAGGTGCATCTTCCACCTTATCATTTAGGGGGATCGGCTCATAGAAATAGCTATTCTTCAGGGTTTTGATCAGCTCCATATTATCCTGTTTCTCCTTTTGGAGACGTTTGATCAGTTGGAGTCTTTTTTCATCTTCGGCATAACGTTCTTCAAGAGTCTGGCCCACTTCCAGATCCCTGGACAAAGCCTGGAGTCTATTATCGGTAAATTTTATCCGGGTTCTTTGCGCACTCACATTTTTCAATTTTGAGACCTTATCTACCTGAGTGATCTTAAGCGCACCAGCATATTTACCCTGTTTCCCGTTGCGGATAATGACAACATCATTTTTTTCTTTGGGATTACGGTACATCGAACCGGTCTTTGAACGGATCAGAAAATCAATACCTGCCACTTCCTTGGTCAGGGTTGTCTCGGTCCGATCATCCACATTTGCCAATAAAAAGACCAGATCCACTTTATCCCTTAATGCTGCCACTGCTCTATTGGCTGCTTCTACGGGGTCAGAAAAAGTAAATTCTTTCAGGCGCTTGTCGCCAATGGTCACCCCCACAAATCCAAGCGTCTTAGCTTGAGTCCTGATAATGGCACTTTCTGCGAACAGTAGCTTTTCAGTATTTACCTGCATTATATTGGCTGAGATGAATGGGAAATCGGCCTGATCCTGCAATTTTTCAATAAAATCATAACCGGCTGCCAGATCATTCATGCCGATATTCATGACCTGACATCCCATAATATTATAGGATTGTAAGATCGCTTCAGCTGTGGCAGTTAACTTTTCTCGTTTAGATTGAACAACGTAGGGGTTTTTGAAAAATGCATCACCAGCATCAATAAAATAAGTGGCTTCAGTTTCCATCAATCCCTTTAAAACAGTTTGCTTCCTGGCAAGACCGCCAAGTGGATTAGACTTTCAGCCGCAGGGTCCTACTTCCCCATCATTGCTGGCTGCGATCAAAAGTGTGAACTCATTTGGATTATAGATTGGGTCCATGGCGTTGCTCTTGCACCCCAGCAAACCTAAACTAAATAAGATCAGGATCAGGCTGCTCTTTGTGATAATTCTGTTCATAAGGTATCCTGTTATTTATTGTGAGCCATAAGGGCTTCGATTTCTGAGATCTCTTTTGGTACACCAGCTGTCAAGTTCTTGTTCCCGGATTTTGTGATCAATATATCATCTTCGATTCGAATTCCGATTCCCCGGTATTTTTTGGGAGCCTTCGATCTAGAATTCACATAGATCCCAGGTTCAACAGTGAGCACCATTCCGGGTTTAAGAACCCTGGATTTTCCAGCCTGGATGTACTTGCCCATATCATGCACGTCCAAGCCGATCCAGTGACCGGTTTTATGCATGAAATAGTCCTGATAGCTTTCCTTGGCAATCAGCTCTTCCACAGCGCCTTTAAGCAGGCCAATCTCAACCATCCCCGCAACGAGAAGTTTTAGATCAAGATCATGTAGTTCTTGAAATGTGACCCCTGGTTTAGCAGCTGCTATAACAGCTTTTTGAGCCTTCAGGACAACTTCATAAAGAGCTCTTTGGGCTGTGGAGAATTTTCCATTAGCGGGAAAAGTTCTGGTAATGTCCGCAGCATACATACCAAATTCTGCTGCGGCATCAATGAGGATCAGATCACCGTCCTTGATCTGCGCATCGTTCCTGACATAATGCAAGACCGTGGCATTATCACCGCTTCCTACGATGGATGTATAAGCCGGACCAGAGCCACCTTCGAAGACGAAATGGCTCTCCATGACTGACTGGAGTTGGTATTCATGTAAGCCAGGAACACAGACTTCCATTGCTTTGACATGGGCTTCAGCTGAAATATCGGCCGCTTTCTGCATCAGCGCGATCTCTGCATCATCTTTGATAAGCCGCATCTCATGCACGATGGAACCGATAGATTCCAGACCTTCCGGCCCGCCACCATTGCGTTGCACCTCACTGCGAACCTGCCTGAGCTGATCCAGTATTTTGTATTGATGCTCCTGCTCGTGATTGAGATTGGTGTACACCTTATCAGCTGTTTTCATGACAGTGAGAACCGTACTTTCGTATCCAGCAATATCCAGGGCCTGATCAGCACCATATTTCCGGACTGTTTCTTCAAAATTCAGTCGCCAACCAGTCCAGACCTCTTTTTTGGGATCCTGTGGTAACACGAACAAGGTAAATGGATGATCCGAATTATTGGGGTCAATGATACAGGCTGCGCCAGGCTCTGTATAACCAGTCAAATAGAAAAAATCTGAATCCTGCCGATAGGGATATTCAGTATCGTGGGTACGGGTCTGGGTGGGTGCCCCCTTCAGGATGGCAACCCCCTTCCCCATTGATTTGATTAAGCTGTCGCGGCGGTTTTTATATATATTATTTTCTGTCATACTCCATAGGCTCCATTTTCTAAGACGCGGAAGATAACGGAGAGCTTGTCGTGACGCAAGATTTTGCATTCCGCTACTCAAGCTTGAATTGGGTAGACCTACCCAACGGCTGATCCGGCGATTCAACAGGTTCGTCTCCAGTCTTGGTTTCACGCTTGGCAAACTTTAGATTGATCTGAATGAACAATTATTAACTAAGGTTATATTAAATATATGAACAATTATTTCTCAGATAATCTGGATCGGCTGACCCGCTATCAGCGATATGGGACCCGGGTGGTAAACATCGGTGATGTTCCCCTGGGTGGTGGATATCCTATTCGGATCCAATCCATGACCAATACTGACACGCTGGACACGGCGGCCACTGTGGCCCAGACCATTCGCTTGGTGGATGCGGGTTGTGAGTATGTGCGTATCACCGCACCCAGTGTTAAGGAAGCCCGCAATCTGGGTGTGATCAAATCAGAACTAGCAAAACAGGGATATTCCGTCCCGCTCATCGCTGATATTCATTTTGTTCCCAGAGCCGCAGAAGTAGCGGCCACCTTGATCGAAAAGGTACGGGTCAATCCCGGCAATTACGTCGACCGTAAGCAATTTCAACAAAAGGAGTATAGCGATTCTGAGTACCAGGCAGAATTAGACCATATTCGTACAAGATTTACACCTTTGGTCAAGCTGTGCCGGGAAGCTGGTACTGCGCTGCGGATTGGGTCCAACCACGGTTCTTTAGCGGACCGGATCCTAAATCATTATGGTGATACGCCCTTGGGAATGGTCGAATCGGCTATGGAGTTCATCCGAATCTGTGCTGACGAAAATTTCCATGAACTGGTAATTTCCATGAAAGCCAGTAATACCCGGGTCATGATCCAGGCCTACCGGCTACTGGTGGATCACATGCAGCGGGAAGGATTTAATTATCCGCTGCATCTGGGGGTCACGGAAGCAGGTGATGGTGATGATGCCAGGATCAAATCAGCGTTGGGGATCGGAGCTTTACTAAAAGATGGGTTTGGTGATACAATCAGAGTGTCGCTGACAGAAGCACCGGAAGCAGAGATCCCGGTCGCTATTTCACTGGTTAATTCTGTGTCCGCTATTCAAGATCACCAGCCGATTCCGCCCCTGGACAGTCTTCCCATCGATTTATTTTCCTATGAACGGAGACCCACCAGAAAAACGGGCATTATCGGCGCTGGACAGGTACCCATAGTCGTGGCAGATATAGCCAGTGGCCACTCTGATACGGCGAATCATCTCAAGGCAGCCGGCTACCAGTTTGATCTGGTGCAGCAGAGCTGGCTTCCAGGTGACCTGGGAGCTGATATCCTTTATGTCGCTAAGAATATTCCTGATATTAAACTTTCAACAAACACTCTAGTGCTCTGTGATTCAGATACTTGGCAAGTGTCTGATGAGAATGAGCAGTTGTTCCCATTATTTGATCTCGAAGGCTACGTGAAGGCTGACCTACGCCACAAAGCCGCCAACTTTATTAAAGTGGATGCCCAAATTGCTAGTTCCAGCCTACCAGATGACTCCGGTATAATCTGGATCCTCTCCACCCAGAATTCGCATGTTCTGGCAGACCAGCGACGCTTTCTACTTGATCTGGTCCAAAGTGGCAAACAGCAATCTGTCATATTACACAATAATTACCCAGGTTTGTCGCGTGATGACCTGCTCCTGTCGGCAGCTACAGAAATGGGAGGACTACTGAATGATGGTCTGGTAGATGGCATCTGGCTGAACTCAGATCAGGTGCCATTGGACGATCTGACGACCATCGCCTTTGGTGTCCTCCAGGCCAGTCGCAGCCGGATGACCAAGACTGAATACATCGCTTGTCCCTCTTGTGGTCGAACTTTGTTTGATCTTGAGGAAGTTACGGCCCGGATCCGAGCCAGAACAGCTCACCTGAAGGGTCTAAAGATCGGCATTATGGGCTGTATCGTTAACGGCCCAGGTGAAATGGCTGATGCTGATTTTGGCTATGTGGGTACCGGTCCGGGAAAAGTATCACTTTATCGGGGTTTAAATGTTGTGCAGGCCCACATCCCCCAGGCAGAGGCCGTGGAGTCGCTCATTGACCTGATCAAGAGCGATGGTTGCTGGGTTGAGCCGCAGTAGAGCGACGATATCTTTCCCCTCTAATGGTAAGTGCAGGGCTAAAATTCTGTATTTTTTTGTACTTGTGTTTAAATCCGGGCTTAGATTTGGAGCAATATGAATAGATCGGTAGGAATGTTTATGAGGTTCACTCTTTTCAGTATCACATTTTAGGTAATGTTACTGCTCACTCAAACCTTTGCTCAGGAAGCCAGTGTCCTGAACACAGCAGAAGAGCATGTTGCTTTTGCCCAAAGTATCTACTGGTCGGCTCTGACACCATCTGAGAAACAAACGTTTCTGTTTGCCTATATGTCCAGCGCCTATGAAACCCGGAAACTTGCCAATGAGACCATTGCCGTATCGCCTCGTAAAACCCATAATTTTAATGAAGAGATCGACAATCTGTTTGTGATCTGGCAAAATGTGTTGGAGATGGAAGACAATGGTGATGCCACTATGGCTGAATTCATGGGTTGGATCGACCTGTATTATGAGATCGATGTGAACAAAGCCCGTCCGTTTATGACTGCTCTCAAATACGCTCATCAGAAAATTCGGTCTGAGGATAAATCAGTGCTGGAACTTTTTTGGGGACGCCCAACAGCGCCTGAATCCAAACTTCCCAAGGATGAAGCCCTGGAGCAGAAAGAGATCGAAAGAAAGATCGCAACGGCAGAAGCACGTCAGAGTATTGATTCCGCTGTTGAGCTGGCCTCTCCGTTAGCCTATAGACCGCTGGGAGCCGCTCCACTCACGGCATTTGTGTTGACTGATGAGGAATTGAATATCATCGCTTTAGCCGTTGAAACAGAATGTTTGAATAAAAACCAACCCGATATGCTTCAAGATCCGGTTTTCCTTGAGACTTTGGCCCGCAAACACGGGTTTGACAGCATGGCCGTTTTTAATCTTAAATTCAGCTATGCCCAATCAAATCAGGATCGCTGGAAGTACATGAATAAACTTATTATTGAACAAGCTTTCGATAAGAATTGTATGTAATTATTACTTAATGTAAGACCGATTCAAGAAATAACGTCAGCAAACCCGCACGGCATTTCTCCATTTAATAGAAAATAATGACTACAGGATCTTCCGGTCTTCCCGGATAGTTCCTTGATTCAGCACTTTCCTGAAGGGAGTTTTGTTATGTTAGCACGTGTTTTAAGCAGTTCACTGATTGGAATTGATCCATACCTGGTGGAGGTAGAGGTTAATGTGGAAGGTCACGCATTCAGATACAATACGGTGGGTCTGCCTGAGCTGGCTGTCCGCGAAAGCAAGGAGCGGGTGATCTCTGCCATCAAGAACAGTGGCTATAAGTTCCCCCCCAAAGCCTATACCATCAACCTGGCTCCGGCGGACATCAAAAAAGAAGGTTCAGCATTTGATCTACCCATTGCCATCGGGATTCTGGCTGCTCTGGGTGCTGTGAACCATGAAGATCTGGAAGATTATGTCCTCATGGGTGAGCTCTCTCTGGATGGAACTTTACGACCGGTTAAGGGCGCTCTCCCCTCTGCAGTAGGTGTCCATGAGAGCCACTTGAACGGTTTGATCCTACCGGCAGCCAATGCCCGAGAGGCAGCTATTACTGGGGATATTGATGTCATTCCCGTCAACACACTACTGGATGCCATTCTATTCTTAAATGGGGAAAAGTATATCGAGCCGTTGGAGGTCGATGCTGATCTGTTGTTTTCTGAAGCACAGAATTATCCGGTTGATCTGGCTGATGTGCGGGGTCAGGCTCATGTTAAACGGGCCTTGGAGGTAGCGGCAGCCGGCGGGCATAATGTCTTGATGATCGGACCGCCTGGTTCAGGTAAAACAATGCTGGCTAAGCGGTTCCCAACCATCCTTCCGCAAATGACCCTGGAAGAAGCCCTGGAAACCACCAAGATCCATTCCATTGCCGGGATGGTTCGAACAGAGGGTTTGGTGGCAACCCGACCCTTTCGGTCTCCTCATCATACAATTTCGGATGCTGCCCTGGTCGGAGGCGGTCGCATACCTCGCCCGGGAGAAGTAAGCCTGGCTCATCATGGCGTGTTGTTCCTGGATGAATTACCTGAATTCCAGAAGAATGTGCTAGAGGTAATGCGTCAACCCCTGGAGAATACTGAGGTGACTATCAGTCGCGCTAGTATGAGTCTCACCTACCCGGCAAATTTTATCCTGTTGAGTGCCATGAATCCCTGTCCCTGTGGTTACAGCAGTGATCCACGGCATGAATGTACCTGCAGTAGTGTGTCTATTCAGAAGTATATGGCCAAGATCTCCGGACCCTTATTGGACCGGATCGACCTGCATATTGAAGTTCCGGCCATCCCCTTTGAGGAACTGGCAGCCAAGGAGGACGGAGAACCCTCGAATATTGTCAGGCAGCGGGTTCAACAAGCTCGGAATCTCCAGATCAAGCGTTTTATAAAGGATGCCCACATTCATTCCAATGCCGACATGCCCCCCAAAATGATCCGCACGATCTGCTTGATCGATAGTACCTCATCTGAATTACTCAGGACCGCCATCATGAATCTGGGTTTGAGTGCCCGGGCTTATGACAGAATCCTTAAGGTATCGCGAACCATTGCTGACCTTGGTGGGTCGGAACAGATCCAGGCAGAGCATATCTCTGAAGCGATCCAATATCGTACGCTGGATCGGCAGTTGTGGATGAATTAGAGTGAAATCCATAGATCAATTATGCTGGAAGAAATATGGAAACACTAGATGGAGTAAACCACAGTTCTACTAAATAACCCAGAATTTCCAATAGTATCTTATTATATTGCTCGTGAAATGAGAACCACCGCGGATGAAATCCTAAGTGTCCGAAAAGGACAAGATTCAGCTACGTTTTCCGCTTTCTTGAAAAATATTACTCCAAGTGTTTTACCACTAACTGTTAAATTCGGACTATTAGAGAAGAAGCCTGTCATGTCTGAAGAATCTTTTAGGGTATTAGTGGAAGGAAATAGAGAGAAATATTGTAACTGGGATGAGCATTTTGGCCAAATGTTCAAGTAGGATGGTTGCCTCTTCATCCTTGATAAATTTGCGGGTTTCACTAATAAACTCGACGATGGTATGACCACCCTCAAATTTGAAATAAGCCAAGCGTGACATCTCAGCCATTTGATAGGCCATACGCTCACTGAATGCCGCCCGTTTTACCGGTGCTTGCATCAGTTGCGATTCTGAGAAATATGAATTCATCTTCTCATCCCTCTGATTTATTATGATTTTACTCTCTAAATCACTAGGAGCAACCATGTATCATAGGTTGCTCCCAGATATAGAGAGCTATCTTATAAGTACAGCTTTCTGAACGGCTCTGAACTCAGGTGTTGAGAAGGAGATCAAGTACACACCACTTGCTGCCAGTTTGCCGTTATTGTTCAAGCCATTCCACTGTAAGGAATAGCGCCCAGCTGATTTAGCAGACTCCTCGTAACTCCAGACACTTCTTCCCAGGATATCATAGATTGCAATTGTCACATCAGAAATCTCTGGTAACTCAAACTGAATAGTCGTAGTTGGGTTAAAAGGATTCGGATAAGGATGGTTCAGCTTATATGCTGTTGGAAGAATAACAACTGGTTTATCATCCTGGTCTAAATCACTCAGAGCTTCGGCTGCTTCTGACCCTGGATATTTAGTCATGATTTTTCCATAGGAGCTGTTTGCTTTGGCAAGATATGTACTAGCTTTGCCAAGTCCCTCTTCAAGTTCAGCCAACATCTCATAAATCTGACCTATATCGAATAGCGCCCAGGCAGCTCCCTCATCACCATTTTCATTAGCCTCAAATATCAAGACACATTCTTCCAGTCGTGTAATTGCACTAGCTAAATCTCCCGATCTAGCCAATTCACCTGCTGAGAAATAATATGCCAGAAAACCTATAAATTCATCTGGATACTGAGCATGGTATTGCTCAAGCTTCTGGATTAGCCCTGGCGAATCGTCCAGTCCACTGTAACACCTCTCAATTGATCTAAGTGCTGCTTTTGAGAGATCACAATCCAGACAGTTAACAATTACTGAATCATATGATGTTATTGCATCGATGTAGGATGAATCCATCTCAAGACTTAGCCCAAGCGAGTATAACTCGACTATTTCTTCAGGGGCAGATGACATCTTTGGAAGCATCCCTGGACCAGCTCCCATGATAACATCTGCTTGATGATCAGTGTCGATGTCCATTGTCACTTGAGGTACATCTTTAAACCACCAATTAACTTGAGCATAAATATCAGCAGAGAGCGAATTATTGTATGCATCATAGTTAGCATTTTGTTCGAAGAAATTAAAACCTCCATAAACAAGACTACCATTTTGTGAATACAGTCCAAGTTCTGGACCAGATGTGGATGAATTGTAAACACCGTAGTGTCAAGTCAACTCTGTAATGTCGGATAAAGTCGCTTAAGCTTAATCCGCGCATTCTCCGGTGTAAACTGCCAATTGATAGTTGCTTTTTTATTGTTTCGGTGATCCTGCCATGCTTCGCATTCTGCAATTACATCTG
>JAJRSW010000120.1 GCA_024278595.1 Fidelibacterota bacterium | reverse complement strand
CGCCGGTTGCGACCGTGTAGGTTTCTGAGTAAGATGTGGCACTATTAATAGCAGTTGTAGTGAGCTGGGCATCAGTATCTCCGGTTTCCAGAGTGGTCACCACATTTCCACCTGCCAGAGTCACCGCTTCGCTGAAGCTTATGGTTATATCAGCACTACCCCCCAGTTCAATATTATCTGCCCCTGGTACTGAGGTAATCTCAGAGATGGTCGGGTCTGTAATATCAATTGTCAGGGTGGTGGCACTTGCTGTGCCAGTGGTGTAATTAAAGACCTCATCACGAATAAGCGCTGCAAATGTCAGGACTGATCCATCTGCATAACCGCTTATACTGGTGATGTTATTAAAACTAAGGGTGATGGTCTTATCCACGTTCACAGCCAGGATCGTAGAACTGTCCCCTACGGCTTCGAATGCATTCGATCCAACCTTGGCCAGGATTAACAATTTACCTGACTGAAGACTTTGGTCATCGGCAATGGGTACCGTCACTTCAACACTGGTGTTTGTGCCATTCCAGTAGTCTGCTACTACGGTTCCCCCAGTTGTAATGACGCCAGCTACCTGAAAGGCCGCCGGACTGTCACCATCGATCACAATGTTTTTTGTATCATCAATGTTTGAGACACCAGAGATATCTGTCAGATCGACATCATTCCCAGCGGCATCCTGAAGTGAACCAGCTGATAGGCTCAAACCGGTGACCGTCAGATCAGAACTGGCATCTCCAGCAGCGACCGTGTAAGTTTGCGATCCGCTTGTGCTGGCGGATATACTTGAAATAAGTACATCAGTCGTACTGGCATCATGGTCAATTTCCAGATTTCCACCACCAAGAGTAACCGCTTCACTGAAGGTTAGTGTAATATTAACATTATCATCCACACCATAATTACCATTCGCGGTAGTGGATGAAATGGAACTAATTATCGGAATTACTCCATCAATTACGATGCTACTATTGTCAGCGATATTATTGGTTGCCGGTAAGCTGAGATCCGCCTGATTGCCCGCTGCATCAACCAAATCGGCTGTTCCGATGGATAGTTCAACTGAGGTAACAGTAAAGTCGGTGGTTTCATCATCCTCGGCAACCGTATAGCTCTCAGTAACGCTACTGGCAGCAGCGATGGTCCCCGTAGTCAATATGGTACTCGTATTCAGGGTGGTGAGGAGATTACCTCCACTGAGGGTAACATTTTCGTCAAAGGCTACGGTCACACTGACCGCATCACCTACTCCGTAGGAACCGTTGGCCGTGGATGAACTAATCTCGGTAATCGTGGGTGCAGTTGTATCTATGGTAAAAGTATTGGCACTTTGAGTACCCGTGGTAGTATTGCCGCCATCATCGGTGATGACAGCAGTGAATTTTAAAATGAGATCTTCGGCGAAGCCGGCGATGCCTTCAATGTTTACCTCGGATAAGGTGACTGTCAGATCACCACCAAGATGACCACCGGCAATGGTTACTGGTGAGCCAACATTTACCGCACCAGAGATATCATTAAAAAAGGCCTGAATCTGAACCGTCCCACCTGAAAGACTGTTCTCGGCTTCAATGGGTACGTCAACTGTCATTCCAGTATTGGTGTCATTCCAATAACTGGCCACAACATCGCCGCCAGTCACGGTGACAGTTCCCACTGTAAAGTCGGTAGGATCAGCACCATCAACTAAAATTTCAGAACCTGCATCAAGATTGGTTATCCCTGAAAGATCGGTCAAGTCAACATCATTCCCACCAGCATCCTGGAGTGTACCGGCCGATAAACTAAGAGCGGTGACCGTCAGATCGTTACTGGCATCTCCTGAGGCCACTGTATAATCCACGTTTCCTGTGGTTGAACTGAGTATGGAGCTAATAAGCACATCTGTGGTGCTGGCATCAATATCGACTTCCAGGTTTCCACCACTCAGCGTCATGGCTTCGCTAAAAGTAACAACTATGTTGATGACATCGCCCACCCCATAACTACCATCTGCAGTCCCAGATGTAATTGAGCTAATGGTCGGGACGATACCATCTATGACCAGATCACTACTCCCGACCAGACTACTGGCACCTGTGGGCAGGGTCAGGTCGATACTGTTTCCAGCTGCATCAGTCAGGGTGGTACTACCACCTGAAAGAGCCAGACTGCTTACGGTGAGGTCTGCTGATTCATCAAGAGCTGAAACCGTATAGGTCTGCGACAGCGTAGAGACACCTGAAATACTCGAAGTCGATAGTTGGGCCGACGAATTCAAATTAGTTAAGAGATTCCCGCCACTAACGGTCACAGTACTGGAAAAATCTATTGTGATATTGACTTCATCTCCAATACCGTAAGTTCCATCTGCATCTGTAGAACTGATGGATGAGATCGTCGGCGCAGTTTCATCGATAACGAAGGTATTGGCACTTTGAGTACCAGTGGTGCTATTGCCGCCAGCATCAGCCAGAACAGCCGTCAGTTTAAGCGTATTTGTCTCCCCATAGCCGCTCATGCCTTCAAAGTTGGCGCGGCTGATGGTTACTGTAATATTATTTCCGAGATGCGCACCCAGGATCGTGCTGGCTGACCCCAGATTTTCAGCCCCGGATATATCCCCGAAAAAGCCACGTATCTGAACCGTACCACCTTCCAGACTGGCATCATTAGCGATGGGAACAATCACCTCAATATTACTGTTAGTTCCATTCCAGAATCCAGATACTACATTGCCACCAGTAACAGTGGCTGTGGACACTGTAAAAGCTGCCGGGGCTGCACCATCAACAGAGATGGCTTCATTATCCGCTAGATTTTGTCCACCCGGTATGGCTAGATTTACTGAATTACCACCAGCATCCTCAAGGGTAGCTGAACCTGACAGACTCAATGAAAAGACCGTGAGGTCGGTGCTTTCATCACCACTTTGGACGGTGTAGGTCCCCACAGCAGATGAGCTGCTATTGATTGTCGATATGGTCACAACCTGATCAGTATTTCCTGTCTCAAGGGTTACCAGTAGATTTCCATCTGCCAGTGTCAGGGCTTCGCTAAAAACAACTTCAATATTAATATCATCGCCAACCCCAAAGCTGCCTGATGAGCTGGATATAATCTGCGAAACAGTGGGTGTACTTCCATCCACCACAAGATTGGTGTTGTCTGCTAAATTAGAGGCTATGGTTGCCAGATCTGCATTATTACCGGCTGTATCCAACAATTTTGTAGAACCACCTGACAAAGCAAAGGAGGACACATTTAGTGATGGCGCATCATCCCCTTCAGAGATGACATAATTTTCCGAAAAGCTTGTAGAGCTAAGCGCAGCCGTGCTGAGCTGGGCACCGGCATTTAGATTGGTCAGTAAATTTCCGCTACTGAGAGTCACAGATTCATCAAAAGTAACTGTGATACTAATGGTTTCTCCCACGCCGTAGGTTCCATCTGCAGTTGCCGATACGACAGTGCTGATAGTCGGGGCAGTCTGATCTATGCTCAGGGTGGTGGCACTTGCAGTTGATTCTGTGCTGTTACCTGCAGCATCGCTAAGTGTAGCGGTCAGAGAAAATGTTTGTGAATCAAGAAACCAGGTTTTATTCACAAAATCAGTATCATCCAGATTAACAGTCTGAGTAGTACTGATGATCAGTACATTTTCCGCAGAGCCCAGGTCCTCAGCCGGATTCCCACCGACATACCCGGTGATCTGAAGAGAGCCATTCTGCAAGCTCGCATCATTGGCAATGGGGACGGTAACCGCCAGGTCAGTATTGGTATCATTCCAGTAGCCACCCACCACGTTGCCGCCGATTGTAACAACGGAACCTACCTGAAATGCTGTCGGTGCAGTTTGGTCAACCACAATATCCTCTGCCAGGGTTAGCGTATCTATGGGGTTGGCACCATCAGTGAAGACAACGTGAATGTTATAGGTATCACCATCACTAAAATCTCCGGCGGATTCAATTTCAGCGGCTGTGCGTTCGATGCTTTTATTTTGCTGAGCACTGGCTAGAAAACCAGATCCGATGTTGGTGTAATCACCACTATCATTCGTATCTATTTTCACAAAGGCGAAAGCAATATTTCCATCATTGGGAACAATAAAGGAAGCGGTACCACC
Source organism: Fidelibacterota bacterium (assembly GCA_024278595.1). GTDB lineage: Bacteria > Fidelibacterota > UBA8477 > UBA8477 > JABMPR01 > JABMPR01. The sequence goes on along the minus strand of JAJRSW010000120.1, from coordinate 25,724 downwards.
GGTATTGGTTGAATTCCAATAACCTGAAGTCACAGTCCCACCAGTGGTGACAAAGGTCTGCCCCAGCAGGTTAGAACCAGCAAATATGAGCATGAATAGAAACGCCTTCAACAAGTCAGAGCTCAAATTTGTATTTTTTTTCTGCATGATAGTATTCTCAATGGTTATGGAATTTTATAATTCTAGTCCAGTGGAAAGTCGAAGTTCGAGCCACCAGGCAGCCCCGACAGGATCTATATCCGTGATCATTACACCACGGATGCCCAGGCGAAAAAATGTATTTGTGGTGGGACGAAAGCGATAATTCACTTCCAACATGCTGCCCATGCTTCGGCTCCACAGTCCAAACCCGACAGCGGCCCCAGCATGGTCGCCTATGGTGGCAGCCTGCATGATATAAGATATTCCTTCAAAAGCACCCCCTTCAGGGTAGGAATTTGTAAAGCTGAAACTTGATACTTCGAACAGGATGTACAGCGGAAGACTCTCCACATATAGTTCATAGGGAATTTTAAAGGTCAGGCTGCCATCAATAAATGAGTACCAGGAGAACAGGGGATCGGAAACGGCAAAGGGTGAGGAGGCATTTAGGGCAAAATGAGCGCCGTTCAGAAAACTATTCTGCATGAGTCCCGGTGCCGATCCCACCTGCTGACCTCTCGATCTCCCCTTGATCGGTTCGACTTTAGTGATCGCTACCGGGTCTTTTTTTGCTTCCTCACCGTAGAGCTCTTTGACCAGTGCCTCGTAGTCAATATCTGTATCCGTGGAACCACTGAACCCCACTTCAATGGTGGCGAGGCTATCAGGCTCAGGGTCACTACTTGCAGCGTTCTCTTGAGCAAGTAGTGAGTGACTAAACAGCACAGTTATTAGCAGGAATTGCAGAATGGAGCGTGCCTTAGATATGTCTGAAATACTTTTCATTGTTTTGTCTTGTAATTCCCGCCAACCATTACCATAACTTTATGCCAGTTGTCAAACGGGGCTCCATCCACCAGCCAGACCCGATGGGCGCTATGTCATAGGCCCAGTTCCAGCGATACCCAGCCGAAACAAATAGGGAATGATACTGGACTGAATAGCCCAGACCGGTCATGACACCAAAGGTGGGAAGATACATCCCAACACCAGCCTCAGCCTCTATTCCATACAGCTCAACCCGAACCATGGGCATGATTGAGACTCCTTTAAAGCTGCCGCCAGCCGGAAAGGAATTTTTAAAATTGAAACTGGAAATATCGAGGAGGAAGGAAACCGTAGTCGGTGCCGCCTCAAAGTGCCAGGGTGATACAATGCTCAGCGAATAATCCATAAATGAATACCAGGTATCCATTTTATCCGATACATACTGCGGTGAGTACAAGGACAGGGTTAGACCGCTCCCCTCCATAAATGTACCCTGAACCGCTTTCTGGAAATTTAATGGATGATCAGGATATTCTTCTTCGGTGATCAGATCAGTGGAGTCCTCACCAAAGCCCCAGTCATCCCCGGCAGCAGTTGTATCAGCCGTTTCCTCTTCAGGTTCTTCTTCAAATTCACCAAAGAAGTCATCGCTTTCCGCAGGGGCTTCCTCGGCCTCAGTTTCATCTTCAAAATCAAAAGAAAAGTCGTCACCGCCGAGATCGAACTCATCTCCAAATAACAGGCTATCATCAGCGGCTGTCCCAAACAGATCCTCTTCCTGTCCATAAACGACCGGAGCTATGAACAGTAGCATTACACCACAGAGCGCTATGATCACTCTATCCATTCGCCGCCACCTGAAATTATTCAAATTTTTTAACCTACCATCCCGGTGTTATTATTCGCCTGTTTGGCCAAATATTATTTATTCGCAAAATTTATGATAAGTCATGTTTGAAACAAGTCTTTACCTGTGAATGTGACATAGCCCAACGGCTTGGTGTTCAAGCACTAATCGGGAGTTGTTTCAAGGTTTGGATTTAGCGCATTTCTCATACCAATTCTCGGGATTTAAGATATGTAGCGAGCAAGCCTGCTCATGACCCAGGCGTTGCGAATAAGATGGTCATGATAGCTTGTCTGCCAAACAATCCAGAGATTTGAGAACAGAAAAATATTCTGAATTTACGCAGCTCATTTGGAGCTGCATTTGGTATTAGTGGCTCGGTATTTACCAATATGAATTCCTTAATGCACATTGATAATGACGCAAGATTTTGCACCATTGCTACCCAATTAAGTGAATGGAATATATAGCTTGTCAGTTAGTGCGGAGAAGGTGGGATTCGAACCCACGGTACGTTGCCGTACACACGCTTTCCAAGCGTGCGCCTTAAGCCACTCGGCCACCTCTCCATGTTATCAAAACAACGCGAAAGCATTGTTCAGCGGCGGGCAATATATTCAGCCAGCTTAGCCGAACCAAAATCTATTTCCCGGTAGGATTCAGCCAATTTTCCACGATTTTTCCATCGCCGGCCAGATTGATCAATTGCTGTTGTAAGACAGCCACCGGTGCCAAAGGATTAACCATGATCTTAGCTAAAAAGAGCGGAAGCATATCATGGAGATACACTCCCAGACGGGGAACAAATTCTCCAGACCAACTGGGTAAACCGGTAAGAGGATATGATATGGCGATCCGCCAATAACCAGCTTCCTCGATGAGGTGTAATAGGTCACTATTCCAGGCATTGAATGGTGGACAAAAAGTAACCACCTCCTGTCCAATTTGATCTTCGATCTGTTTTTTTGAGGTGACCAGCTCACTACGGATATCCGCTAGGTCCATGTTGATCATTCGCCGATGAGACCGACCATGTGAACCGATTTCCCAACCCTGATCGTGCAATTCCCGCAGGTCACGCCAGGACATGTGCTGGACCTGTTTGTGCTCAGGGAAATAATCCCAGCTATTTTTCTGTCCCACATAGTCTGTGATGGCGAATACTGTTCCTACACCACCCACCTCGGCTAAAGCTGGGGCAGCATACCGTTTGATACTGGCGTAGCCATCATCAAAGGTCACCAAAACTTCCTGCTGGCCAGGATCATGATCTCTGATGGTGGAAAAAGAAAAGCCCAGCTGCTTGAGTTTTTGCATCTGGGCTTTGAACTGTTTTGGAGTTGTGGTTGTCAATCCCCATTCAAACTGCTCAGAGACCTTGTGGTATACCAGGCCCCTGTTATAAACAGGGAAATTCAATTTAGCTTAAGACCTGATCTACCGGTGTGTACTCCAGATTAAAAACATCAGCAACAGCTTCACAGGTTACCTTGCCGTCAACCATATTCAGACCAAGGGCAAAACCAGCATCTGCTTTCAAGGCAGCCTTCACACCCTTGTTGGCCAATTTCAGAACATAGGGCAAGGTAGCGTTTGTCAGAGCAATGGTTGATGTATAGGGCACAGCACCAGGCATATTTGCCACACAATAGTGAACTACTCCATCGACCACAAAGGTTGGATCTTCATGCGTCGTTGGTTTACACGTTTCAACACACCCACCCTGATCCACCGCCACATCAACAATAACAGAGCCTTTCTTCATCAAACTCAGCATGTCACGAGTTATCAAACGAGGTGCTTTTGCACCAGGCAGCAGCACGGCTCCTACGACCAGATCCACATTGGGTAGTAATTCGCGGATATTAGCTGGTGAGCTGTAGAGGGTCGTTACATTCTTCGGCATAAAATCATCCAGCTCACGCAAACGATCCAGATTTACATCCATGATATAGACCTGTGCTCCCATACCGGCGGCGATTTTAGTGGCATGGGTTCCCACAATACCCCCACCCAGTACCAGCACTGTTCCAGGATGAACACCGGGGACACCACCTAAGAGAACACCCCGCCCGCCACTTTTGTGTTCCAGAAAACGAGCCCCTTCCTGGGTGGCCATCCGCCCTGCGACTTCACTCATTGGCTCAAGTAAGGGTAATTTATGAGCTTTATTCTCAATGGTCTCGTAGGCGACAGCCCAGGCGTTTGTTTTTAAGAGCCCCCGCGTCAAGCCTTCATCAGCAGCAAAATGGAAATAGGTAAATACAATCTGTCCCGGTCGGGTTCTGGCGATCTCAACGGCCTGAGGTTCCTTGACCTTGATGATCATGTCTGCTTGAGCCCAGAGCTGATCAACATCAGCTTCTATTCCAGCACCGGCAGCGGTGTACATTTCATTGGTGAAGCCACTATTCACGCCACCGTTGTGCTCCACAATTACCTTATGCCCATTGGAAACCAATAATTCTACACCACCAGGTGTCATGGCAATGCGGTTCTCATTGGTTTTAATCTCTTTTGGTACTCCGACGATCATAAACGCCTCCTATGATACTGCTTGTCCTGTTGCCGGCTCTAAAATACTGGTAAAAAACATTTCGGGATTGAACAATTCTCGTGCCAAGACCTGAATTCTATCCGAATCTAGCGCTTCTATTTTCTGAAGAAAAATATCCAGACTCATATTCTCACCATAATAAACCTGTTGCCGTCCCAGACGCAGCATGCGTCTTTCCATGGATTCATCACCCATGACAATGCCTGATTTATACTGCGATTTCACGCGTTCCAATTCAGTACTGGTAACAGGTTCATCAACCATTTTACGGAGTTCCTGCATGGTTAGCGCTACTGCTTGATCCCGCTTGGCAGGATCGGTGGCCAGATAGACACCAAAAGAACCGGTATCCCGATAAAGACTTACAAAAGAAAATATTTGATAGGCCACACCGTGAGCTTCCCGAATATTCTGAAACAACCTGGAGCTCATTCCCCCACTGAGGATTGAATTGAGTACAGCTACATCATAGCGACGCTCATCAAAGACAGAAAAAATGGGTAAACCCACGATCATGTGACTTTGTTGAATATCCTTGGTGCGAGTTTCTTTGCCAGGGAGATAAAGTTCGGTATCAAAAGGAACAAAGCCGTTCTCTCCGTTTGACTGACGATCATAGCGATCAGAAACCAGCTTGACTAATTCAGCATGATCAACATAACCGGCGGCTACGATGATGGTATTTTCCGGTCCATAATTTTGATCCAGATAGTGGGTCAATTTTTCTGTGTTAAAGGCCTTGATGGTCGTTTCATTTCCCAGGATCGGCGCACCCAGAGAACTTCCCGGGTACAGAAACTGTTCAAAAGTATCAAATGCGAGCTCTTCAGGTACATCCAAACTGTCTCTCAACTCATCAAGAACAACTGATTTTTCCCGTTCAATATCGGATTCTGGAAAAGTTGGGTGCAATAAAATATCTGACAGCACATCGACTGCTTCTTCCAAATACTCACTCAGGAAACGGGCATGATAACAGGTATACTCTTTGGTGGTAAAGGCATTCAGTTGGCCGCCAACATTCTCCAGTGACGCGGCAATGTCAAGGGTTGATCTACTTTCAGTGCCCTTGAAAACTGTGTGTTCCAAAAAATGTGATATCCCGGACAGTTCTGCGGGCTCATAGCGACTGCCAGCGCGAACCCAGTAGCCTAAAGCCACCGAACGGACTGTGTCCACCGTTTCAGTAACGATGGTCAGTCCGTTCGATAATTTAGTTTGCTTACGAAGTGAGGTCACTTCGCTTACTTACCGCCTATTGTCGCGACGAGGACCGCGATCCCGACCTCCACGATCTCTGCCACCGCGATTGTTGTCGCGGCGAGGAGGACGAGGCTTTTTCTCTGGTTCCACCCAACCTTCAGGTGCTTCCATTAAGGCTCTACGGCTCAGGTTATAGCGACCGGAGTCATCTACTTCCATGAGTTTCACTTTAACCTTATCACCAACTTTGAGAACATCCTCAACCTTGTCAACTCTGTGGTATTCAAGATCACTGATGTGAACCAGGCCCTGCTTTCCAGGTAGGAATTCAACAAAGGCACCAAAGTTCATAAGACGCATGACTTCACCTTCGAATTCTTCACCAGCAACGGGAACTCGTACAATAGCATTGATTATGGCTGCGGCAGCATCAGCAGCTTCAGCACTCTCAGCGAAGACATAAACAAGACCTTCTTGTTCAATCTCAACAGTGGCACCAGTATCTGCCTGGATACCTTTAATAATCTTACCACCTGGGCCAATAATATCACCGATCTGCTCTTGTTTGATCTTGATCGTGATAAAGCATGGAGCGTTGGGGGAAATATCTTCACGAGCTTCAGGTAGGGATGCTTCCATAATACCGATGATGTGTTCGCGACCTTCTTTAGCCTGCATTAAGGCCTGGGTCATCAGCTCGGCACTGATACCTTCGATCTTCAGATCCATCTGAATGGCGTTTATGCCATCTTTGGTTCCAGTGACCTTGAAATCCATATCACCGTAATGATCCTCATCACCCAGGATATCGGAGAGGATTGAGAACCGTTTCCCGTCACTGATCAGCCCCATGGCGATTCCAGCAACAGTTTTACTGGTTTTCACACCGGCATCCATGAGGGCAAGTGAGCCACCACAGACACTGGCCATGGAGGAAGAACCATTTGATTCAAGGATCTCAGAAACAAGACGCACCGTATAAGGGAAATCCTCCTTGGCTGGCAAGAAAGGTCTCAAACTACGCTCGGCAAGGTTTCCATGACCGATCTCGCGACGACTGGTGAATCCAATACGTCCCGTCTCACCTACACAATAGGGTGGGAAATTATAATGCAGATAAAAGGATTTTTTGTAATCCTGATCCACGTTATCTATGATCTGTTCATCAAGTTTGGTACCCAGAGTTGCTACAACCAAAGCCTGAGTTTCACCTCTCGTGAAAAGAGCTGAACCATGGACCCGCGGGAGGACCCCAACTTCAGCAGTGATCTGACGGATATCTTTCAGTCCGCGACCATCAACCCGCTTTCCCTCAGCCATGATCCGTTCACGGATATTAGCTTTGAGACGATTGTCAAACACCTCACCCACTATTTTCAGGTGATCTGGATATTCTTCTTCGTACTGAGCCAAAAATTCATCCTTGGCTGCGTTTCTGGCTTCCTGACGTTCGAGTTTAAGAACGATGGAGTTCAATTCAGTAAGTTTGGCTTCATCAAGGGAACTATCAACAGCTTTTTTGATGGCAGCTTTCGTTTCGTCAACCGTAAGTTCGCGCTTAACGGGACCGACCTCATCAATAAAACTCTGCTGAAAAGCCACAACCTCAGAAATTGCTTTTTGAGCAAACACCAGGGCTTCTACCATGATCTCCTCAGAGACCTCTTTGGCTTCACCTTCAACCATGACCACATCAGTGGCAGTACCGGTGACAGTAATATCCATCTCGGTTTCTTCCAACTGTTCGTAGGTAGGGTTCAGAATAAGCTCACCATCGATCCGACCAACATGGACAGAGGCCACAGGACCATTCCAGGGAATGTCTGAGATAGACAGGGCAGCTGAGGCACCAATAGTACCCAGTGCATCCGCAGTATTCTCACCATCGCTTGATACAACAGTGATCATAACCTGGGTTTCATTATTAAAACTTTCGGGGAAAAGCGGACGAATCGGCCGATCAGTCATTCGTGAGCTGAGAACCTCCTTTTCAGAAGGTCGGGCTTCCCGTTTGAAAAAGCCGCCAGGGATTTTACCACCGGCATAACTTTTTTCACGATATTCTACTTGAAGCGGGAAATAATCCCGCGTGGTATCTTCATGTTTAGAAGCAGTTGCTGCCACCAGGACCGTTGTTTCACCATACATGGCAAGTACGGACCCACCAGCTTGTCTGGCCATCCGACCAGTCTCGAGGCTCAGCGTACGACCGCCAAGCACCATTTCTTTTTTAATCAAAATCTCTCCAATTCCTATTTACGTATACCAAGCTTTTCGATCAAAGCTTTGTATGAGGCTACATCTCTTTTCTGGATGTAACGTAGCAGACGACGGCGCTGCCCAACCATTTTCAACAAACCACGACGACTGTGGTGGTCTTTTTTAAAGGCTTTCAGATGCTCTGTCAAACTTCGAATCTGAGTTGTGAGAATCGCTACTTGAACACTGGAGGAACCAGTATCCTGAGCATTTTCACCATATTCTTTGATGAGAGCGGCCTTTTCTTCTTTTGTTATTGACATGTGTCCTCCTTCAGACATCCCGATAATTTTCGATTATCGCTGTACATGTTTTCTTATCATTCTCTAATTGTTCTATTAAATCATCCACGCTGGAAAATTTCTTTTCATCTCTTAATTTCTGCAGAAACTCGAGGATCACCTCTGCTCCATACAGATCTTCTTTTCCCTCTGGAATATTGAACAGATTCACTTCAATTGTGATCTCTTCACCATTCGTAAACGTGGGGCGTACACCAACGTTGCACATCCCAAAACTTGAAAATTCATCCGTTTTCACCCGACAGAGATAAACGCCCTGATTGGGTAAAAGTTTATTGTCCACATGTGGTTCCACATTGGCCGTGGGAAAATTCAGGCTTTGGCCTCTTTTATCCCCATGTACCACTACCCCAAAAAGCGTATAGGCATGCCCCAGCATGGCGTTTGCCAGATCCAAACGATCGGATTGGATATGGTCTCGTATTAGCGTGCTGCTAACAGGTAGATCCTCATTGTTGATCGGACCAACGACGCTGACAGCATATCCATGCTGCTGCCCTCGTGTGCTTAACCAATTTGCATCGCCTTCCCGGTCATGACCAAAACGATGATCATAACCAACGACCAGATGTTTGATACCAAGCGCATCTTCAAGAACGGTCCTGGCAAAATCGTCAGCACTCATTCCTGAGAATCCACGGTTAAAATCCAAAACCAGCAGGATGTCAACTGGTGCATATTTGTTGATCAAAAAAGCACGCTCATCAATTCCGGTCAACAAACGGATCGGACGTTTATCACTGTCCCGCAACAATTGTTGGGGATGTGGATGAAAGGTGATCACCACTGAAGGCAGTTCACGGAAATTTGCCTCAGAGATACATTTTCTGATCAACGCCTGATGACCGCGATGAATCCCATCAAAACTGCCAATGGTTGCAACGCAACCGTCCAACGCTGGCAGGTCAGCTAAGCAGCGGATGATTTCCAATTTTCAATAAACTCTGGTATGCTTAACGCATCCTCTATGCGATAGTCACCTATCGCTGTTCTGGTCAATTCTTCCACATAAGCCAGGGTTCCCAGCTCACGGGCAATGTCTTCCGCCAGAACCCTGATATAGGTTCCCCGCCCACAATTCACTTGCAGCTCAAGACTATCCGCCTTGAAGGATAACAATTCAATACTATAAATAACGACCGTAGAGGGCTGTCGCTCAACGACTTGCCCCTTTCGAGCCAATTTGTAAAGGGTCTTGCCATTAACCTTTTTTGCCGAATACATGGGCGGGATCTGTTCGATCTCACCGTGAAATGATGCTAATGCTTTCAGGATATGGGCTTCCCCAAGTTCTGGGATGGCCTGTGATCCAACAATCTTGCCAGTCCGATCGCCAGTATCCGTCTGATGTCCCAGCTTGATCTCGGCCACATAGGTTTTTGGCAGGTCCATAAATTCGCTTTGACGTTTGGTATGCTTCCCGGTCAACACGATAAGGACGCCCGTGGCAAAAGGGTCCAGGGTGCCGGCATGGCCAACTTTCTTGATGCGGGTCGTATTTCTGATCTTTCTTACCACATCAAAACTGGTCCAATCCATGGGTTTATCAATATTGATGATATGTTCAGACCCGCTCATATATCTTTCATCATCCGATTCATTTTAGCGGCGTATTCAATGGAGTCATCCACAAATAATTTCAATTGTGGAACATATTTCAACGGAACTTCCTGCCCGACATGGTACCGGATACGTCCCTGATGCTTTTCCAGGGTCTTAAAGCTAAAAGCCACATCTTCCTGGTTCCCATATATGGAAAAGTACACATAGGCTAATTTTAGATCTGGTGCCATTTTCACCTTGGATACGGAAATAAAACCCGGGGTCGCATTGGCCAGATTCTGGATCAGAAAATCTGCCACAGCAGCTCTGACAGCCTCGGCAACTCTTTCTTGTCTTGCATTACCCATTTCAGACAACTCGCTGCAGTTCTTATTTCTTTGGACTGGAGTCCAATTTCCGTTTTATGATCTCTTCGGTGTAAAATTCAATGATATCCCCGACTTTGATCTTGCTGTAATCCTTGAGCGATATACCACATTCATTCCCTTCAATGACTTCCTTCACTTCGTCTTTAAAGCGTTTGAGGGCATTCAGTTTACCATTAAATTTGATCTCACCATCCCGAACAAGGCGCACCTTGGCGGTACGACGGGCAATGCCAGAGGTCACCATTGATCCGGCAATAAGACCGATCTTGGGAATTTTGAACAGATCTGTTACTTCTGCCTTGCCAATTTCATTCTCGACTACATCAGGTTCCAACAGGCCTTCCAGGGCTTGATAAACATCATCAACAGCCGCGTAGATTACATCGTAATGACGGATCTCCACATCTTCCGTCTTGGCCAGCAGCTTGGCGTTACTGTCAACGGTAACGTTGAACCCAACGATAATTGCTTTGGATGCCGCTGCCAGCAGAATGTCTGACTCCTTGATCATTCCAATTCCCCGGTGAACGATCCGGACAGCAACTTCGCGGGTGGACATCTTCATAAAGGAATCTGCCAGGGCTTCGATGGATCCATCAACATCACCTTTCACCAGCAGTGGGACTTCTTTGACCTTGCCTTCAGATATCTGACGAGAGATCTCATCCAGGGTCATGTGACGCATCCGTTTAAAATCCTGTTCACGACGGATCAACTGCCGCTGGGCACTAACCTCACGGGCTTCCTTATCATTTTCCATAACGACCAGGTTATCACCGGCTCGTGGAACATCGCTAAAGCCCAGAATTTCCACAGGTGCTGAGGGACCAGCATTTTTTAGCCGTGATCCATGATCATCTTTTAAAGCTCGGACCCGACCTGAAAAATCACCACAAACAAAAGAGTCCCCAATTTTGATCTCACCGCGGTTTATCAGAACGGTTGCAATGGCACCCACCCCTTTATCCAGGCGTGATTCAACGACAATTCCCCGTGCTTTTCCAATGGGTTTGGCCTTGAGGTCCAGCATTTCAGCTTCAAGAATGATGGTTTCCAGCAGATCATCAACATTGGTTCCATGTTTGGCAGATATCTCAACATCTGGAATCTTACCTCCCCAACTCTCCACCAGCATATCGCGTTCAGATAATTCCCGACGGACACGTTCAGCATCGGCTCCAGATTTATCGATCTTATTTATAGCAAAAATAATTGGGACACCAGCCGCTTTAGCATGATCTATGGCTTCAATGGTCTGGGGCATGACCGCATCATCTGCAGCCACGATAATCACAACAATATCAGTAACTTGAGCACCACGCGCACGCATGGCAGTAAAAGCTTCGTGACCAGGTGTATCCAGGAAAGTGATGGTTTTACCATCGCCAACCGGTACTGCATAAGCACCAATATGCTGGGTAATGCCACCCGCTTCACCATCGATCACATTTGCATTGCGGATATGATCGAGCAAGGAGGTCTTGCCATGATCGACATGACCCATAATGGTTACCACAGGGGGGCGAGGTTCCAACTCAGATTCATCCAGTTCTTCCTGAGCGACTTCCTCCTCCATGGCAGTAGCGGTTTCGTCTTCCAAGTTAACCTTAACCTCGAACTCTTCAGCAAGGAGTTCAATGGTCTCTTTATCGATCCGTTGGTTAATGGTCACCATCATGCCCAAATCCATACATTTACTGATGATATCGGCTACATCAATTTCAATCAGATCAGCAAAATCATGTACAGAGACAAATTCGGAAACACGATAGATCGTATCCTCAACAGCTTCCTCTTGTTTTCCATCCCGACGGCGTTTGCGTTTTTTGCCAGCATCCATTGAGGTCATGACCTTCTTGATCGAGGCATCCACCTCTTTCTGATTGAAGGTCCGACGCCTCTTGCCTCTCACAGGTCTACCCTGGGTAGGTGCACCTGTTTTCACAACATGTTTGATCTTACGTTCGATCTTTTTTGCGATGATCTTATCAGCAGTGGTTGCTTTGGGTTTGTTAGTTTTGTCCTGACCAGGCCTGAGAATGGTTGGCTTGGCCGCTTTTTTGGCCGCCTTCAGTTTATCAAGATCAGTCCGTTCTTTTGCGGCTTGCAATTCAGCAAGTTTGCGGGATTCTTCTTCGATTTTTTCGCGTTTGGCTTGTTCAATTGCATCGATACGGTTCTGCTCTACACGACGCTTGGCATCCTCGATCTCTAAGCGACGCTGCTCTTCTGCATCACGACGCGAACGTTCTTCAGTTTCGCGGGCCAGGCGCTCCTCTTCAGCTTTACGAATGCGTTCTTCTTCTTCTAGCCGACGCTGGTCTTCCAGTGCTTTACGATCAAGTTCCTTCTGATCCTGTTCAATGAGATACAGATCAGATGCGAAATTCTTCATAATGACTTCATAGGTCTCATCATCTATGGGACTCATATGGTTTGCCACATCAAGACCCTGATCTTTCAGGAAACTTACAATTTCCTGATGGGATATATTGATCTGTTTCGCAATTTGATATATTCGTTTCGGTTTACTCAATCGTTCCTCTTTCCTCATCATTCCATGTGCAGAGTCTATGATATCTGCAAAAACAGATCCTGCCAGCGATTACCATGAACGGCAAATCGTTTATCACCTCTCGGCGTCCTCATCAACTTCGATCACTTCTTCAATGACCTCAACTTTGACTTCAACTTTTTCCATGAGAGCACCCATGAAATCACCCAGTGATTTCTCTCCCAGCCCCTTTAAGGTGAGTAAAGTTTCCTGACTGGTGTTCACGATCTCGTTCACTGTATCGATCCCATTTTCCGCCAGGATGGCGACCACCCGTTTAGGCAGGCCATCGATCTCTTCAAGAAAGACTTCGACTTCGACTGGTCCTTCTACTTCGCTGCGGGATTTGGCATCGATCTCAAAACCGGTGACCTTTGAAGCCAGACGAACATTCTGACCATTTTTTCCAATGGCGATGGAGATATCATCGTCTTCAAATAGAGCCAGTGCTCTTTGTTTTTCATAATCGATCTTAACCCGATACGGTTTAGCCGGCGAAAGCGCACGGGTCACCAATAGCTGGGGTTCTGATGTATAATTAATAATGTCGATTTTCTCGCCATTCAACTCACGAACAATGACCTGGATCCGGCTGCCCTTCATACCAACACAGGCACCAACGGCATCAATTCTTTTATCGTGTGACTCAACAATGATCTTTGTACGATCACCAGGTTCCCGTTGGAGTGTTCGAATATCAATAATGCCATCTTCGATCTCAGGGACTTCATTCTGAAATAATTTTCGCAGGAAACTGGGATCTGCCCGTGAAATAATGATATCCGGTCCACGTTTATCAGAACGAACTTCTTTGATGATGGCGCGAACACTCTCACCTCGGCGATAACGTTCGCTATAGATCTGTTCATTCCGTGGCATTTTCAGCTCGGCCTTATCAATATTCACAAAGAGCGCGTCTCTACGGATCTGATGGATCTCACCAATGATGATCTCCCCCACCCGGCTGGAATAATCACGGTAGATCTGATCCCGTTCAAATTCCTGGATCTTTTGAGCCATGACGTGACGGGCAAAAGTTATCAGCCGGCGACCAAAGGATTCAGGATCCACGACATCGATAAAGGGATCCCCAATTTCAAGGTCAGGAGCCACTTCCTGAGCGGTCTTGATATCCACTTCAAAATCAGGATCGTCCACAACTTCCACGACTTCTTTTTCCTGGTAGATCTCGATCTCACCCTTGTCCATATTGACAATGACATCGAAGTTGTCAACGTTTCCATATTTCTTCTGAATCAATGCTTCAAAGATCTCTTTAATGATATCGGCCAGCTCCTTGCGGTCGATATCCTTTTCCTTAGCAAGCTGAATAAATGATTCTATGATGATTTTACTGATCAAGGGGTCAATCCTCCTTTTACCAACGCATTTTTACTTTTCCCTGGATAACATCCTTCATATTCAGTACCAGATTCTCCTGCTTGACCTTTAAGGTAAGGGCAGCGGAATTGGCCGACATGATCTCGCCATCCAGAGGATTATGAACCGCGTCAGAACGGTGTTCAATTGTCATGGGATGCCCGATCAACCTTTTAAAATGACGGGCAGTTGTTACCGGGAAACTCGTACCGGGAGATGTGACCTCAACTGAGACCTTTTCAATATCCATACCTGGTAGAGTGAAATTATTATGAATGGATCGATTGATACGAGTCAATTGATCGATGGTAATACCGGAATCACTTTCACACTTTACGATCAACTGATGTCCCCTGCGCGATGCATTCATCTTTACATCAACCAGGAAGACGTCTTCAGCATCTCCAAAGCAGTGCTCTATTCCGGCTCTTATTTCTTCATCGTTCCAATTCACTTCGTCTCTTCAAACCCTTTACAAATAAACAAAGTGGGTCAGTCAACCCACTTTGCGGGCGAAATATATTCGGGGGTAGCACTGTTTGCAAGTCCAATAATTGCAATTATTTCTCCAGTACTTTTCCTGCTAGATATTCAACATACTCTTTAAATTTTCCAGTTGGTTTTTCATCCAGGAGCAGCTCAACTAGCTGTTTGGCCTGAGACGCGTCATTTGAAGCGAGAAATGCATATCCCGCCTGAAGTTGGGCATACTGGGAAACGGTCCCGGCGCTCATCCCGGCAACCTGCTGATAATAATCGGCCGCTTCGGAATAATTCGATTCTTGCTCGCTTAGATAAGCCAGTTTGAGAATCCCGGCAATTTTCATTTGCCTGTCTGAGCCATTGGCCAGCTGTGAGAATAGATCGCGGGCACCACTATGGTCACCCGAGTCCATCCTGGCGATTGCCAATTGGAGGATGGCCTGAGCGGCATTTGGATTGCTGCCGTATTCTGCTACAATGCGTTCCAACTCTGAGACCACATTATCATCCAGCTCCATGGCAGCTGCCAAAACGACTTTGGTATTGGCCAGCATGGCGGCATTGTTAGTTGATTCAACACTATTCATCCAGCCCCAGCCCAGTAACAGGATCGCAACCACGGCAACAATTCCGGTTACGATCTGCTTGCTGTTCTCTTCATAGAACTCTTTACCTTTTTCAAGGGTGTCCAACAAAGGATCATGCTTTAATTCTTTTTTGGTCAGTTTCTTTTTTGGTGTTAACATCAGTTATCAGATCCCTTCAAAATTACTATTATCAATATCCACCCTGCCATTCCAATCAGGGCTACTCATGTACCCCTGAGGTGATTCGAACACCTGGCCTACGCTTTAGGAAAGCGTTGCTCTATCCTGCTGAGCTACAGGGGCATTATTTATGGAAATCCAGGGCCAAACCCATGGGTCCATACGATGACCCGTCTTCGTCCTAAGGCGCTTCGCCGTAGTTATCCACAATGATTCAGATTGACATCGCGACGAAACAGATTTTGCGCATTCATTCCTGAGTAAACCCAGTGCATTCTGCGAAGGCGGATAAAAAAAGCACGCCAATATAACCGGGCATCCAAGGCCACCAAAGGGATTTACTGGTTCAGGTTAAATCCTGACCAACTTTCTTACCCAGATCTGAATGCGCTATCTTTTATCCATTATTTTTCTCTCGCTGTGATGCGGACATTCAGAGCTATTTTGTAAAAATGCAGAAGCAAATTTGACGCCTCTGCAAAAAGTCCCTCTCGCAGAGACCGCAGAGCGTTGCATTGAGCCCTTCGACAGGGACCGCCCTTTGGCTGAACTCGGGCATCAATTGTCGAAATGACGCATAGTTTTCCCCGGTGCCAATGGTTTGATGTGAAAGGTCATCCTTCAACGGTGCTCACGCCCTTCATAACCTTATGCCCAAGAAACTCCAGCAAAAAAAGAGGCCATCCAATTTGGACGACCCCTTAATAGAATCTATTTTCTAAAATAATTATCAGGTCTTAACTTCCAGCCCCCCAAAAGCAACGGTACAGTTGAGGGTTACATTTATTGAGTTCTCCGCATCCCCCCTGGTCTTGTCCTCAATACCACCAAAGATGGGGGTTCCTGAGACGATGACGTTCCAATTTTCCGGAACGATAATCTCAGTACCGCCAAAAAGAGCAGTGACATTGATAACACAGCCGGTTTCAATGGCTTTCGCTTGGCGGAGATCCAAATCTACCCCCCCAAACAATGCCATCACATTAGCCCCCTTAAAATTCACAGCATGCACTACTTTCTCCACACCGCTGAAAATGGCAGTTGCCCGAACAAAATCTTCATCACCGGCGGTTACTCCTGAGAAGGTAAGACCTGGTTTTCCCTGAGATTTCAATAACATGGAAACACCCACGTACAATATCGCCAAGGGCCATAACTTAAATATGCTACCCCAATTAATAAAATCTAAGGTGGCTGATAACAGAACCAGACCTACTATAAAAAGGATAGCGCCATTGCGACGATCCTCATTTTGTAATTTTGAGAAACCTGCTACGATCAATATTAGCGGCCACCATTCACCCACAAAGTGACCAAGATGCATAATATTCAGACTCTGCAGGAGAAAAATAGCTCCTATGACGATCACGCCAATGGCTATCCAGGATTGTTGCTTACTTTTGCCTGGTAACTTTTCGGTCATCATGTACGACTCCTATATTCATCCAATTATCATTAATAATACATTAAAATTGGTCCTAGCCCAAAGACATTTTAAAACTAAGTCTAAAAAGAGTCCCGGAGGATGGCTTTTCCTGGAAGCGGTCAAGTTCGTAACGACTGATACCCCAGGCGATCAGCGACCCGATTCCTGCTCCAACCACAATATCAGAGAAATAGTGCACATCAGCGGCAACTCGAAAATAAGCCGTCACTCCGGCGGTTGTGAGGAGTGTCGACCAGATCAATGTGCTTTGATCCGGATATGTTTCACTGAGGATCATTGCATTGGCCACTGCCTGGGAAAAAGCCACACTACTGTGGCCACTGATGAAGGAAGCATAATCAATCGGTCCCCTGTCCGGTGCAGTTCCATAATAATGGTAGGGGCGTTCTCTGGCAGTCACGATTTTAATCAAATTGGTGACCATACTGTTGACTGCAAACACTTCCAGATTAATCAGAGTCGCCAGTTTAGGGTCTTTGGCAGCCAGCGGTCCCCAGACCATACTGCTTAATGATACACCGTAGATCAAGCCATCGCTGTAGAGCCTGGCTTGTTCTTGTCTGGTTGGTCCCCAGTACATTTTTTTTCGAAACGCAGCATCCAGGCGATTGGGTATGCTGAAGCGAGGTTCGCTGGGAAGCAGATGATCTTTGGCATACAGCTCAATCCCGACTGCCAGGCCAACACCGGCAACCCCGATGAGCAGCTCTTCCTGACTGGGCTGGTTACGACAAAAGGCTTCTGAACCCAGCGATCCCACAGCCAGGAAAATGATTATGCGAGTCCAGGATCTCAACGCATCAACCAGGGAGTATAAATGATTCATATTCATCACCACCCGTATTATAGAGGATCGATGATTCCTTGAATGGCTGGTCTATCTCAAATCCCATGGCAGAATATAGTTGGCCAGGGACGCTTATGTCACCAAGATAAAGTTTACCAACTGCAGATCTGTTCTCAAACTCAATTAGTCCCCGTTTGGGCAGCGCCAGTGTCAGTGTTGCATCCGCCTGGACCCTGTTGTGCCCGGGAACACCGACTGAAACATCTAAACCAGTGGGTGCATCCAGAGCGATCACCAGCAGGTCGTCAACCTCTAATAGATCAATGATCTTCTGCACAGCCGGTGAAGGTTTGCCCTTAAGCCCATAGCCGATGATCGCATCCACAACCAGATCGCTGAGCCCGAATAATTCGCTTAATTCGATCTCATTGGAGTTACTGATCCTGGCACCCATGGTCTCCAGGGTAGCAAGATGTTGGGCAGGTACTTCTTTACGGTGCGATTTTTCACCAACCGTGATCGTTTGAACCCGATACCCCCAGTTGATCAGATTTCGGGCACAAACCAAGCCGCCCCCCCCATTATGTCCATTTCCGCACAATACGGTGATGATAGGATCCTCAATGTCCCTGATATACCACCTGACCAAACGGGCTAGATTCACACCAGCATGCTCCATCATTTGTAGCAGTGAGATATGGAATTCCTCCATCATCAGACGATCAACTTCCACCATCTGGTCCCGATCAATATAGGGGAGTCGAATGCTCACTAGCGCAGCAAGACCTCCATTATGTCTCTGGATTTGCCTGCTAACTTCTGAGGGTCAAACATCAGGGCCTCCGCCAGGGCCTGGTGACAGCTACAGGTTTGGGTATGGTCGTGGTTCTCCACCACATGCTGTAGCAGGTCGTGAGCACTCTGGATGCTTTCGCCATACCGTTGTAGCACTTGCTTTACCGTGACGTATTCATCCGGATCATCCCGCCAACAATCATAATCAGTGGGGATTGCAATGGTCGAGTAACAGATCTGAGCTTCCCGAGCCAGGAATACCTCAGGGATATTTGTCATGCCGACCAGGTCACATTTCACGACATCCTTCAAGAAGTGACTTTCTGCCCGAGTGCCCAGTCGTGGACCATCAACACAGGCATAGGTCTTTTTATCGTGAATTGGAAGTCCCAACTGTTTGGCCGAAGAGAAGATCTGCGTGCGAAGCTTAGCACATACTGGTTCGGCAGTGGAAATGTGGGCTACCAGACCCTGTCCAAAAAAACTTTTGGCACGACCATCTTTTACAAAATCAAAATATTGATCTGGTAGTGCAAATTCACCGGGTTTGATCTCCTCCTGCAAACTACCCGTTGCCGAAAATGAGATAATGCGCTTAACTCCCACGGATTTTAAAGCCCAGATATTTGCGCGGTAATTCACTTCTGAGGGTAAATATTCATGGGCGCGGCCGTGACGGGGCAGGAACACCAGATCAACACCTGCCATTTGACCAAAAACTAAATCTGAAGCGGGTTCACCAAAAGGGGTCTCAATGGATCTGGTTTCGATTACCTTTAACCAATCCACATTATATAATCCAGTACCTCCGATGATTCCCAGCATCTATTTCGTCCTTTTTCTACAGTTTGCTTAACGCGGATTTGGAACAACAATACTTAGCATTGCTGCTAATGGATCCAACCCTGCTCCCCCTCTTCCGGAGGGCATTCCATGAGTTCGTTGTGCATTATCCGGCTAAAATAAAATTTAATTAGCATTCCCTCAATAAAGCATAATCTAAGCCTGAAAAGGGGTAGTGATAGGAATATTAGGATCTGGTGGACGGGTTGAACAGTCGACTCAAATGGAATGGAGCAGCGAAACCAGTTTGGTGTGGAGTTTATCAGAGCAATAATTGCCCAGGAACCAAAGTTTTCCATTGACCCAGATGGAGGGTGTTATCCCCCCGTTAAAACGATTCCTGTTCCGCAACTCGGAGGCATTGATGATCTCAAAGTTGATCTCAGGAAATTCAGCCATCATATCAGCGATCTCGTCCAGGATCCTGGCACTATACTTACAGCCATCCCTGATAACGATCTCAACAGTGACGGCTTTTGACATGGCTTGAGTGAAATTCATGCCACAATATGCTTGAACTCTGACCAGCCTTCTGTCGTGCTCAAGACAAGTTCGAAGCGAACTTTATGCTCAAGTTTCAAGCTGATCAAGTTCACCCTTCAATTGGAGAAATCTTCTGGAGAACTTGATAACGTCATCTTCGGCAAGTTCATTGAGTACCTGATTTACGGTTTGACGCGCAGTTGCTGTGAGATCGGCGATCTCCTGATGGGTTAAAAAAGGACGAACCATCCAGCCGTCTACCATCTTTTTACCAAAAGTCTCGATATAGCGGTGGAGAAAAGCGGTGATCCGCTGCTTGGCATTTTTAAAGACCAGATCCTCTACATGGGCCTGGATCTTACGTAACCTGAATCCGATGAACTTATTGATACTCATGGTGAGTTGAGGACTTTTTTCCATCATATCCTGAAAATCGCGCTTATCCATGGCGCACACGACTGCATCTTCCACAACTTCGGCAATATTATCATGCTTATCCTGGCCAAGAATAGCACTTTCACCGAAAATTTCTCCTGGACCCAGAAGATGCAATGTAGTGGTTTTGCCATCTTCAGAAAGCCGATAGATCTTGATCTTTCCCATCTTCAGGAAATAGATCGTATTGGAAGCTTCTTCTGGAAAGTAGATGATCTCCTTTTTAGAATTATTCTGCATACTGGTATTTTTTTCCAGCTCGGCCATCATCTTGGCACTCATTCCTTCCAGAACATTGAAATTCTGCAGGTACCATAATTTTGTTTTCTCAGCCATGATCCAGCTATGCTCCTTGATCTTTTAATGGATTAAATACCAGTTTTGCCGTAGTGGGGTCCAGCGTGACCGAAACACTGTTCATTGACCTCTCAATGACAATACTGTCGACTGGCCCAACAATGCGCGTGCCGGCCTCTAACTTGCCCACAATTGTGAGACTTGGCTCATTAAAGGAATCGATCAGACTGGTATGATAGCCCAACTCTGCTCGTTCCTGCTTGACTTGCTTTTCAGTCTCGATCAAAGCCTTATAAGCATTCTTATAGATCAGAAAGTTCTCCTGCATGGTGGTAACGTAACGTTTGAGGACATTGCCTACCATCATATTACTTTGACCTTCGTTCTTCAAGCGCTGCAGGATGAGCATGCTCTTTTGGCGTAGTTGTTCCAGGTGAGCTCTCTGGGTTTCCATAACCAGGTGTTGGTCATGATGCCTACGACTATGGGATAAATGAGCTTGTTTGAACTTGGTGATAAAGGGATCTTCCACAGCACCAGGACCTAATTTGATCACACAGTCCCGCACCACCGTGTAGGTGATTATTTTATTACCTACTGCAATTTTTGAATCGGCAATGCGTGGGCAAACCAGGGTATCCATAACTTCAAGTTGTGCATGATCGATGATCCGTGAAGCAGTCAGTTTTGAACCCACCCATGCTCGAAAATTCTTTATGACTGCGGTCCGCAGATTCTGTTCAACTCGAATGTTGCCTTCATCACCCTGCAGGAGGTTATCCAGCCCATTTTGACAATCAAGGTCGCCGCCACATTTAATGGTTGCAGATCTGATCCCCCCGCGGACGATGAGGGTCGCAAGGCTGGATATATTTGCGCCGCCGCTGATATCACCATGGATCAGCATGGCGTGTTCAGTATCAATTTTTCCATGCATCTTTCCGATGTTGTCATACTGCTCAAATGGATAGACCGAAACTTTACCCCGGGTTGTAATCTGGGCGACGCCATCTACAGCAGCGCTGATGGCGTTTCCGCTTTTATTTGCCTTTACATTGGCACCACAAAAATGATGAATTTCTTTGTTCCCCACATCACTCAACACCTCTTCAGTACCATCGGGTCGAGTAAGAATACGTTTTGAGGAAGATGTCAGGGTCAGTAGACGCTCACCCGCCATGACCATCCCAGAGATCTCTTGCTGATGCAACTGGGTTAATAGCTCATAGGGTTCCATTGATTCTATTCCCAGATCAACGGCAAAATCGATATTATATCGTACCAGCTCAACCCTGATACTACTGATAGCGATGGGCAACTGGCCCTGAAAACCGCCAGCAAGTTTATCAATGAATTCCTGTTGAAGGCCCTTGATAAAGCCGCAGTTTATCAAGCCCTGACGAATGGCAGTCGCATCAGCTGAGCCTTGGGTGATCTCACCCAACACCAGTTCACCCTGTTTCAAGACTGAAAGGGTCAGTTGACCGTTTGGGAGTTGGATATTCATCCGTTAAGCGTCTTTTTGGCGATCTGCGACAGATTGGACAGGATCGTTTCATATGATTTGATAAATTCCTGATGTTCCAAAGAATACAGGATAAATCCTCCCGATTGCTCGAGATCACTGTCCGATAGCAGGGTTTTCTCAATCGTGATATAGATACTTTCCAGACTTGAGCTGCGTTTGATCAGATAGCTACCCGGTACATCCTTGGGAATATTTTCTCCGGCGACAGGCCGATCATCACAGATAAAATAGGTTGGGATCTCCGGGATACGATTCCGTTTTAGAATAAGATCTATCTCCATGACCATATCATCAAAACGAATGGTGGTCATTTCAGTATTCGCAAAGATCATTCCCACATTGCCAGTAGAAATGAGTCGGCGGACCTCATTTTTTCTGGCCACCAGATCGAAGGGGATATTCAGGATCTCAGCCAGGCTGCGGATACTCCTGGCCAATCGACTATCCTTATCTATAAATAGAATCGATTTCATATAGCATATAAAGTAGCCAGGAGTGTATTTTTTTCAAGTCGATACTTCGTGAGCCACCTGCGTAATTTTGCTTTCGATCGGGCTTGCATGCGGAGCATTATCTTCGAACCAACTCCCCCCGATGGCCCACTATGAAAACGAAAGGCAGCCACTGAATAATCAAGAGCTGCCAATCATCCTTTCACTTAGCTTCAAGTCTCAGGAAATGGGCTTAAACCTGGCTTGGAAGAATCTTAGATATTCCGGTTCATAGGTAAATTGAAGACCGGTGATCTCATTTCTGCGGTCATACACATCGGCAATGGACTCGGCGACAACATCCATGTGGGCCTGGGTGTAGACCCGGCGTGGCAAGGTTAGTCGAACCAATTCCAGATTTGGACGATTATGATCCCCTGAATCCTTATTACGACCGGCGGACACGATACCCCGCTCCATACTTCTTACGCCACTTTCGATATAAATCTCTGCCGCCAGGGTTTGGGCGGGAAAAACATCTTGAGTAAGGTGGGGTAAGAATTTTTTTGCATCCAAAAAGACACCGTGACTACCGATGGGCATGACGATAGGAACACCATAGTTGATCAGTTTTTCCCCTAGATATTGGGTCTGGCCAACGCGTGAACGCATGTGGTCATCCTGAACAGATTCAGCTATCCCAATGGCTAGAGCCTCCATGTCGCGGCCGGCCATCCCGCCGTAGGTGTGCAGCCCCTCGTAAATCACCACCATATTTTGGGCTTTGCGGTAGACATCTTCATCATTGGTGCCCATAAATCCGCCAATATTCACTAACGGATCCTTTTTCGCACTCATGGTAGCATGATCAGTGAGAGAACAGATCTCAAACACAATCTCTTTGACACTCTTATCGGCATACCCGGGTTCGCGCTCCTTGATCAGCCAGGCATTCTCTGCCACCCGGGTCATATCGTGAACAATGGCAATTCCATATTTGTTGGTCAGTTCGCGCACTGCTTTTAGGTTTTCCAGCGCGATCGGTTGACCGCCGGCCATATTGACGGCGGTGGCGATACAGACATAGGGAATCTTGTCGGCACCTACTTTTTTAATCAAATCTTCCAATTTCTTCAGATCAACGTTACCCTTGAAGGGATGTCTGCTTTCTGTATCATGAGCATCATCGATGATCACATCGACAAAGGTCCCGCCGGCCAGCTCCTGATGTAGTCTGGTGGTTGTGAAGTACATATTTCCGGGCAGATAATCACCATCCTTGATCAGGATCTGTGACATCATGTGTTCTGCCCCACGTCCCTGGTGGGTTGGGATGATATATTTATAAGAATAGTGGTCTTGAATAGCGCTTTCCAGATGGTAGAAATTTTTACTCCCGGCATAGGCTTCATCCCCCAGCATCATCCCTGCCCACTGGCGGTCACTCATGGCATTGGTGCCACTATCCGTTAACAGATCAATGTATACATCTGCGGACTTTAGTAAAAAAGTGTTGTAGCCAGCCTCTTCGATGGCCTTGAGGCGGTCATCGCGGGATGTCATGGTCAAATGTTCGACCATTTTAATTTTCCAGGGTTCAGCCCATGATTTTCTGTGTGTCATTGATTTTCTCCATAATTATTGGTATTGTTTTATGGTTCACCATAACCAAAAGGGACTTAACGCTTACCACATCGGTCCTTTGGCGTTCAATGTCTTTCAACCCAAGGATGAATTCCCCTAAATTCGAGCCCTGTGACAAACTATACCCAAGCAAGAAGCGTTCCATCATAAATAGTCGTAATAAATTCTTTTAATTATAAAATTGTTAATTATGTTTACTTTCTATTGTAATAATTAAATACCATTTTAAGAATAGATCTTTTGATAAAAGGAATTAAGGATAACAATCATGCACGATGCAGCGGATCGGATTCTATTCTATAGCGACTCAATTTTTACGAAAGCCACAACCCAAAATAAAATCGGGCGGGTATTGGGTGGTTCTACCATTGTCTTCAAAGACGCTACCTACAACATGGAAGAATCATTGTTAAAGCCATTTGATCTCATTTTTCTGGAATATTCTGCCCAGTTCGATCAGCTCTCATCATTTTTTAGAATATTTTCAAGCTGCCCGATCATCGTGGTGCTGCCCCAAGGCTCTGAAATGTTGCTTCAGGCAGCCTTGGCCTACCCGCTCCATAGTTTCATCATCGCTGATGATCAGGAACAATATATCGACCTCCTGCGGGCAATCACCAGCCAGGTTGGAACTCGCTCACTTGTTGAGGAGAACCGCCCGGAACAGAAATACCACGGCTTGAAATTCACCCCTGACACCCAGGATATTTCTCATACCGATTTTAAACAGCTCTATTCTTTGCTGCGCTCGCTCACTGATACAGTTCCTGATATGATCTGGGCTAAAGATATGAATAATCGGTTCATTTTCACCAATGCTTCCATCTGCAACAATCTCCTGAATGCTACCAGTACCCTGGAACCATTGAATAAACATTTCACGTATTTTGTGGAACGTGAGCGATCAGCCCATCCAGAAGATCCACACTGGTATACCTTCGGTGATGATTGTATAGATTCTGATGCTGCCACGCTTGAGCAGGATCAATTGTGTAGATTCAAGGAATACGGTAACGTCTACGGTACCAATCTTATTCTGGATGTATATAAAGCGCCGATCTATGATGAAGCAGGTGAACTCATTGGAACAGTGGGAAGCGCCCGAGACATCACTCTCTACGAGGAGACCAAGGAACGCTATCGCAAATTGTTCGAACATTCCCCGGATCCGGTTGTGGTCCATATCAATGGATCCATCATAGCTGCCAATCAAGCCGCTCAGGATTTCATTGGTGCCGAACATCGGGAAGATTATTACGGCGCCAATGTATTTGATTTTATCCATAAAGATTATCGCCAGAAATCCATGGATCGTTTATTGAACGCCACTGAATACGAACGACCAAATAAACTGATCGAAGAAAAATATGTGACCCTTGATGGGAGTGTCCGGGACGTTGAAGCAATTTCTGTCCCCATTACCTATGGAAATAAAAAGGCTTGGATGGCAACCTTCAGGGACATTACTGAGCGGAAAAAGAGCGAGGAATATCTACAACGCACTCTCAAGGAAAAGAGCGCCCTGCTCAGGGAGATCCATCACAGAACCAGAAACAATATGCAAGTGATCACTGCCATTATCAATATCAGGTCACGGGAATTGGCCGACCCTCAGTCAAAACAAATGTTCAAGGAGGTGGGAGATCGGATCGCCGCCATGAGCCTGGTCCATGATCGCCTCTATGAATCTGATGATCTGTCTGCCATCGATTTTCAGATCTATCTGAAAAACCTATCCACCTATATCAGTTTAAATTATCCAGAGGTGGCCAAGCGAGTCTCCATCACACTGGGCGGAGATCAATTTGTGGTCTCCATCGACCAGGCAGTTCCCCTGGGCCT
>JAJRSW010000119.1 GCA_024278595.1 Fidelibacterota bacterium | reverse complement strand
GCTAATAATTTGGCTAAACAGGGTTACATTCATTTTGGCTCCGCTATTTTTGGGTTACATAATGGCAGAGTCAATTCCAAGGCCCCGCTTTCTAGTTGCGGGGCCATTCTATTCTATAATTCCCACTTTTTCAATCGTTTTGGACAGATGTGATAATTTATGATCCGGCCAAAAATATATTGCTCATGGTACTGATCAGACCAATATTGACCACTACATTATTAATGGAACAGCGAAAAAAAATGGTAGCCAAGGGTAAAATAATTTTTTTCAGCCAGCTTCTCAAAGGTCACTTTTTCTGGACTGTATCAGAATGTTATACCATAATCACTTTCAAATTAGCCATAACTCCGGCATCTTTTCCATTTTCACGTCATCCCGACAAGGAGTCGGTATTCCGTGTTTCTGAGGTGGGATGGACCTGGTCGGGATTTACAAAAAAGAAAAATATTTTGATTTAAGGTCTACTTTAGAACTGAGTATGGTATTAGGTAAAATATTCAACCCCCAAAAACTACTGGTCTCCCTGGTTCTGGTTACCTATTTCATCGGTTTAAGTTCCGTAATATTACCCCTAATAGAATACGCTGCAGATTACCAGCGAATCATTCAAGAGGAATGCGAGAATATTGCCAAACCAGAACTCCAGTGTAATGGAAAATGCTACCTCACAGAACAAATTACCAAACAAGCAGTTCCTGAGGCACAATCATCCGGAACAAAAGTTATTACCCAAAAATCAGGTGTAGATCCACATTACTCCCAGCTGGCCGCCTTTAAGGTCGATGTGTCACTGAATACCATGGTTTCAGTTTTTGCAGTACCCTTTGATGATATAATCCTTTCAAGGATAGACCACCCTCCTCAAAGCTGATCGGTACACCCAATCAGTTCAATTAGCATACGCTTTAACTATAACTTTGCAGGAGGTAAAGTGAAATTACGCATTTTCCTCGCAGTGCTTGTGGGGTCATTTATGGTGATCACAAGTTGCGCGGATACGAATAATGATGAGGACCAAACCGAAAACCTGGTCCTGGTAGGATCAAGATCCGATAATGGCTTAACGGTAAAGATGTTCACCGATGATTCTTTAATAGTCGGCCTGAACAAGCTTTATATCCGACTTATTGATGAGTCTTCTGGTGAAATGGTTACTGAAGCTCACATCACCCATGTGCCCATCATGCGGATGGCAACCATGCAGCATTCCTGTCCGGTAACAAATGCCGGGGTGCAGGCCAATGATGATGATCTCTTTGAGAGTGAATTGGTATTTAGCATGGCTAGCGGTATGCTGGGAACCTGGGATGATACGGTCTCAGTTAATAATGAATTAGCTGGTACCATGCATAAGGTTGTATTCGAAAATTTGTCAGTGATGGAAACCGATATGAAAAAAGATCTGGTCACTTATGCTGCAGATTCCAACCAGGTTTTTTATGTTATCACCTTAAATGGTTTAAGTGACCCACAAGTGGGTTCCAATGATTTTACCCTCACAGTTCACCAGAAGACTTCAATGATGAGTTTTCCAGAGGCAGCTGATATGGTCATTACAGTTGATCCTCAAATGCCATCGATGGGTCATGGCTCCGATGGAAATATTGACCCGGAATATACTGAAAACGGTAAATATGAAGGTATCGTAACATTTAGCATGACGGGTTATTGGACTGTTGATTTTTCATTCGCACAGAATGGTGAAGAATTGGGTACAGTTCAGTATGAATTTACTTTATAGATTATTAAGCATCCTGATCTTGGGCGGCACACTTGCCGCCCAAAGCGGGCTGGTTTCCGGGAAGATCACGGATGGGTCAACCGGGCTACCTCTGGTCGGTGCAAATGTCATCATTAAAGAAAGTAACCGAGGGGTCGCCAGTGATCTTGAAGGTTTGTTCTCGATGGAATTGCTGGAAGGACAGTATGAGATCGTTGCGTCGATGATCGGCTATGCACCAATAGATCAAAAAGTTATGATATCAAGGGGAGCCTTGACCAGATTGTCTCTTGGTCTACAGCCAGTTGTGATCAAATCAAAGCAATTGGTAACGATCCAAGGGAATAGAGATGACATTTTAAGCCATCTCCAGGAAACCAATATATCCACAACTGAACACATGATCTCACTCATCGAGGGGGTGAATCTGATAAGCCGGGGCAGCTACGCCCAGGAACCAATTATCCGCGGAATGTCCGGCGGCCGGATGAATATAACCATCGATGGCATGAAAAGTTTTGGTGCCTGTACGGACAGAATGGATCCGATCTCATCATATGTGGAGGCCGACGCCTTGAACTCAATCGAGGTGGGAAAGGGAGCTTTGTCAATCCTCCATGGTTCCACAGTGGGTGGTTCGTTAAATCTAACATTCATTAAGCCGCAATACGCGAATATCGGGCAGACCATTTGGCGGATCAAGGGTGGATTGGATACACGCTCACAAGAACGAAAGTTTTCATTTTCTGGAGGGCGACAGTTGCCGGGATCCGCTTGGTCGCTCAATGGAAGTTATCGCAATGCCGGAGACTATTCTGATGCTAACGATGAGGTTGTCCCTTATTCGGGATTTGAAAAGATGAATTTTCACCTGGGCTATAAAAAGAGAATAGATGAGAGTAATCAGGTCTATGCCGAATTGATCACAGATGATGCCTACGATATTGGCTATACCTCCCTACCCATGGATGTGGGGTATGCTCGGTTAAGAATGCTGGGTCTGTCCCTCCATTCCACGGGAATTTCACCGGCCTTACTTAAGCTGGCATGGAAGGTCTATGGCAATGCCATTGATCACTGGATGGATGATAGTAAGCGTGAGGATCTTTTTATGAATATGCATATGGATATGCCTGGCTTTACCCGAACCGCAGGCTCGTTTGTCGATCTTTATTTCAACCATTCCCAAAACGCCTGGCTAAAGTTTAGAAGTGAATTCTATTGGACATCGAGTTACGCTGATATGGTCATGTACCCGGAAGATTCCAATGAGATGAAAATGGTGACCTGGCCAGCAGTAAAACGGTGGAATTTTGGACAATTCGTAGAATATCAGAGGGACCTGAATTCAAAAACCCAGGTGAACACATCCATTCGGTATGACTTTTTCACCTCCAAAGCAACGGATGAAATGGGTATCAATGAGCTACATATCTATTACCCTGAAAATGATTTGAGCCGACAGGATCACCTCTTCAGTGCGAATTGGTATCTAGCCTATGATGTTAATGCAGTCTGGCAATCCGTTCTTATGCTAGCTTCGGGTAGTCGCACGCCGACCGTATCGGAAGCTTATGGCTACTATTTGTATAATCCCATAGATGGCTATTTATATCTCGGGAATCCAGACTTGCCAACGGAGACCAGTAAACAGTTGGAATGGCAAAATAGGCTGAAGCTGGTGTCGTCAATCATAAATATGAACCTCTATCACTATCAATTCAAGCATTTTACCTTTGGTCAGGTGATGCCTGGCGAATCATTGGGGTATGCCAGGGGGTGGAAAAAATACGTGGATGCAGGCCAGGCAATGATTTCAGGTGCCGAACTCTCAGTCCTCCACCAGCTATCATCCCACTGGACCTTCCAGGGAGGCCTAAATTATGAGGTGGGGAGTTTGATCGACTTTGAAGATAATCTACCCTTGATCCCGCCCCTTGAAGCTCATGGATCCTTTAAATTTGATCATGATAAGTTTTGGATCCAGATCGATGCAAAAGGCGCCAGCTCACAAGAACGGTTCTCAGAACTGAGTGGTGAGAATCAGACTTCGGGCTATCTGGTTTTTAATTTGCGGGGTGAAATCGACCCGCTGGAAGGAATATTAATCAGTGTTGGTTTGAATAATCTAACCAATCAGCTTTATTATGAACACCTGGACTGGGGTGATATTTATAGACCCGGCCGTAGTTTTACGTTTTCTCTGGCCTTGGATCAATCAGCGTTATAGGAGTCCTATCATTCTATTCAGGAATTTGGGACGATCTGTTATGCCGCGACTGACTATAATAATTGATCTATCCAGGTGATAAATTTATGGTGTTTTAATTTTCTAAAACCATTTTATGAGCATGACCTTCCCGCCCTTTACGATTCCCGCCCATACCAAGGTTAACCTGAACCTGCGGGTGCTGGGGAAGCGGTCTGACGGTTACCATGATCTGGATACCGTATTTCAGGAACTGGAGTGGGGCGATCTCCTACATTTTGAAGCAGCTGATAAGTTCTTCTTTGAGATGACCGGTTTAGTCTTTGATGATGGCGGGAATAATATTTGTCTTCGTGCAGTTGAATTATTCAAGAAAACAACGGGGGAACACTTCCCGGTCAAGGTTACCTTGGAGAAAAGGGTGCCACCCGGTTCAGGTATTGGTGGGGGTAGTGCTGATGGCGCTGCCGTGCTGAAGGGCTTGAATCGCCTGGCTGTGAATCCACTTGCTGGCAGCCACCTACAGGAGTTGGCGCTACAATTAGGTGCTGATGTACCCTTCTTTCTGGAAGGCGGCCTGCAACATGCCCAGGGAGTTGGTGAACACCTCGAGCCTTTGGAGCTTGGTTTTGAGGGGGTCTTCCTACTGGTTATTCCACCGATTCATATCTCGACTAAACAAGCATTTGAGGCCTTAAAAATACCATTGACAGCCCCTAAGGCGCCGATTACTTTTGGCCGCCTTTTAGATAAGGCAACATTGGTACGGTTTTTTGAAAATAATTTTGAATCTGTTGTCTTTCATATGCATCCAGAAATTGGCACCCTAAAAAGGGAGCTCCTGAAACAAGGAGCCTTTTTTGCCAGTTTGTCGGGTAGTGGCTCGACTGTGTATGGCATCTTTGACGATCTGGCGCAAGCTCGGATCGCTCAATCGTTTTTTATTAACCGTTACCATACCCAGATAACCCATCCCTACAGCTGATTTTTCCCCTTCCGGGATCGTTCAATGGTAGGACACCAGCTTTTGGAGCTGGTCATGGGGGTTCGAATCCTCCTCCCGGAACAACTTTCACACTCAAAAAAAAGCACCTGAGTTCTGACCAAAGTCAAGACCAGGAGGAAATGAGTTTGAGTTCAACCCAAAACGCCAACCCCAAAAAACGGAACCAGAGCTAATGAAGCCAAAACTGTTTTGTGGCAGATCCAATCCCCAGTTTGGGAGGGATGTGGCCAAGTATCTGGATATGGATTTAGGGCAAATGACTATCAAGCCCTTCAGTGATGGAGAATTGTGGATCCGCTACGATGAAAATATCCGCGGTGTGGATGTATTTATCATTCAAAGCACCAATCCACCAGACACCAACATGATCGAGTTGCTGCTTATGCTGGATGCCGCCAAGCGTGCGTCTGCCAGAAGAGTGACAGCGGTTGTTCCTTACTATGGCTATGCACGGCAGGATCGTAAAGATCAGCCACGCGTACCCATCAGCGCTAAATTGTTCGCTGATCTGATCCAGGCAGCCGGTGCAGACCGGGTTGTCTCCATGGACCTGCACAGTAGTCAGATCCAGGGCTACTTCAATATCCCTTTTGATCACCTCTACTCAAAAAAGGTCCTGGTTGGAGCAATCCAGAATCTTGGCCTGGACAATTTGGTGGTACTGGCTCCTGATATTGGGTCTGTTCCCATGTCACGGTCTTATGCAAAGCTGCTGAATGCAACTTTAGCAATCATCGATAAACGGCGGCCGGGGCATAACCGGGCTGAAGTAATGCACCTGGTTGGTCGCGTTAGAGGTAAAAATGTCTTGATCATGGATGATATGATCGATACTGCAGGAACTATGGCAGCTGCCGCTACCAGGGCTCGGGAAAAGGGCGCATTATCAGTGAATGCCGCTGTGACCCATGGCGTATTATCCGGTCCGGCGATCACCCGGTTGAATGATGCACCCATAGAG
>JAJRSW010000118.1 GCA_024278595.1 Fidelibacterota bacterium | reverse complement strand
TGACTGGAAAAATGTATCTGGATGTAGACCTGTTGAATGAATCGGAAGAGAATCAGGAGAAAATACCTGAAAAGATACTGGAAACCGTATATGCTTAAATCCTTTTTACAGAACTTTTAGGACTTGACCATGCTGATTAGCCTAATGTGGATCATCTCCCTTGAATGCTTCTATTATGTAACCGTAGTCTGAACCATTCGCATAATTTTCATCATAAGTATAATTGGCATCAATCTCAAAAGTTCCGCCTTGGAATTCGTTCTCTTCAATCAAAAAGTCTTTGTTCCACATGGTTTCATACGTGGTATCCAATATAGTCAAGTCACAATTAGAGTGGTTGTAAACCCATATTTCATAGTCTGTTGCCCTTAACTGACCAACAACCTTGGCGATTAGAATCAACATGATTATAGTGATAATTAGGATTAAGTTTATACGCATTTCCCCCTCCCTCATTAAAACAATTGTATTGCTTGTTGCCCTCTTGTTGAGTGAGTTAGGGGATAGATGATAGCCCCCGTAGAGGTAATTGTAGGCGCTCGCTCAATTCTTGCAAGAATTTCCGAAACTTCAAACTCCCACACAAGATTACCATCAACAGAAAACGCACCTAAGCGAGCGGTTCTATAGTCAACATATCCAAAATATATATTATTATTGCGGTCCGAGATTAAATCTGATGAATTAAAACATGGTGCGAACCATCGATACACACCCTGATTGTCTAAAGATACAACCCCGTGTACTGAACTCGTGTCAAGAGCGTAGAAATACAGGTTCCCTTCAAAATCCAAAGTTGGACCGACAGAGGTCCTAACTCCAGAACTACGTATGAACTCAAGCCCAGTTCTCCATCGTAGTTGCCCATCAGGAGTGAGACAAACGTAGGAGTGTTCAGTTTCAGAATAGAAATAGATATTCCCATCATTGTCTAACAACAGGTTAAAAACCTGGTCATTTCCTGTTCCATATTCCCATAATAGTTCCCCATCTCCAGATAAAGCGATTAGAGCATTTGCAACGGACGAATATATCTGATTACCGTCAGGTGAAATTACTATAGGTAAAGCCCAAAATGATGTAGCAGTTTGGTTTGGGTGCTCATATGTCCATCTCTCAATGCCATCATTAGTCAGGGAGACTATTCTTTTGGGGTCACTTGCTGCAAAATATAACTCTCCGTACAAGCCGAGGGTAATATTGGATATTTGGGAACAGCCCTGACAATTCCAAATCAATTCTTGGGTTTCATTTTCAATAGCCCAAACTTTACCGTCCCCAGGTACAAACATTCTATCAATGCCTAGGCTGGGTGCATTCCCTGCTGGGTAGCCAGGGCCGAGTGTAATTTCCCATTGAAGTTCATTTATATCATTGAAGTACTCTAATTGTGATTGCCCATCAAATAATCCCAGCCGAAGTAGACCATTTTCTGCAGCTAATATTACAGGGGATTCGATATAGTTATCAGAAGTTAGTATTGAAACACCTGAAATTGATTCAACCCCCAATTCATTACTCCTACTAGTTGCCTGTGGATCATGTCTAACCATTGGCCATGGGGTATCTGCTAAGGTTGGCCAAGGTATCTGTTCCTGCGGATACAAGTCTTCTATTTCATCGGGTTCTGGATCGGTGCATGAGATTAAAACAATCACCAGACCGACAAAGCCACTACAAATGATGAGTATCTTAATCATTATTATTTCGCCCTCGAATATTTTTTTTGAGAGTTTCTGAAATATAGCCCATAATGCTGTTTATTCAAACGCATATAGTGCAGAAGTTCCCCCGAAAACTGAGTTAAAAAGTCTCTAAAGTATTGGTGAGTAACCGTTTGCTGGTTTTCACAAGTGGCGAGCCTGTTTTTGTAAAAAAACGGGGGTACTTCTTTCAAAAAATAGCTAACCCAGGTTTACCAATTCAGCATACATGACATTATTACTCTTATTATTCTGATAATAATCCGCATTTTGCTTTGTAGCTTTTGATGTAAATTAGGCTATTATCGAATATATCGTAAGCAAAATTATGATGAAATTTTCTTCATGTAAAAAATATTGAAATGAAAGGATCTATTTATACAATTTCATAATATGACTACCTGCAAGTTATTTATGTGTTAATATCCTATTTGTGATGTTTGTAGATGTTATATCGCCGTGTTAACAATCCATTTTAAATGTCAAGTTATCTAACCTGAATCATTCATAGCCACTAAGTCACTAAGACACCAAGTTTTAAAAAATATATACTTAGCAAATATTATCCCTCACAGATGCAAATAATTCTGTTTAAAATGACCTTGTTCATAACTTTAATAATCTTCGTGGCTTTGTGTGTTCGGGGCAATAATTCATGAATAATGCAGGTTAACAGTGTTCTGATAATACATAAAATAGATTCCATCGGGATCACACTGGGAAAGATCACCAGCTGCTTCAAATGAACTCAATGAAACACGACGACCACCTTCACCCAATAGGGGTGTTCCCGCACTATCATAATGATTTAAAAAAGTTACAATACTATCTGCATCACCATAGTGGAGGTAACGTTGCAACCTGGTGACATGGATACCACCATCTCTATCTTCTAAAATAGTGTACTTATAATCGTGAACTGTATCTTGTGTAACGACGATTCCTGAGTCACCCCAGAGAAAGTTTCCCTCAAGATTAATTTTAGTGAGTTTCAATGATGCGCGGTAGGTAGTAGAAAATTCTGGGTCTTCCCAAGGAGCAGGACTTAGGAATTCATCACTATATGCTATAATTGCCGATCCATCTGAAGCCAATGCGATCTCTGGTATCCCCTGCCAGTCACCCTGGCCAACGATTATATCCAAATCGATCAACAGCTTGAACCCACAGTCCTACAGATGTTTGACCTGGTGTAGACCAAACAACATAGGCTCCACCCAATCCACCTGAACACACTTTTTCACCATTTCCCCAAGGATTGATATTCAAATTCTCCGCCGGATCATTGCTCCACTGAGCCAATAAACATAACTGTAGAACTAAAATGAGACTTAATATTCGGATATATTTGGTATAATATCTGTACATAAACTGTTGTAGAATGTTTTTCATTCTGGGCTATTGGTATTCAATTTATCCCTATCAATACCGATCATCAATCCCAGTCGTTGTCAAAGGCCAGAAATAAATCAGGGCTTCATCCAGATGAGCCCGCCAGGCACCCCAGGAGTGTCCTTCATGCCAGACCCGCCAGGCATTATCCCAGCCCTGGGTTGCCAGAATTTCCTCCAAGGCCATAGAACTGTTAAAAATGGAGGGTTCATAGGTTCCTGCATCTAAATAGATCTTCACTGGCAACAATTCGCTAGCCTGGTATTGTTGGATCAGATCGCCAATCCAGACCGCTGAAGAATAAGCGCCACAATTACCAAATATTTCTGGATGGTGCAAGGTGAACAATAATGAGGTCAAGCCACCCAGGCTCACACCAGCCACTGCCCGGCTTTCAGCATCTATCCTGGTGCGGTAGGTTTGATCCACCCAGGGGACCAGCTCAGTGACAAACATCTCCATAAAATCCAGATCGTAGGAGTATTCTTCATTGCGATTGGTCGGGTCCACAAAAACTGCAATCACCGGCGGGATCAATTCAGATTGGATCAGGTAGTCCAATACATTTTTGGCAAAACCCAGAGTAAGATACTCGTTACCGTCATGAAAATAGATACAGCGGTAACTAAGCTCACTTTCGGCATAGCCCGGGGGGGTATAGACCCGAACAGAGCGGGTGCGACCCTGGGTCGTATCTGAAAAATTGCTAAAACTAATATTGCCATGCGGAATGTCGTAAGTCTGGATCTCAGGGGGTTGAACATAGTTGCTCATGGACAATTCGGAATTAGGACCAAACCCTCCACTACAGGTACGTTGGTTCAGTGGATCCAGTATCCAGTTGCCATCGACTACAAACTTGTAATCCAGGCGGGCGTCAGATTCGAAATCGTAGCCACGATAGAATAGATTAGTTCCCGGAAGATGATTAAGGTCCTGATTAGCTGGATCCCAACCGTTAAAATCACCGGCCACCGCTACACTTGGATTGGAGCCATTGATATACAGAAAATAAGCCGTAGAATCTTCGATGTAGGGTATCCCAGTGGTTGAATCAGCCCATTGCATAAAAGAATCCACCAGAGCCTGTTTTTCATCGGTCGCCGCCTGGTAGACTGAAGTAATAAAATCATTAAAGCTAAATTCGTCTTCTGTTGAGTTTAAAGAATGCACCGAAAAATCACCTGAACTATTTGATTCGTTCACTATTTCAGGAGAAATCAAGCAGGATTGGATAACAATACTAATCATGATTGTTAAAATTTTAATTTTCATTGCAACATATCTTATCGGTTTATCTGCCAACATACTGTTTTTAATGTAAAATATCTCAATCACCCTGGTTCCAATTGTTGCTGATGTCTAGCTGCTGTGTCCCCTCCCGGGAGGGGTCGGGGTGGGTTATTTCTTAGTAAATTTACTATTCCCCGCTAATAATAAAACAGGGTGATGAGATACTTCTCACCACCCTGTTTATGATTACGCTAAAATCGCATCAAACGATTATTTGAGCATGAGCATTTTCTTGCTGAAGTTATGGTTGCCAGCGGTCATCGTATAGATGTAGATACCACTTGGAATACCATTCCCAGCATTATCCAAACCATCCCAGGTGACGGAATAGTTTCCGGCATTGAGATAATCTGTCTTCAGGGTCCGAATTTCCTGACCAAGTGCATTATAAATGGTCAGCGCAACATTGCCAGCCTCAGGCAGGGCAAAGTTGATGGTAGTGGTCGGGTTGAAGGGGTTTGGATAGTTCTGACTCAGAGCATAGGAAGTTGGAATCCCAGGCAATGAAGCAATCGATACCGGTCCACAGTCTTGTGGGAAAGGTAGTGCTTCATCAGTATTCTGGGAACCAAAACAGTCATCTTCCATCACATAATTAGGATTTGCGTCATCAATGATAAAATCACGATTCTCGCCAAAGCCAGCTTCGTTATCCAGAGAGTTGATGCCATACTTGTACTGCTGAGCCTTTGCCTGTCCAGCGGTATAGAGGTATGAATACATAAACTCATATCCATCAACATCGCTCTGGGTCATAGCCCATTCACCAACACAGGTGAGGTCATTACCCCAATCCCACCATTGGCTCAAAACACCATTGATGGCGACGCCATTGACCTGGTCCCAGGCAGTGATGTCATCCGAACCAGTCTGAGTATCGATGAGGGTATCACCGGCAGCCAGAGCACGGTAAGCTGAAGTCAGATCCACGGTCCAGGTGACAGTAACATCCTGAGTGATGATATCATCGGGAGTTACATCAGCAAAGTACACAACTTCCTGGAAGATCTCGCCATAACCATTCTCATCAGTATCTTCTTCTGCACCCGTGGCAGTAAAGGAACGGTTGGGAGAACTTTCCCAGATAGCTGCATCAACATCACCACCAGTGAGGATCACGAATTTATATTCGTAACCTGAACCAATCGGAACATTGTCAAAGCTGGAAAGATGAGTATAGACATTGGTCTGCTCGGGATCCAGGCTCATCAGGGTTGCACCACCCCAGTTACCAAAGTTATCATGACCACCGCGAATAACGATCAAATCACCCGCATCAGGATCATAGTTACCATTCAGTAGCTGAACGGTCATATCAACCTGAATGAAAACTTCCACGTTGGTGGCAGCTACCGGCTCCTGATCACTGTACCAGACAGTAGGCAGGATATTTTCACCGGCGATAACTGTATATGTACGGTTGGCAGGCAAATTCTCGGAAGTATCCCAGTCGGAGTTGATCCGGAATTTATATTCCATATCACCTTCAGCGACTGCAAAGGTTCCAACCCAGATACCATCTCCATCATCATCAGTCAGCAAGTCACCACTCCAGCCATTGAGGGTTCCAGCGACATCAACAAAATCAGTTCCAGCAACAAAGTTACCCAGGGTGACCTGGAAGGTCATATCCACACTGAAGGTCACTGTCGGGCCAGTCGTGATAGGACCACACTCAACGGGGAAGGGCATTGTTTCATCGGTATTCTGGGAACCGAAGCAATCCTGATCCATCACATAGGTCGGGGCAGTATCATCGATCAAGAAATCACGATTCTCACCAAAACCAGCCTCATTGTCCAATGAGTTGATACCATACTTGTACTGTTGAGCTTTTGCTTGACCAGCAGTATAGAGGTAACTAAAAGTGTAAATAGTTTCATCATCAGTAGCAGTCATGGCCCATTCACCAATACTGGTGAGGTCATTACCCCAATCCCACCACTGGCTCAAAACACCATTAATATTGACGCCATTGACCTGATCCCAGCTAGTAATATCATCAGCTCCGGTTTGAGCATCAATGAGAGTGTCACCAGCAGCCAGAGCATGGTAAGCGGAGGAGATATCAAGGTTCCAGGTCACTGTTACGTCCTGGGTAATGATATCATCAGGTGTTACATCTGCAAAATATTCAACAGGTTGAAGAATTTCTCCATAACCATTTGCGTCAGTATCTGCCTCATCTCCCGTTGCTGTAAAGGAGCGGTTGGGGGAACTTTCCCAGATAGCTGCATCAACATCACCACCGGTGAGGATCACGAATTTATATTCGTAACCTGAACCAATCGGAACATTGTCAAAGCTGGAAAGATGAGTATAGACATTGGTCTGCTCGGGATCCAGGCTCATCAGGGTTGCGCCACCCCAGTTACCAAAGTTATCATGACCACCGCGAATAACGATCAAATCACCAGCATCAGGATCAAAGTTACCGTTCAGTAGCTGGACGGTCATATCAACCTGAATGAAAACTTCCACGTTGGTGGCAGCTACCGGCTCCTGATCACTGTACCAGACAGTTGGAATGATGTTGACACCATCAACAACTGTATACACCCGGTTGGCGGGCAGATTTTCTGAGGTATCCCAGGAACCATTGATCCGATACTTGTATTCCATATCGCCGGGATCCACGTTAAAGGTACCTTCATAGATACCGTCAGCGTCATCATCGGTGAGCACATCACCGCCACTCCAGCCATTGAGGGTTCCAGCAATATCAACAAAATCAGTTCCAGCAACAAAGTTACCCAGGGTGATCTGGAAATTCATATCAACACTGAAAGTTACAACACCCATTGGTGTGTAGGGGTGTGAGCCCAGACTGCCAAAGAAATTCTGATCCATGACAAACCACTCCGAGTTCTCAGCATCAGTACCTGCAGAACCAGCCCAATTGGTGTTTCCAGCTGTTACATCTGCTTTACGAATCAGAGTATGATCTTTCGTTGCATTGGCAATTCCGCCAACATCCCAACCTGAACCAGGATCTACAAAATCATAAGCACCAAGAATATCAATAATAGTCGTATCAGAACCTTCAATGTATCCCAAGGCACGTACATCATCACCGTTAAAGGCAGTCATATACCAGGGGTTGCCGTAGGCAAAAGTGACATCAGCCTGATCCAAAACTTCTTGCGTCGCAGCATCACTGGAAAAAACATAAACGTCACCAGCGGCAACCAGTGTTCCTGTTGCAAAAGGGTAAATTTCACTCCAGGGGTTACCATTGTAATTACCATATATGACGAAACCGGCCAGATCAATCTCAGCACCAGTGCCATTATAGATTTCCATGGCCTTATTGTTGGAACTGCCTTCGATATATTCCGAAAAGAAAACTGAAGGAACATCGTCATTGTAGACCAGATTATCAATGGTTACGGTTTTAGCATCACTACCACCGGCACCATATAAACGGATGTAGCCAGCCGTTCCCAAATCAGCAGTTCCAGATATCGAATAGCTAATGAACTCAGTTGTGTCACTGATCATCGCAACTTGAGGTTCAACAGTACCTAAGCCCTCGACCTTAAGATAAAGGGTCTGTCCTGTGAAATTTTCGTTTTTCACATCAAGACTTAAGGTGTAATTAGCCCCTGCTGTAGCTGTAATCGGTCTGCGAATTAGAAAATCCCAGCCAGCATCAGTAAACACAATTCCACCTGTTCCGTCTACACCACCGTCAGCTGTAAAAGCAACTGAAGTCCAGACATTGGTTTCGCCATGTACGCCCCAATTGGCGACATCACTATCATCCTCAAATGTGAGGTTTAGATCGTTCTGAGCCCAAGCCATGCTAAAGGCCAAACTCAACACGATCAGCATTGTAAATAAGCGTTTCACACTTACCTCCTTTGGTTTGTTAAAAGCAAATAAACTTAACTTTGTTTGATTTCTAGAACATCACTTTTCGATGTATCAATCTGCGTGTGATTTATTTCACACCAAATCAACCACATTAAAAACTCAATGCCAGACTAAAATTTTGAATATCCTGGAGTAGGCCAAAATACTCAAATCCGTAGTCAAATCTGACTTGCATCCCACGCATGGGAATATGGAACCCCAGTCCAAGTGTCAGACCCTCCTCCGTATCCTCCAGGAAAAGTGCTTTCTGACCGGCGCGAATATAAAATTTCTTCAACAGCGCGTACTCCAGACCCACGTTAACACTTTCATAATTATTATTTGGATGCAGTGCATCCACAGCCAGGATCAGACTCATGATATCACTCCGGAACAAGTCAATAATCAAGCCCGCCCGAAAAAGTAGTGGTAAATTGTAATACCCTGTTTCCAGAGTGGATACGATCTTACCATTGTTTCCATATAATTCCGGTGCAATATCATAAAAATGATCCAGGTCTGAACCAGTCATGCGCATGGGCAAACCAAAATTAGAAATACTCATACCCAGGGTCAAGCCTCGAAAGTCGGTGCGATATAAAGTCCCCACATCCAGCGCTAGTGAGAGTGCCTGCTCATGCCAGATCTGTTGACTGATAAATTTTGCCGTACCACCAATGGAGAATCTGTCGGTCATGGCCCGGGCCAAAGTTAGCCCGATTGCCAGGTCAGTGGCTCCAAATGTCAGACCTGTGCCATCAGGTTCTTCTGTAGTTGTGTGGATCATCTCTCCATAATCGAGAACCGTGGCTGACAGACCCAAGGTGCCAGCGCCACCCATATGAAATACTGCCGCAGCATAGTCAAAGCTGGTGCCAGCCAGCCATTGGGAATGAACGAACAGAACCTGGTTCCCACGCACCTGTGTGGCAGCCCCCGGGTTCCAAAACAGAGCGGTGGCATCATTTACGCTGGCCACGTGAGCACCGCCCATCCCAACGGAGCGACCACCCACTTCGATGCCCAGAAAATATGCCGCAGTGGTTCCCACCATGGATTGGGCCTCAGTGACTCCAGGCAGCATTAGCAGGGCGGTCAGTACAATATTTAATAGCTGTTTCATACTTCCTCCCTTCACTACTTGATTATGGCCAGTTTACCCACAGTTTCACCCGCTTTACCGGCGTCAATGTGGTAGATGTAAATACCGTAGGCGATATCCAAACCTTCCTTGGTTCTAAGATCCCAGGATACGGTTCCGTCGAAAATATTCCCATCATGGTTTAAGGTTTGAATATGATCTCCCCGGATCGTGTATAGATTGATTTCACACTCAGTTGGCAAATGAATAAAGTCTATGCGTCGTTCTCCCCGACCAGTGGCAAATCGATTCACTGATTCCCAACTGGCGGCTCCCAGATACGGGTTGGGTACAACCCGCACCTTATCCTGCCAATTTTCATCTGTGAGCAAGGTAGCATCTGCAGCTGTTGTCGAATAAGCAAACTTATCTGCAACTGAGAATGGTTTGGTAGTATAGATCCAGAGTGTGTCACCAAAGGCAGGAGTCCCCTGGAGGGAGAAAAGCGTGTCAGCCGCCGTTGAATCAGTTGCCGGCACGAGAACATCATCAAAGGCCAGTTTGACACCCCAGGTAATAAAGCTATCACTTTCTGCAGTTTGGTGAGCAAGATAAATTAGAAAATCACGCGGGGATCCGGTAACGGCCTTATAACCCACTACGGGCATGATTTCATCGCTTGTCAAATCCCTGACTTTGAAGTTGATCGGTTTTTCGAATAACCGGTTGAATCCTTTGACATATTTTATAGATGTATCAACCACAGTATCATAGAAGCTTATTTCATAGTCGTGGGGAATCTTTTTGGCACTGTAGGAAACATTAATATCTATTGAGATGGTGGGAGTCTCCTCCTCAGAACGATTCATCCTACTGCGTTCGAGATCAGGTTCAATTCTCCAAACATTGTTGAATTTCAGGCGAATCCCATCCACTACCTTACTGGCCAAACGCACATCAGGTTTAATGAGATCATGATTGTCATGGACATATTGATAATCGCCTGGGCTGGCACTAAAATTAGGACTATTGACCAGGACTGTATCGTAAACTCCGTTCATTGCCCGAATTAAAGAGTAAGTTGATGTAATACCTTGTAATTCTTCCTGGTCGTTCTGATCCAAATTAGGCTCACCGGGATCAGGTATGCCATTCCCTTCGGTTCCATCGGCATCCGGTCCAGGATAGATTCCCATATAAACCGTCCGGGATTGTAATTTACGGTAAACAGCCATTCCGCTATCAGCCGCCCATAAACCATCGCTGCCTGTATCATGTAAAATACTATCACCTTCGGCGGGATCATATACCCCAGCATCATCAGCGTTGTAGAAAGCCTCCCAATCCCCGTCGTTATCGATCCCATCATTACTCATATCCTGAAATATGATCTCATAATCAGCTGCATCCTGGACTGCCGTTTCATCCAGAAAGATCAATTCTACACTGCCTTGTCCCGTTCCGGCAATATGTTCAATACCCGAGTTGTTTGGTGCCTGATAACCGGCTACATGGTCATTAGGAGTAACACCAACTGTATTTTGATCGTACACAATGCGGCCATTTAGTTCTAAAATAGTTTTGGAGCACTCAGCCGGGTAAAAGCTGTCACTACCCCGGTCGTAGGAAACAACAGCATAAAAATATAACTGACCATTGGTCACCGTAGTATCCGTCCAAACGTGGGATAGTCCCCTATCTTCACCAAGGTAGAAAGCAGCCCCCTGTACTCGATCAAGATCCCCATCGTAGAAACCTTTGACATCATTTACCAGGTCAAATTGGGCGACGGATTCATAGAAGACTGCGTTGCCAA
Organism: Fidelibacterota bacterium; assembly: GCA_024278595.1. Lineage (GTDB taxonomy): Bacteria > Fidelibacterota > UBA8477 > UBA8477 > JABMPR01 > JABMPR01. The sequence goes on along the minus strand of JAJRSW010000118.1, from coordinate 14,234 downwards.
ACCCATCCGTAATGGTATTAACCTCATTAAAGCCAAAATCGGTGGCACGGTAAATCTTATAGCCCTCAAAATCATATCCGTTAACTGGATCATAGGTAAATTCGGCAAGATCGTCCCAATAAAGGGTCACTCGACCGTCACCCGCCACGCCACGCACAGTTGGTCGATCTGGTGGTTTCGCAAAGTTATAGTTATTGTCATAGATCTGCTGGATCGTGATCTTATTATTTAGAATATCATCAAGATCCTCTCCAAAAACCAATCCAACCGAAAAACGTTCGGTCTGCTGGGACAGCAGGGGAAAGAAACCAGCTCCGTAGATAAAATCACCATCCACCGGATTCGTCTCAATATCGTTGGCCAGATCAATACTGGGAGCCAGTTTTGACCATAATTGAGCATCATTGGACATTCGAATCTTGCCTGGCGGAGTAAAATACGTAAAACTTGTCAAGCCGATCTGGTCGGATTCGTCGATGTCAGTCTTATCTACATGAGGTTCACCGGGCAATCCTGTATCCACTAACTTTCCATCAAATCCCGGCTGATATCCCGAGGTGGGAATCCCATCATCCTCGCCAAAATCATAGGTCAGGGGAACTCCATCCAACCCAACATCATCATTGGTCGGATCCCAGTCACCATCATTATCAATACCATCATCACGCCTTTCATCCAACATGAGGTCAGCACTACCAATATTGGCAAAGTAATCCACATACTGATAGGGTAACAGGGGAGCAGCAATATTATCAATGGTTCGATTCACCCGGTTGGCATAGTGGTTAAGTGTATCTTCATCAATAATTCCGTTAAAATTGTCATCCAGTAGATTACGGATATCCTCCCGGAAAATTGTTTTTGCACCAGCTGTTGTGATGATCTGCACCACTCGCCCTTGTGAATAAACCTCAGTGGTGTCCTCAGTGATGGTGAAGATCAAGCGCTCATAGGTTTCATCATCAATGAGAACTATCTGATCACCAGTATCAAAACTATCCGGTGCGAAGAAATCTGGCGCAAAGTAAGGAGCCACACCATCTGCTGCATTATCGCCATCGTTATCAATCCCATCCAGAGCATTGCCTGGAGATTCCAGAAAAGCGTATCCTGCGTAACCTACCGGTCCATCAAAACAGGGGCTGAACGCCGGTGGACTATCAAAAGAGTAGGTGATATCATTTTCGGCATCAAAGAAAGCCAGATCATCGTTGGAGTCACCGCAACGACCTCCGGCCAGGGTACCAACCATCATCCCAAAGGCAGCTTTGAGATAGTTCGTGGTACTCTGATTGGTCACATCGTACAGCCAGAAGATGGCATCTTCAGCCAGAAAGTGAGACCATTGCAGACCACGGACTGCAACTGACAAGCCCATGCCATACCGCAGGTCATTCGTGGAATCTGCTATAAATACGCGCCCCGAAGCTGGATCACCAAGAGAACGATAATTAAATTCCCGATCGTTGTTGTCATCCATAACAAAGTATGATTCCTGATCAGCATTTTTTACATCTTTACCAAAGTAACCATTCCAGGAACCAGCCCAGCCGGGATCCTCAATATCGTTGAGCTTGTCAGGCCAAAAGGCCGGCCAGGAGTCCGGTAAACCATTGTCATCCTCAGAATTGGGGAAACCATCAGGACCATCATTATCCAGATCTGTTGACAAGGCGACCCGGTCTGTATCCGGGTTGGCATAGCCGGGAACCGGTTCAAAGGTCCATGAATTGTTACCAACGATCGGTCCATCCGTCCAACCACGGGGGCCGTCACTGGTCCCCACCGACTGGAAGGTCTTTAAGATACGAGCCACAAAGGGGTAGTCACCGTCATCTCCCTGAACTGGTGGATCTAATATCTCCAGAATCGAAAACTTGGTAAATATTGCACCTGTCTGATCCTCCAGAGTATCCATGGTAGTTGAATTATAATAGCGAAAGGTGTCAACCCATGATTGTTCTGCTTCCACACCAAGCAAGGGACTCACGTCACCGATATACATATTACCAGAACCGATGGGCCATTCACCTTCTGGATCCCCGCCAATAGTGCCTGCAACCAATCCGTAATTAAAGAAAACCGTCCTGATTTTATTACCGGCATGGATTCCTTTTTTCCGAAATGTGGCATCTCCAAAAGACTGGGCCTGTACGGAGAATACTGCTATCAAACCCAGGGTCAGAAGCTGCTTCAATATTCTCATTATTTGACTCCTAGCGAAAAGCCCATGGTGAAGCGACGGGGTTCAGCGTACCAGGTTTGATGCATGAAATAATCATCCAGGGTATTAATTACTTCAATGGCATTGTTATTTTCGGCACGCAACTGAGCCAGAGTGTACTGGGCTGTTCCCGTATCACCATAAACACCATACTCGTTCTGGATATCGAACATGTTATCCAGTTTGGCATAAACGTTGAACCTGAATCCACCAACCTGTAGATTCTTATAAATTTTCATATCATATAACTGGGTAAGTGGCTTGGTTCCAGAATTGGGGGTAGCAACCCCCAGATTCCCTTGATCATCGCTGGGTGTATATGGCAGACCGCTGCCAATCCTTGCATTGACACTCAGCCCCCAATTCTTCAGTTCACCAAGCGTAACATTGGCATTCAAACTGTGACGTTGATCCCAGTTCAGGCGCAAGAGGCGAATTTCAGGCTCACTGTCTCCCTGACGAGCATAAAAGGCTGCATTGGGATCCGAGGCATTACCCTCAGAAATTTGAAAAGTATAGTCAATATTGGCCCGCCACATCTGGGAATAGCGTTTTTCGAAAGAAAGTGTGACCCCACGGGTATTGGCATAATCCCGATTGATATACATTGCATATTTACGTTGGTCATAAGTTAATATCACCTTGTCTGCCGAGATTAGGTTACGGATATCTCTAAAATAAAAATTGACGTTGATCCCAAAATCATCCGTCAATTCCTGCTGCAATCCAATCTCATAAGAAATGGTCTGTTGAGGTTCCAGGTCGGGGTTCCCCATAAGTGTATTTACCAGTCCTGTACCGCTATTCATGCGATACTCCGGATTGGTGAAAAGGTCCGCTAAATTTGGAATTTGAAAGAAGTGTCCATAAGAAACGTGGATCACACCACGATCAGAGATAGGATATCCCAGGCCGATCCGGGGACTGATCTGCCATTTCGGAGACGCCTCCGTATACCAAAAATCCAGACGTTGCTCATCGGTAAACAGGTTTGCATCGGTTTTTTCTGACAAATCGTAAACCCCATCATTGTCAACATCAGTGAAGGTCTCGCCAACTGACCAGAACCCGCTTGAATCAGTATCCACAAAAGGTTCAGCATCATCGATGTGTCCATCCCCATCGGTATCGATCCAGCGATGGTCTGGTTTAATGGGTGAATAGACGTCAGGATCCCTGGGGTCAACTGGCAAATGACCATCTGAATCAAAATAATCCATGCGAAGACCAGCATTAACGATCAGACTTTTGAATTCCAATTTGGTTTGGGCATAGGCTGAGAGTTCACTGGGGGACACACCAAAATCAAAGCCAAAAGGCTGACCGGTCTGGGCATCATAAGTGAAATAGCGGCTTGAAATACTATCTAACCGAGCCTGGACACCCGCCTTTATCTCAACCACCCGAGTTACCTGGCTGGTAATATCGCCTTTAAAAACTTGAGAATGAGTGCGACGATTAAACCAGGAGTTATGAATACCACCGGTAAAATAACTGTATAACTGTTGCGTTGATAACGCATTGACCAATTGAATGTCCTTTTGATCCGGATTGGCTGTATCTACCACACCATCATTATCAGTATCGATCATTGGGGAAAAGGCCCATTCCGATTTGTATTTATATTCTTGCCACTCATAGTTTACCTGTGAATAGCCCAACTGATAAAAGGTCTTTTGGGTTAATTGATGATTGACACTAAAAGTAACACTACCACCATTTTTGTATCGATGCAGGATGGCATCCGGATTCAGCTGCATCCCTTCATCCCAACCACGCTGGTAGGATTCATCCTGGAGAAAATTAAGCCGTAAAGCAAGGCGGGGAGTGATCTTATAGGTCAGCTTTACATGATAAGAGGTCTTTTCATAGGGATTCATCGGCACAAAAGCTGAATCTCCTGTTCCAAGACGAAACCCAGCTTTCTGAAATGCGACCAGAGAATCAAGATCCAGGCGGGCAATTCCGATTGAGTCATTGTCACTCAGATAGGTTCCCTTGAGCCACCAATTACCGACCCCGTCAGCGTCCTCAGAATAAAAGGTATCTTCAATATTATACTGCCGGACACCGTAGAGATGACCTTCGGCCACAAATCGCCGTATGGTTCCAAACATGGTTAATCTGTTGGGAATGATGGGTCCAGAGAAATTTGCCTGAAGGTTATACTGAGCAACCGGGTTAAAACTGCTTATGTTTCTAAAAACAGCACTGTTCGAGGAGAGGTGGTCACCCACATACCCGGCGATATCCCATTTGAATTCATCCCCGCCATCTTTAGTGACAATATTAACCACGCCTGACATAGCTTGACCGTATTCAGCATTGAAGGCGCCAGTGATCAATTGAAGCTCCTGGATGGAGGCATTCTCAATATCCACTGCCATACTACCATCATACGGATCGGTCACCGGGATACCATCGATCATGTAGAGGGTTTCTCCGTGGCGACCACCCCGAATGTGGCCATCCACAACGCCGGCTTGCATATCCAGCACTTCCCCAAAAGTTTCAACCGGCATGGCATCCAATTCTGCTGCGGAAATATGTGAGGCACTTGAAGTCAAATCTTTGACCACTAATGGGCGCTCTGCAGTAACTGTAACCACTTCCCCTGAAATTAACACCTGGGTGCCCAGCTCAAAGTCCAGTGGCGTGGTGAGATCAACCGAAACGAAAACATCTATTTTTCGGAGTGTCTGGTACCCGATCATGGTAGCGGTAACGGAATAATTACCAGGTGGCAAACCGGTAATAAAGTAATCTCCATCTAATCCAACAGAGGCACCATAAGTCGTGCCATCCACAATTACATTACAACCGACCAGCGGGTCTCCAGACTCAGCATCACGGACAAGACCTGCGATTTTACCTGTTGTTCCAGCTTCTATGCTTCCAGATACAAGGAAAAATACAGCCATCAACCAGCGTGCCGATGGAAAGATAATATGTGTCTTCAAACCCGTGTCTCGCTCTCAGTATGAATTAGTAACCCTCTTCTGAGTTACGTTTTGCAAAAATATAGTTGACAGGCCCCTATGTCAAGATAATTTCCTGTCTGAAAACAAACCCCACAGCCCAAGCTGGTCGATCGCCATAGCTGGCATACGGTTTACGCCCACAAAGCACAAACCTGTGATGAAAGCATGATAATTCAAGCGGAATTGTGGGTCTCGACTCCCGGTATCAATCTGATCTGGGACAAATGCCTATTCCCGTAGCGAAGCTACTGCCTGACCAAAAGTTTAACTAGCAGTTGGGCTAATTATTTTGGTTGCATGAAATGGTCTTACAGCATATTTGGGGTTGTCATGAATGACCTGAGCCAAAAAATATTACTTACTACCCTGCTTCTGGCACTATCCCTCACATCCTGCAACCGAGCTGATCTACCCGGAAATGTCATAGCTGAAGTAGGCCACCAGCAGATCACTCTGGATGATTTTAAACGCGCCTACCTCCCCGTTTTACTCTATACGGATAAAAGAGATTCACCAGAAACCAGAGATGAGATCCTCAATTTCCTGGTTAACCAGACTATTTTAGCCCAAGCTGCCCGATCCCTGAAGCTGGATACTGTGTTTACATTACAGGTCGTTCAAAGAACGGCACAGAAGACCGCCTTTACTCGAATCCTTTATAAGGAATGGGTTAAAAAGATAATTCCTGTTCCAACGGAGGCTGAATTGCGGGCCGCATTTCAGAAAAATCATCATTCGCGTCTCGTTAGACATCTCTTCTTCATGGGCCAACAGGAAGCCAACCAGGCCTATCGCCTCCTTGCACAGGGCGCTAGTTGGGATTCACTCGCGGCGCAAACTTTTAGTGACCCTTCCCTGGCTGCCAATGGGGGTTTATTGGGCTGGATGAAATTTGGCGATATGGATCCAGATTTTGAAAAAGCTGTCTACGAATTAAAACTCCTGGAAATTTCAAAGCCCATCCAAACCAGCTTTGGCTGGCACATCATTCGAGTGGATGAACAATCTCAAGAGCTCATGCTCACCGAATATGACTTTTCACTGGAACGCCAAAAATTAAACCGAATGATTAAAGAACGACACGAGAGCCACCTGGCTGATTCAGTGGTCAATGCCATGATGAATAAAGCGGACCTGATATTTCACCCCATAATTGCCCCGAAGGTGTGGACTGTGATGCGTGATCAAGTCCAACGTTTGTTCAACGCCGATGAAATGGTAAAAATCACCAGAGCCGATCTTCACCAATTCGAGGGTGACCTTAAACCACTGCTTAATGAAGAGCTACTGCGTTTTGCAGGAACCAGCTGGACGGTAAAAGACTTTTTACAGAAGCTTCCGGAAATGAATCGGCAACTAATGTTGACTGATCTTAAATCGGCTACCGCCTTTCTGGTTCGGGACGAGATTATCTATACTGAGGGTATCAAGCGAAATTTAGCCGAAAGCGCTGAGGTCAAGCAAGAGGTCCAGGATAGAGTAAATCAGTTCCTGGCCAATCTCTATCTTCGGTATAAGGCTGAAAATCAACCTATTTCCCACGCCACTGTCCAGGATTATTATCGACAAAATTCCAGTACCCGATATCAAGATCTGGACAGCCTGCATATTTTTGAGCTGTTGTTTATTGATCAGAAAGCGGCCGAACAATTTAAATCTTCACTGGACACAGATCTAACGATACCCGAATTGCTCGAAACAGCAAGTGCATCTCCTGAGTTTGAGCTACATGATCTAGGCTGGTTTCAAGGTGCTGGTTATCCTGGACCAGACTATTACCACCGACTGGTGAACCGCCCCATTCATACAGTTGTGGGTCCGCTCGCTGGCAACCGGGGAAGTGTGCTTATCCTGGCAGATCAGTGGCGCCGTCACGCAAAACCTTTGAAAGAGATATATGAACAGGTTCACCTGGATGCCCAGGACGATCGCCTGAGTAAATTACGCTTGAATGAGGTACAACGGCTTAGGACTGGTGTGAAAATCAGCGTAAATTTAGCTAAACTTCACGCATTTGACTGGCCGAACTGATCAGGGCCCAGAGATATTTAAAATGCTGTTCTTCCCACCGTAGGGATCTATGGAAAACCCAACTGCGTTTGGATCAGCCACCCATTCATCTCCATTGAGTACAAATTTATAATTATAGACGCCTGGTTTGAGGGGCAACTCAATCAACAAACTGTCGCCTTTTCGAAAATTAACATAGTCCCCAGGGGTCCAATTATTGAAATCACCCGCGACCTGCAGGCTGGATACATTTGAGCCTGGATCGCTGTAAAACAGAGTGATGATCTGGTAATCCCGTGACAGTCGATCTGTAAATTCAACCCGGCCAGGGAGATCTGGACTCACCAAGCCTTCAAATGTCCAAACTGAGAGACTATTGGCGGGCAGACGCAGCCACAACTCCTCATTTTCGAGACGCAGGCTTCCGGCCCCGTAGATCAGGTCTATTCCAGTAATTTTTAGACCAGTATTTTCCGGAATGGCTAAAAACTCCTCGGTCCCGGCATTATTCAGGATCACTAATAATTGTTCATCAGGCTGGGAGCGGATAAAGGCATAGACGGACCAATCCTGATAGATCTCATTGAATTGGCCGTACGCCAGCGCAGAATACTGATGTCTGAGTTCGGTCAATTGAGCGAACTGCGCTTTTCGTTGGGCTTGCTTAGTGTCGATCTGTAAGGGATAGGGTAGTCGGTTCAGAAAATCCTGAGGATCACCTTCAGCACTCACTGGCGGATACCCCGGCAGACCCAATTCAGTCCCATAATAGATCACCGGTAAACCAGGTGAGGTCATAAGCCAACCCAGGGCTAACAGCTGCTTCTGCCAGGCTTGCTCACCCAATCCTACATTGAAACGAGCAACATCATGATTATCGATCAGTGTGGCCAACGGATTTGAGCCCAGTTGTTGTCCAGTAGTTGCGTAGAAGGCTGAAAAATCTTTGATCGAGCCCCCTTTATTAAATGTATTCCTAATTGCATAGTAACCGGGGATATCAAAAAGATAATCAAAACCAACGTCCGCATAGGCTTGGATTCGATCCGCCGCTCCCCAGAATACTTCGCCTAACAGTAAAAAATCAGGACCGGCCAAAGTTTTTATCCTTCTATTGTAATCTCGCCAGAAATCCAGCGGAATATGCTTCACTGCATCCAAACGAAACCCATCGCAAGCAGTTTCCTCGATCCAATATTGGGAGACCTCAAACAGATACTCACTCACCTCAGGATTTTCCTGGGCCAGATCAGGTAGACCATGCAACTCGCCTATTTCGATCTGCTCCTGATCAAACCAGTTACTGATAGCATAAGGGGCTCCATGGCTATCCAGGTGGAACCAGTCCCTTTTTGAAGCATCATCGATCCAGGGATGATCAGCCGCTGTTTGATTAAAGGGCATGTCAAAAATGACCTTCAAACCCATTTCATGGGCAGCCGCCACCAGGACCTTGAGATCATCAAGGGTTCCTAAATGTTCGTCCACAGCATAAAAGTCAATCGGGTGATATCCATGATACGGCCACCACCCGACATAGTCTGTATTGGAATTGTCCAGAAAAGGTGAGATCCAGATCATGGTGATACCCATGGCCTTGAGACTACCCAAACTCTGGGTGATCCCGTTCAGATCACCACCCTGATAGTGTTTCAATGCCTCCGGGTTGGTTCCGTCATAGGCCAGATAACTTTCGGGTGTATTGCCAGCATTATTGGTGGGATCTCCATCAACAAATCGATCGATGAGAATAAAGTACATGATCTCTGTATCAGCCTGGGGCTGGTGACCCCCGCACCCCATTAGACTAACAACCATCAATAGGGTAATTTGCTTGAGAATATTCGCTTGATTTAGCATCGTGAAGCATAGGCGTATTATGGTATGATTTCAATATAAAATCATTGCTAGAAAAATTGCTTTTGCCGTTGGCTCGTCACTACATCATATTATTTTGGTCCCATGGTAAAGCGTCTTAACATAAATCTGACCGCCAAGGTTAAAGCCGCCGGCTGAGCCGGAAAAATTGGTCCAGGGGAGCTGGACGATATTTTGCGTGGGTTGGATATTAAGCCCCACCCCGATCTGCTGGTTGGCATCGACCATCACGATGATAGCGCTGTGTTCAAGCTCAGTGACGAGATTGCTATGGTCCAATCCCTGGATTTTTTCACACCCATTGTAGACGACCCCTACACCTTTGGGCAGATCACTGCCGCCAACGCCCTCAGTGATATTTATGCCATGGGGGCTCGTCCGCTTACGGCGCTGAACATTGTGGGTTTTCCAGTTGATGATATGGATAATGAGGTTCTCAAGGACATTCTACGCGGGGGACTCAACAAAATCGAGGAAGCCGGTGCAGTCCTGGCCGGCGGTCATTCCATCAAGGATGATGAGCTGAAGTACGGATTGTCCGTCACCGGCGTGGTTCACCCGGATAAAATGATCTCCAACAAAGGTTCCCAGCCCGGTGATGCCCTGATCCTTACCAAAGCCCTGGGAACCGGGATTGTGGCCACAGCCCTGAAACAGCAGATCGCCCTGGATGATCATGTTGATGCCATGGTAGCCAGCATGATCCAGCTCAATAAATATGCCGCTGATGTAGCCGTCAAGTATCCCATCAGTGCCATGACCGATGTAACCGGCTATGGTCTCATCGGACATCTCCTGGAAATGCTGGACGCCAGCGAGATGAATGCAGTGATATTTACGGACCAATTGCCCCTATTGCCTGGAACTCTGGACTGGGCCGCGAAAAAAGTTGTACCTGGTGGGCTCCTGACGAATCGAAAATTCTACAAACCACGCATCTCTGTCGGATCAAAAGTCTCTAAAGTGATGGAATTGATCGTGGTCGATCCCCAGACCTCTGGGGGACTACTTATGAGTGTACCACCAGCATCAGTCGGAAACCTATTACACGACCTCCACGTTCAGGGTGTTGAGCAAGCCCGTATTGTTGGTGAGATTGGCAAGCGGGGTCTTAAGCCTTCTATCTCGCTGGCATCCAGGAGATCTCGGTAAACCTGGCAACGGAATCCGCCACCATCAACAGCTCGGAATCGATCCCCAGAGCTACAATTTCCCAGATCCACAGGAATCTGTTCCGGGCGTTTATACCGCTGGCGGAATTATTTTTACCGGGAGGTCTAGGCGATTCTGGACAAAAAAAAAGACCCCCTGTGGAGTCTTTTTTTACGAATTGCAGGTGAAACTTTAGTTCGGCATATTCTGAGGTCCGGCCTTCATCCCGGGAAAGGCCAGGGGATCAGGCATCTTGATCTCACCGTGTTCAGTCTCATACTTCGTGATATTCTGCTCCAGAGCCCGCAGCAAGGCCTTGGTGTGACTGGGTGTCATAATGATGCGTGACTGCACATTAGCCTTGGGAGAACCGGGCATGACCCGTACAAAATCCAGCACAAATTCAGCTCCGGAGTGGGTAATGATGGCCAGATTGGCGTATTCTCCATCCGCGACTTTTTCGTTGACCTGAATCTGTATTTGCTGTGCCGGTTGTTTCTTGGTATCCATGGTGGGTTCCTCGTTTAGCGAATTGGGTGACTATGACTGCCAGGGTTTATTCCGGGAAAGATTGGGGTTATCCTCGCCCCACTCTTCCTCAGTATGATCCGGATCTTTATCCCAGTCGATCTCGGCTGCCTGAGTGGCAGGTAGATCTTTATCATCGAAATCTGACTCTTCAAATCTCAAGTATTCATCGCCATAAACAGACTCATCAAAAAAATCGATATCTTCAACAATTTCCGCAACCATGAGGAATTCAAGAAAATCCATGTATTTTTTATTTTTAAGATTAGTTGCGCAGTGTGGGCAGATGAGAGATCTGGCTAATTTCTCTTCTGAAAGTTCTTCACCACAATTCGGGCATACAATATCTTCCATTATACCCTCACATTTTTTATTTCGTTCCAACGGTTCATAAAAGCGCGCAAATGTATACGGACGCATAGGGGGTGCCAAGAGATTTTTGAGCTTACTATTATCCTAGGAAAATCATGCTCAGGCAATATATTGCAACAATTGAAGCGCTAATTGAAGGGTTAAAATGGTCGCAAAAAAATACAACAAAACGACTCTTAAGAAGTTCAGGGAGCTACTTTTGTCAGAGCGAAGGCAGATTGTTGAAGACCTGGATTATCAGAAAAGTGAATTGAATAAAACCATCACTGACGGAACCGGAGAGCTTTCATCCGCAACCTATCATATGGCCGATGTTGGAACAGATATGGCTGAGCGGGAGAAGACCAGTATGTTCGCTCATCGACAGGCCAAATACCTTAGTGATGTTGATGAAGCACTCGGCCGGGTAGACAATGAGACTTATGGGGTTTGCATAATTTGTGGAGACCTGATCGAAGAAGGTCGTCTGATAGCTGCACCCATCGCCAAGTATCATGTGCCCTGCAAAGAGACCCAAAATCAGCGCAATCACAATCAGTAGTGCGCTAAATCACCTGACCTTCATTTCAATAAGCGCAATCAGATTTAAAAGATTTTTTTCGTAGAATCCACTCTCGTTCTGAGAGTAGATCACGTTCAGTCCGGAATTTTCAGAGCCAAAGCCGATCTTTAAGGCAATGTTGAGCGAGTGGATCAACTTTGTGAACCGTTTCCCCGGCTCAGGTTCGAGCTGGAGCAGGATGTCAGGGTTAAAAATTGCTATCTGACCCTGAATAGCAATCCGTTCAGATTCTCTGGGAGCATACACCATATCGCCATATTCATGACTAATATCCAGAGTTGATCGCGCACTCCCCTTAGGTACGAGGAGCAGAAATTCAAACTGTTCCGGCAGGTTATACATTCGCTGAAGTGCATAGCGGGCGATCCGCAACCATTTCAACTGCTCAGGGTAGATGATCACAATTCGCTTGATGTCATGGAACCGGTCTTGAAAACTGTAGGGGCCTTCCTGGTTTTTTTGATTTGATCTGCTAAGTATCATGGTGGTGCACATATACTTGAAAATCAGATTAGAATCAATGGGGGAATTCAGTGGCAGATAAACTTATCATAGCTACTGGTGGTCACCCCCGTTTGGTCGTGGAGACAACGCTGGTATTGTCTTTATCTGTGGGTTCGGGCAACTTGGTTTTTGCTATGATTGGGTCGTTGATACAACGCATGCGTTGTCTCTACCCTTAATAGGGTGACAAACGTATCCCCAAACTGATAATAACCATTGCATCCTCAGCCGGAGAATAGATTTTATCCAGCATGTTTCGAAACATCCTTCTCGGTATTATTCTAGCAACTTTTCTGATCGCCCAGGATTACCGCTGGCCGCTGCGCGCTTCCCAAAGTCTCTCAGCAACTTTTTGTGAGTATCGCCCGGGGCATTTGCATGCTGGCATCGATATCAAGACCTGGGGGGAGCTGGAAGTACCTTGCCTGGCCGCCGGAGATGGATATATCGAACGCATCCTCATCGGCTATAAAGGCTATGGTCGGGGTCTTTTTCTACGTCTTGAAGATGGAAATGTGGCTGTTTATGGCCACCTCGAAATATTTACCCCGGATCTGGAAAGGATTATTCAGGAAGAGCAGTTGGGGCGGGACCGATATTCAATGCGACTGCAGTTCACACCTGATCAATATCCCGTCAGATCAGGTCAGGTCATTGGCTATAGCGGCACCAGTGGTACTGAGCATCCTCATCTGCATTTTGAAATCAGGGACTCGCTTAACCAGGCCCTGAACCCGCAGTTGTTCTATGCCGGGATCAAGGACACCCAGCCCCCTGTCCTGGACGAACTACTGCTTTTACCCGGCGCGCCTGAAAGTCGGGTCAACGGGAGCCATTTCCCGGTTATCTTTGACCTGAAAGACCCCCAATTGCCGATTCGGGCCACTGGCCCCTTCCAGACCGCCATTAACGCGCATGACCGGGCAAACGGCACCTATAATAAATACAATATTTACCAGGCTGAAGTGCGGGTGAATGACTCCCTGATCTATAGCCGGAAATTTGACCAACTGTCCATGCGAAATAGTGATCGTGTGGATCTGGTATATCCTGGTATCACAGGCAAAAGAGCTTGGCAGTTCATGTCCATGTTTGCCAGCGACACCCTATCATTATTTGCCCCGACCTACATGAGCGGAAAAATAATTCCCAGCGGGATTGCCGATCTGTCCGTGCGTGTGAATGATATCAAAGGGAATCAAACCAGCATGAATATCCTCTTTCAGGGGCAGAGTCTGGCAAACTGGCAGGTCGAACAAACCGATGGCAGCATCATTATTACACGATACTATAGCAATAATAACTATGAGAGATACCAGTTCTATTCCGCAGGCAATACCTTTCTTCCTGTTACACAAACCCTATATCGCCTAAGCTCTACGACCTGGATCCTCAATTCACGGCTGGAAAATGGTGGCGTCCGGGCACTGGGTGTTTTGGGTGGAGAGATCAAATGGATCATCCCTCCAACAGCTCAGGCAACACCTGATCTGGAACATCAATGGAAACGTAAAGCGACTGGTTTCATTTTGAAGTTAATCAGTGCCGAGCCCTATATTTTCCCCCTTGCTTATGGGCTCACCGGCTCCGGTATGGCCCACACTGGAGAGTTGACCCAAACAACACCCAACAGCGCTGAATCTGATCTTATACCGCTGGGGATACGGTGCGCCAGCGAGGAGCTGGATCTGCAATTGGATCCGACCCTAAATATATCACTGGCACTTGATCCATTGATTGCTTTACCCCCCCAGGATAGCCTGACATTCTCATTTGATCCATTCAGTTTTTCTTTGAGCGCAGTAAACCGGGGGGCTACTCCGCTATTCCTCCAGATCGATACCAGCTCTGCTTTGTTTGAAGACCAGGTAGTCATTGGGGCAGCTATCAAGCTGTTGGGAGATTCGAAAGATCAATTTTGGGGTCAATTATCTTTCTTACAACCCAGTTTGGACCCTGGTTATTCAGTATTTTCACCAGGTAAGAAGCCCAGTTGGAAACGACTCATCGATCCGGATTCTGT
>JAJRSW010000117.1 GCA_024278595.1 Fidelibacterota bacterium | reverse complement strand
GTACTTTTGCCAGACGATTCTGGGCTTTCCATTGACGCGTGCCGACTTTACAGCATAGTAATAGTATCGGTTCTTCTTTTTCTTTTTGATAATGCTGGTCATGAATGTGCCTTCCGCAACAGGGCAATACATACATCATATAAAGTCAACATATATTGTCCTATTAGGGCATATGTGTTATATTATATGTATCACGAGTAGGGTAATACGTTTATTGAGCAACAAAAACCCCTGCAAATCAATGACTTACAGGGGGGACTTAATGACTGTTGAGCGTAAAGCGTAAACTCAGGCTAGCCTCTTTTTGAACGAGTAAACGCTTGGTCTCGTCAGAGAAATATTTAACCACCTCATTCACATCTTTCCGATTATAGCTGCCGGATATAAGAGCAGATAAAGATTTTCTGAGATCTAAAATAAATCTATCCCCAATGTTCAACAAAAAGTTGGGTAAAGGTTGCAATTTATTGAAGAGGATTCCAAATGGTTTTTAAGCAGATAGTTCCGCTGGGGGCAACTCTATTCCTGGTAAAAAAAAGCGAGGATTAAAAATCCTCGCCTGAAAACTGCAAAAAAACCTGGTTAAGCGGTTTCGCCGTTAGAAAACAGAGGTATCAATATGCTTTCGCAAAGATTACTTGCGTTGAACTGTCCTCACCGGTATAGACGCATTTTCCACTTTTAGTCGGTTGATCAAAAGGAATACACCGAATAGTTGCCTTGGTCGCTTCCTTGATCTTGGCCTCAACCTCAGCAGATCCATTCCAGTAAGCTTTGATAAAGCCACCTTTGGTTTCCAGGATTTCTTTGAAATCTGACCAATTGTCTGCGGTGTGGGTATGCTCTTCACGGAAATCCAAAGCGCGCTGGAAAAGCTCATCCTGAACAGTAATAACCTGTTCACCAAGGAATTTCACAAGTTCACTCAACTGGATGAAATGTTTCTCACCGGAATGTCGGATAACAACAACGGCTTGACCCTTTTCAATATCCTTAGGTCCCAGCTCAACCCGCATGGGTACACCGCGCATCTCCCACTCATTAAACTTAAATCCAGGGGAGGCTTTTTCATCATCATCGACTTTTACGCGGATTTCAGCATTGCGCAAATCTGAAACCAGCTCGTTCACCTTAGTCATGACTAAATCTTTGGTATTGTTACGAAATATGGGAATAATAATGACTTGATAGGGCGCTACCTTGGGAGGTAGAATCAGACCCTTGTCATCTCCATGAGACATGATCAAACCACCTACCAAACGAGTACTGACACCCCAACTGGTGGCGTAAACCAATTCTTCTTTATTGTCTTTGTTCTGAAAAGTTACCTCAAAAGCTTTGGCGAAATTCTGCCCCAGATTGTGGCTGGTACCAGCCTGTAATGCTTTGGTATCACGCATCAGGGCTTCAATAGAATAGGTGCTGACAGCACCGGCAAATTTTTCAGACTCGGTCTTCTTTCCGGTAATAACCGGCATGGCCATGTATTCCTCGGCAAACCGACGATAGACCTCCAGCATGGTGAGGGTTTCTGCCTGGGCTTCCTCCTCGGTTGCATGGGCCGTGTGTCCTTCTTGCCACAGAAACTCAGTCGTTCGCAAAAATAACCGGGTTCGCATTTCCCAGCGGACTACATTGGCCCACTGGTTGATCAGGAGCGGCAGATCCCGATAGGATGAGATCCATTTTTTGTACATGTGCCAAATTATGGTTTCGGAAGTAGGACGAACCACCAGAGCTTCATCCAATTTTTTTCCGCCTGCATGGGTGACCACGGCAACTTCCGGTGCAAAACCTTCAACATGCTCAGCTTCCTTCTGCAGGAAATGTTCCGGAATTAACATGGGGAAGTAGGCGTTGACATGACCGCTATCTTTGAACATTTGATCAAGGATGCTTTGAAATTTCTCCCAGATGGCATAGCCGTACGGTCGGATGACCATGGTGCCCTTTACCGGCCCATAATCAGCCAACTTGGCTTGTTTTACTACATCAGTGTACCATTTTGAAAAATCTTCGCTCTGTTTTGTTACCCCTTTTGACACAACGGGCATCCTTTCAATATTTGGGAACCGTTCATTCGGTCCCGGCCACAATCATAACATTTACACCCCCCTGGTACAATGGAGAATAACGCAAAACTCACTGTAAAACTTTCTAACCATACGGACACCCAAAGCGCACAGTTTTCCTGCCATAGATCAGTGATTGATTGCTGTTGATCCCTGGTAAAAAGAATTTACCTATACCCAATATTTCTGATGAGTGACCTCGCGCAAAACCTGAGCTTGCCACCTAATCTCAGCTTGTGTTGAACACCAGCAAGTACTACAATATCAGCTCATACAGAAAGGCATTTTAGATCAGACATTTTCTATTCATAGCGTCCTTAATAAGTTTGATGAGCTATAGCTATGCCTTCCCCGGCCCGGACACAACCAGGTTTGACCGGGCCATCCGTGGCCGACCTTTTGACCTGGAAGATTTCCTGGGGAAAACCGTTACCAAGGATGCTGAACCATTACCAGGTAGTGTACCGGCATGGGTCCTCTCCGGCGAGGTTAAACCAGACACATTTTACTATGGGATCGGGGAGTCCATCGAATCAGCAGGTGCTGCCGATGACCATGCCCGACTCCGGTTCGCCCAATATGTTGAGGTTAGTGTCCAAAGTATTGCCAGCCAGCAGATTGCTGAGAACAAGGACCGGCTGGAGGAAAATTATAACTACGAATCGCTGGTCTCCACCAATATGAACCTGCGCAGTGTCAGGATAACCGACCGATATTTAGCTGACGATTCCACCTTTTATAGTCTGATCAAATATGGAAAATCCGAATATCATGGTCTGGTCACCCAGGAGATCAAAGTCTCTCTGGAGGCTGACATCCGCAAGCAGGAATTAACCCATCAGGCTGCCGAAGCATTGAGTGCCGATTCCCTGCGTCATAAACTCATGATGGATAGTTTGGCTCTGGGACGGAAACAAGCAGTGATCGATTCTCTAGACCATATTCTCAAGATGGAAGAGGCCCGACAACGCCAGGAGCAGGAACGCATCGATCTCATCAAAAACCAACATGCGGCCTTCCTCAAAATCACACCGCGTTATCAATTAATTGATGTGCCTAGCGCAGCCACAGCCAATAGTTGGATTTACCTGTCGGGTCGTTGGAACCCGGATACCGAGGATATTCGACAATTAAAAGTTGGCGGCGCTGTGAGTCTAGTCAGTGTGGAAGCAAATATATGGGCGACAGAATCCTACCTTGATCAAGGTGATCTTTCTGTTAAGCTTCAAGTGCTGCCGCAGCGCGGGGAGTTATACCCCCTTAGCCTTGCCCTGGGTTGGGTGGGCTACCTCGATGCATTTTCAGAAGGAAATCAGGTTAACCTGAGGCAAGGATCCTCATATAATAACTTGTGGGAGTTGCTCAATGATGAAGTCACCGACCCCTATTCACAGGGATCCAGTTTCTTTGCAACCAGCACCATTGGAATACCCCAGTACAACAACCATTTTTCAGTTTACATCGACAAACGTAAGATCTCCTTGGCCAGCATCTGGTATCCATTTCCCCGGAGCATGGGTGATGCGATCAGCATGCTAAACCAGCTCGACTACATAAGTGCCCGGAATTATCGAAATCGATTTGATGATCCACTTCAATGGCAAATCGGCTTGCGCTTGATCGCTATTTCGAACCGCTTTGCCACCATGATCAGTTATGAAGATCATGAGGTCTGGATGCTGAATTTTGAGTTTCAGTATTAATACTAAATCGCATCTTTGTGAACTGGTTCTGATGGTATGTCCGGACTCCATAGAAAAGCCCAACGGCAACTCAGCATTCGGAAAAAATAAGTCTTTAATGTTGACGCCCCCGCAGAAAGTCCCGCTCGCAGAGGTTTTTTTGGGGGAGGTGCGTTTGGAGGTTGGGAAGTTGGGATGCCGGCCCCTGAGTGATTACGGAGTAATCGTAGCGAAGGGGGGGGGTGGTTTTATATGCCTCTCGCAGAGCCGCAGAGCGTTGCATTGAGTCCTTCGACAGAGCTCAGGGACCACCCTTCGACAGAGCTCAGGGACCACCCTTCGACAGAGCTCAGGGACCACCCTTCGACTGAGCTCAGGAACCGCCCTTCGACAGCGCTCAGGGACCACCTGTCGAAATGACGCAGAGTGTTGTTATTTATTGGTTTAGACATATTTGTTGTAAGTTGGTGTATTTATAGCATATAAAGCACATTCCTTGTTCCCCGAATACTTATTGTGAGGTCGTCAGTATTTCAGATCTTCACAAAGATCTTTTTATAATACAGATACCAGAGAATAGCCAACCACATTAAAATATTAGTGAGCGCGAACAGCAGTGAGCCATTCAAATCACCGGCCAGCGGGACAAAGAATCCGCTATAGATAGCGTGTTTGATGGAGCTGATATTGCCCTCAGCATCAGTGGTCTTCATCATATACATCAAACGCCCAATGATGCCGGATCCCACAAAGACCACCAGGGCATTGCTGCCAAAGACAATGGCGGGTTTGATCCAGAAATCTAACTTCTTGATATCGATCATGAATGATGAGAAAACGATGACCAGGATCGCCAATCCATCCATAACAAGCACGTAGGAAACAGTCCACAACTGTTTGTTCACAGGCTCGATCAAACTGAGCAGGGAGCCCATGAAAAACAGTATAATCCCAATCACACTCAGGTTGGTGAGCTTTTCCTGGTGATCGATTGGTCTTCTAAGATATTCGCCTAACCAGAAACCGCTGATCAGAGTTACCACCGCCGGCAAACTGGACAGGAATCCCTCAGGATCGAAGGGCATCCCAGTTCCGCCATAAAGATGGGCCTCCCCAAAAATGAGGATGTCCATATAGCGTACAAAATTATCCTGCAGTTCGAAACTACCAGCACCCCAACCATCCACCAGCGGAACCCGCATGAAAAATTCATAGATCAGTACCAGTACACCGACTGCCATGATCCGGTCTCGAGTTCTGGGAAGGTAGAGGATGATCAGACCTCCGATGAGGTAAGCAAAACCGATCCGCTGTAAAACACCCCAATACCGAATGGTCAGGAAGCGTCGAGGTATATCCATGAATTCGAAATTAGCAGCCATTTGGGCATTGACCGGAATATTAAAAGGGAAGGCATTTAAAAAGAGCCCCAGGCCAATAATAATAGCTCCCCGTGACCACACCTTTTTCTTAAGTGCGGGAATATCAGCACCGGCTTCCATGCGTTTTCCAAAGCTGAGAGCCATGGCAACTCCCACAATGAACAGGAAGAAAGGAAATACCAGATCGGTGGGTGTCCAGCCGTGCCATTTGGCGTGCCGCAGAGGTCCATAAATATGAGACCAGCTTCCAGGATTATTGACCAGGATCATTAATCCCACAGTCAACCCCCGGAAAACATCCAACGAGATCATCCGACCTTTCATACTCGCTCCTTTTTAGATAGTTATGGCCACCAAGACACCAGGACACATAATTACTCTTGGTACTTCCAGGTGTGAGAGTGATCTGGTGGCTATGTATCCATAAGGATGCAAAATAGGTTCAAAGTCGAAAATAGCTACCTTGAATTACTTCCCGAATGAGTCACCGAGAATCTTCCAAATCGTCGATTCAAATCGCCGCATTTATTCGCAATTGTATTCTTCCTCCGGGCAAATAAATCGAAAACAGTTTGCTGCCGAAAAAATAAATCGCAAACAACCCCAACTGGTTTAATATTTGCTCAGAGCAATCATGAATAATCCACATTAGTTTGTTATTTGAGGAATTAATGCAGACTTCGTACTTGAAATTTTGATTGGGAAGTTGATATTTATCCCGTGCTTGATCAACAATCAAACTGGCCATTCATTTTAGCCTTAAACATAGATCGGAGCTAGTATCGTGACAGGTATTGATACTGAACTGTACCCGAAAGCAGAAACTCGCCATAGTCAAAAGAGCGGTGCTTTCAAAAAAGCCCAAAGAGCACTGATGGATGAACGCATCAGCGGTCTCACGGGAGCCTTTCTGGCTTTCTTTATTCTGGGACACCTCGTGCTGGAAAGCAGCATTCTGGTGAGTGCCAAACTATACGAAGATGTGGCTTACTTCATGGAGCATACGGTCCCCCTGGCGCAGCCCTTGATCTTTATCATCACCATCGTCTTTTTTATTCACTTTATCTGGGCTGGAAGAAAGATTCCCGGAAAACTACGTGACCGGAAAATCATGCTGGAATTGGGTAATAAACTGGAAGCTTCCCGCAAGGGTTGGAACCAGGATCCAAAATCAGACATAAAGTTGCGCAATCACTTCGAAACATCCCTGTGGATCACTCAGGTAAGAACGGGCATGATCGTTCTGGCCACCGGAGCCTTTCACCTCATTCTGGTCATGTGGAATATCTTCACCGACATGGGTGTGGATGGTCAGACGGTGGGTTTGACCCAGGCAGTTGCCAGTGCCCGGGTTGAGAGTGGTCTATGGATTCTTTATGCGATCCTCATGGTTGCTGTGGTAGCCCACATGGCCATTGGGGTTTATCGACTGCTGGTAAAATGGTTGGCTGATACCTGGTTTGTCCGTAATTACGCCAAAGCCCTGTTCTATTTTCTATTTTGGTTCTATACAATTTTAGGTGCTGCCACAGTCATCGCCATGGCCGGTCCGCTGGAAGGAATTCTCTCATGAAGGTCATAACCACAGACGTACTCATCATTGGGGCCGGTTTGGCTGGCGAGAGAGCTGCCATCGCAAGTGCTCAAGCAGGGCTGGATGTAACCATGCTTTCCCTGGTTCCCCCGCGTAGAAGTCACTCTGCGGCTGCCCAGGGTGGCATGCAAGCCTCACTGGGTAATTCCGTTAAAGGTGCAGGTGATAATCCCACCATTCACTGGTTGGATACCGTAAAAGGATCTGACTGGGGTGCCGACCAGGAAGTCGCCCGTATCTTTGCTGACAACGCCCCCATTGCCATGCGCGAAATGGCCCATTTTGGGGTGCCCTGGAATCGCGTTGAAGGCGGCCCCCGGGATGTCTATATCAAAGGTAAAAAAACTACCATCGTTGAAGATTTTGACAATGAAGGTCTTATAACCGCTCGTGATTTTGGTGGTACCGCCAAATGGCGCACCTGCTATACAGCCGATGGTACCGGACACACAGTTTTGTATGCCATGGATAACCTGGCTGTCCAGTTGGATATCAACATTCATGATCGTATGGAAGCATTAAGTCTGATCCATGAGGACGGTATCTGTATGGGTGCCATTGTTCGCTGTTTAAGAACAGGTGATATCATGGCCTATATGTCCAAATCCACCGCCATCGCTACTGGTGGGTATGGTCGTCTTTATGGTGAATCTACCAACGCCGTCATCAACGAGGGTACTGGATCCTGGCTAGCGCTTCAAACCGGTCAGGTTCCCCTGGCCAATATGGAAGCGGTTCAATTCCATCCCACTGGCATCGTGCCCACTGATATCCTGGTAACTGAAGGATGTCGGGGAGATGGTGGACTACTTCTTGATGTAGATGAATACCGATTCATGCCGGACTATGAGCCTGAAAAACAGGAATTGGCCTCTCGTGATGTGGTATCACGCCGCATGAAGGAGCACATTCTCAAAGGCAAGGGTGTTCAATCATCTTACGGAGAACACCTCTGGTTGGATCTTCGTCATCTCGGTGAACAACATCTCACCACCAAATTGCGGGAAGTTTACGATATTTGTATGTATTTCATTGGTGTCAACCCCATTAAGGAATTGATCCCGGTTCGCCCCACTCAGCACTATTCCATGGGCGGTATTCGGGTCAATAAAGATGGACATGCCTATGGGTTGAAGGGCCTGTTTGCCCTGGGTGAAGTTGCCAACTGGGACATGCATGGCTTTAACCGACTGGGGGGTAATTCGCTGGCGGAAACTGTGGTGGCCGGTATGGTGGTCGGTGAAAAGATCGCCAGCTATACCAAGTCAGCCGAATTGAATGCCAAGGTTACTCTGGCTGAGAAGTTTGCCAAAGAGCAAACCGATCTGATCCACCATCTGATGAACAACGATGGATCAGAAAATGTTTATGCGATCCGCGACGAGATCGCCGAGCTCCTGAAAGATCATGTTCATATTTTTAGAACCGGAGAAAATCTGGAAAAGGCCGTCAAGGGGCTTAAAGCGATCCTCGGGCGGATCAAGAATGTTAAAGTTCGTACCAGTGCGCCAGGTATGAATCCTGAATTATCTCAAGCCTTACGGATCGAAGGCATGGCCAAACAAGCTTACATCATTGCCCAGGGTGCTTTGCTGAGAACTGAATCCCGGGGGGCGCATACCCGCGAAGATTACCCTGCTCGTGATGACAAGAACTGGTTGAACCGAACCCTGGCCACCTGGGCTGTGGGTGCTGATGAACCAGCATTCAATTACGAGCCGGTAGGACAGTTGGATCTGCCACCGGGTGACCGTGGCTATGGTGGGGGGCAAATGATCGATATGGACTTGACCATCGAGCAATACAATGCCAAGGTCGATGCGGAACAGACTGCATTAGGAAAACACCCAACATCTGAACCCATTGGATTCAGAATCCCCAAAGAACTTTGGCGTGAGGAATCACCCTATAAGGATGCTAAATAATGGCCCGTACATTAACGTTTAAAATATTCAGATATAATCCCACCAAAGACAATGATGAGCCGCATATCGAAACCTATGAGCTGGAAGAAACCCCCCGCTTGAATCTTTTCACTGCGCTCCATCGAATTCGGGAGAAACAAGCGCCGGATCTGATGTATGACTTTGTCTGCCGGGCAGGCATTTGTGGATCATGTGCTATGATGATCAATGGACGTCCCACACTCGCCTGCCGTACATTGACCTCGGATCTGTCAGATACCATTGAACTATACCCGCTACCCTTTTTCAAGCTTCTGGGTGATCTCTCAGTGGATACCGGTGTCTGGTTTCATGACATGGCCAAACGGGTTGAGTCCTGGATCCATACTCAGAAGGAATTTGATCCAACAGCTTTGGAAGAACGAATGGACAATGCCACGGCCAACAAGATCTACGGTTCAGAACGCTGTATCGAATGTGGTTGTTGTGTAGCTGCCTGTGCCACTGCTCAAGTTTACCCGGATTTTCTGGGTGCTGCCGGGCTAAATCGAATCGGTCGTTTTCTGTTCGATCCCCGTGATCAGCGCGGAGAACAGGAATGGTTTGAGCTGGTCTCCACTGATGTAGGTGTCTTCGGCTGTATCGGTATGATGGCTTGCGACGATGTTTGTCCCAAGGACCTGCCGCTGCTGGAGGTTTTCTCCTATATCCGTCGTAAGATGAATTCAGGGGTTCAAGTTGCTGTGCAGGATTTGGAACTTAGCTGATATAGGCTGCTCAAAACCTGTTTAGCCCGTCCATCGTCTTGTGGGGCGTGGTCGAAAGGCAAAGACCTAAGCCTCTGGCGTAAGCGGGTCGGTGCTTCGCAACTCTTAAAACTGGTCGAGCTTAGCGCAAATAAACCAGCTTGATCACATCTCTAGACCCACCGGCTCTCAATTCAACAAAATATACACCGGTATTCACCTGTTTATTGGTTTCAGAGAAACCACCCCACAGCACTTTATACTGACCAATGGATCGATGCTCTTCGACTAATATTTTCACCACACGACCCTGTACATCATAAATAATGAGCGACACATCGGTACTTTCCCCAAGGTCATACCGGATGGTGGTTGTTGGATTAAATGGGTTGGGGTAGGCCGGATGTAGATTGAATCTTTCCGGACGGTTTTGCGATTCTTCAATGCTGACTATAGTGAGATTCTCATAATAATTGAAGGTTCCATCATAATTTCCAATAGCCAGGTCCAGATCACCATCACCGTTAAGATCCACCAGGCCCGGAGTGGCGTTTTGACCAGCCGTCAATCCGGCAACGATCTCAGCGTGCTCAACCCAACTACCATCCTCATAACTAAAAAATCGGATCTCATGGAACAGGTCCCCGGTGATCAGGTCCAGATTACGATCTCGATTTACATCTCCAAGACTGAATACTGCATTACTGCCCACATCTAAGCCGCTGAACAGACTGGGATCCTCGGTCCATTGCGCTTCAGCGATAGTGCCGGTATTCTCGTAATATGATATGCCACCATCCTCTCTGCCAATGAACAGATCCAGGTCCTGGTCAAAATCCAGATCATACAGGCGGGGGCTGGACCAGCCGCCAACATTGATGCCTGAGAACATGTCTGACTCATAGCTAAAACCAGAGCCTGTATTATGGTGGTAGTACAGATTTCCGCTGAGATCACCAACGACCAGATCCATGAGGCCATCAGCATCCAGATC
>JAJRSW010000116.1 GCA_024278595.1 Fidelibacterota bacterium | reverse complement strand
TTTCGACTTTCGACTTTCAGACTTTCGACTACCATATAACGGCACAATGAACCGAGAACCATTAGATTTATATTTTAGAGGAAACAGATGAGAAATGCAAAAAAAATCTGCGTCATCGGCGCTGGTCGCTGGGGGACCAATCACATCAAGACCCTGCATAAGCTGGGAGCGCTGGCCGGTATTGTTGAGTCCCGTGAGAATCGTCGGGAAGAACTAAAGACCCTGTTTCCGGAAATAACCCTCTTCCGTAGTGTGACTGATGTGCCCCTGGACGAATTCGACGGGTTTACCGTGGCTACGCCGGCTGAGACCCATTTTGAAGTGGGATCCTACCTTCTGGAGCAGGGCAAACACGTCCTCATCGAAAAACCCATCGCCCTTAATACCAGGGAAGCCGGTAAACTCAAAGAGCTGGCTGATCACCATCAGGTTAACCTCATGGTGGGTCATGTGCTTTTGTTTCACCCGGCCATCATCAAGATCAAGGAACTGGTGGACTCCGGCAAGATCGGCAAACTGGAGTACATCTACAGTAATCGTCTCAATCTGGGGACGGTGAGGACCGAAGAGAATATTCTATGGAGTTTTGCCCCCCATGATATTTCCATCTTCCAGTATTTCATTGGTTCCAATCCGGTTGAGGTTGTGAGTCGGGGCGGAGCCTTTCTACAACCTGGTATTCATGATACCACCATGACCACCCTGACCTACCCGGATAATGTGGTGGGCCATATTTTTGTGAGCTGGCTTCATCCTTTTAAAGAACACCGCATGGTGATTATTGGTTCCAAGGGCATGATCTCTTTTGAGGACAGCTCCCAGGAGAAAGACATTCTCTTCTACGAGAAAGGCATTGACTGGGTCCAGGGTGAGCCCATCAAACGGGACGGTCCCACGGAGGTGATTCCCTATGAGAAAGGCTTCCCGCTGACCAGTGAGCTTCAGTATTTTATCGATCATCTGGATGGCAGCAAACTGGAGATCGCTGACGGTCAAAATGCCTTTGATGTTCTGGAAGTGTTGGAGAAAGCTACTGAATCACTGCAAGGGGCTAGCCAGGCGGCCGTCAGCACAGAGACACCAGAAAGTTTGGATTATTTTGTTCACCAGACCAGTGAGGTGGACCAGGGGGTTCAGCTAGGCAAAGGGACGAAAGTTTGGCATTATTCCCATATCCAGAGTGGCTCCAGCCTGGGTGAAAATGTTTCTATTGGCCAGAATGTGAATATCGGCAATAATGTGAAGATCGGAAACGGGGTCAAGATCCAGAATAATGTCTCGGTCTATGAGGGGGTTGAGCTGGAGGACTATGTCTTTTGCGGTCCCTCCATGGTGTTCACCAATGTCATGCAGCCCCGCTCTGAATTTCCGCAGCGGGGGACTGAGTTCTATGCCAGGACCCTGGTGCAGAAAAGTGCTTCCATTGGCGCCAATGCCACCATTGTATGTGGGTCAACTATTGGTGAGTACGCCTTCATTGGTGCCGGAGCAGTGGTAATCAGGGATGTTCCCGCCTTTGCCCTGGTGGTGGGCAATCCGGGCCGCATCATTGGCTGGGTGGATAAGCTGGGTCATCGACTTGAATTGGATGAAAATGGTCTGAGTGAATGTGGCAAGTACCAGCTAATTAACAATTCCATGAGGTTGATAAATCTTAATCAAGCATAAGTTGGATACCCGAAATGTTCGCTATATTACAACTGACTCTGCTCCACCTGTTAGCCCTGATCTTGGTGAGTAGCGGAGCCTACACACCGGAATTTTCAACTAAGCCCTCTGACAATAGTGCAAAATAAGGAGCCTTAACCTTTGACCAATCTAACCCAACATCCCCAATCCATATCGCTCAAGGAGCGTGAGGTAATTAATGGTCATCGAGCAGCCGTAGTCTGGTTCACTGGTCTTTCTGGTTCTGGGAAATCAACCCTGGCCATGGCGCTTCAGGAAGCACTTTTCAAAACGGGCTGTCAGGTAACGGTCCTGGACGGGGATAACGTCCGTCAGGGCCTCAATGCCGGATTGGGCTTTAGCGATGAAGACCGGGATGAAAACCTGCGCCGGGTAGCTGAGGTCTCAAAGCTATTTGTCCAGGCCGGGTTCCTCGTGTTGACTTCATTTATCTCGCCCTTGCAGCAGGAACGTGATCGGACCCGCAGCATTATTGATCCCCAGCCCTTTTTTGAGATCTATGTGGAAGTGGATCTGAAAATAGCTGAAGCGCGTGATCCCAAGGGCCTGTACCAAAAAGCCCGCTCTGGTGAGATCAAGAATTTCACCGGTTTGGATTCACCCTATGAAGTACCGGGGCACCCTGATCTGGTCATATCCAATTCAGCCCAAAGCGTTGAAGTAGGCGTTGATCAACTATTAGAATTCCTGAAGCACAAAGGGATCATATAGACGATACTTACCCCATCTCCTACCTTGATGATCTTACCGAACCTGCAAGGTGAAGGATCTCCATCTGTAGTTATTCTCCACGCTTAGAGTGAGATTCTTCAGTCGCTTCGCTCCCTCACAAAGACCAGGTCCAGGCTCTAGTCTTCCTGAGTGGAACGAAGGATCTCAGTTCGGCAAGGCAGGCTTATACCATTTAAACATCAAAACTGCACCCAACAAACACGATGTGTCGGGGGTGGGTACTTCCCGGCTTCAACCCATAGTATTTCACACGGGGTATTCTGGGTTTCGTCTTCCTCGAGTTGAATCCCGCAGCGCTGAACCGAAGGAACTCCATATGTCAGTAATTAATTGACCGTAGTGTGAGATTCTTCGTCTGCCGACTCAGAAAGACAACAATTAATCACTCTGCCAAAGTATTACCCATGTCCTTATCTCCCTTCTCCCTTTAACTTTCGACTTGCAGACTTTCGACTTTCAGACTTTCGACTTTTAAACTTTCGACTTGCAGACTTTCGACTATTTTCCTCCATGAAAAAAACTGAATCATACAAGCTGACTCACCTCCAGGAACTTGAAGCTGAGAGCATCCACATTATTCGTGAAGTAGCTGCGGAGTTTGAAAATCCGGTCATGATGTACTCCATCGGCAAGGACTCTTCCGTCATGGTGAAGTTGGCCCAAAAAGCCTTCGCACCTGGAAAGATCCCTTTTCCCATGCTCCATGTGGACTCCCACTGGAAATTCAAGGAGATGATCGCTTTCAGGGATACTTTTTGTACTGAGAATAACATCGATCTGATTGTCTATAAAAATGCGGCTGGGGTGAAACAGGGCATTGGACCCTTTACCCATGGCAGTAAGATTCACACAGATACCATGAAGACCCAGGCCCTGCTCCAAGCCCTGGATCAGCACAAATTCGATGCGGCTTTTGGTGGTGCCCGGCGTGATGAGGAAAAATCCCGAGCCAAAGAGCGGATTTTCTCCTTCAGAGATAATTTTCACCAATGGGACCCCAAGAATCAGCGCCCTGAACTCTGGAATCTGTATAATACCGAGGTACACAAGGGGGAAAGTATTCGGGTATTCCCCATCTCAAACTGGACTGAACTGGATGTCTGGCAGTATATCCGCCAAGAGAGCATTCCCATCGTGCCCCTTTATTTTGCCAAACCAAGGGCAGTCGTAAATATGGATGGCCAACTCATTCTGGTGGATGATGACCGCATGCCTGCCGAGCTGGCTGCCCGCAAGGAGATTCGGACCGTCAGATTCAGAACTCTGGGCTGTTACCCCCTCACGGGAGCCGTTGAGTCCGCAGCCGATACCATCGAAAAGATCATCGAAGAAATGATGACCGAAACCAAGTCCGAGCGCACCACCAGAGTGATCGACTTTGATCAAGATGGCTCCATGGAGCAGAAAAAACGCGAGGGGTATTTTTAGTTTGGACGTTGGGAGGGGTGGATGCCGGCCCCTGAGTGATTACGGAGTAATCGTATCGAAGGGGGGTTGGGATGTTGGGTGGTGGAGTTAACTAGGGAATATAGGTATAATGGCAACACATAAAGAGCTTGATGTTTGGAAGGATTCCGTAGAATTTGTTACAAAAATTTACTTATTGACTAGTGATTTCCCTGATTCTGAGCGATTCGGACTCGTTTCTCAGATAAGACGATCTGCAGTCTCAATTCCTAGTAATATCGCTGAGGGGGCATCACGGGGTAGCAATAAAGAGTATGTTCGATTTATCAATATAAGTCTGGGATCATTGGCTGAGCTTGAAACACAAATCATAATTGCAAATAAATTAGAATATCTCTCAGCAACCAATATCATTGATGACCTTGAAAAGATCCAAGCAATGTTATGTAAATTACGCAATTACCTAAAATCTAAATATTAATGGAAACTGTGAATACAATGGCTATAAATAACCTCCAAACTTCCAAACTTCCAAACCTCCAAACCCCCGGAATTGAAGAATTCCTGGCCAAAGACGAAAAAAAGGACTTCCTGCGCCTCTGCGTCTGCGAGAGTTAATAATGACCAAATCAATTGCTCAATTTCTAATCGAAGATGAATCCAAGGATCTGCTCCGCCTGCTCACTGCTGGCTCTGTGGACGATGGCAAATCAACCCTCATTGGTCGTTTGCTCCATGATTCAAAAAAATTGTACGATGATCAGCTGGCGACTCTGGAGCGTGATTCCAAGCGCGTAGGGAACGCGGGGGAAGCGATTGATTACGCCCTTTTACTGGATGGCCTGAAGGCTGAGCGGGAGCAGGGCATCACCATTGATGTGGCCTATCGCTATTTTTCGACTTCCAAACGGAAATTTATCATTGCAGATACTCCCGGACACGAACAATACACCCGCAATATGGTCACCGGCGCTTCCACGGCTCATCTGGCTATCGTTTTGATCGATGCCCGCAAGGGAGTGATCACCCAGACCAAACGCCATTCTTTCCTGATCTCGCTTCTGGGGATCAGGCATGTCATTGTGGCAGTCAACAAGATGGATCTGGTTGATTATGACCAGCTCGTCTTTGATAAAATTAGATCAGAATACCTGGAATTCACCACCCGCCTGGAGATCCCGGATATTCAATTTGTCCCCCTCTCGGCCCTCAAGGGGGATAATATTGTTGATGCCGGGGATAACACGCCCTGGTACCATGGGTCCAGCATCATGAATTTATTGGAAACCATTCCCATTACCGCGGATCGTAATTTTAGGGATCTGCGCTTTCCCATCCAGCTGGTTTCCCGCCCCAATCTGGATTTTCGGGGCTTTGCCGGTCGGCTGGCCTCAGGTATTATTCGCCAGGGTGATGAGGTCATCGCCCTGCCGTCTGGAAAATCCAGCACCATCACTTCCCTGGAAACCATGGGTAAGCAGGTGGACTACGCCTTCCCGCCCCAAAGTATTATGCTGACCCTGGCAGATGAAATTGATATCAGCCGCGGGGATATGCTGGTCCGTCGGAACAACCAACCCGCAGTTGGCCGTCATTTTGAAGCTATGCTGGTCTGGATGGATGAAACACCCCTGAACATCAATCAGCAATTCATTCTTAAGCATACCACTCAAAAGGTCAGGGGTCGTATCGATTCCATCCACTATATCATGGATGTCAATACCCTCCATCGATCAAAAGCCGACACCTTTCAACTCAACGAGATCGGCCGGGTCGTGCTCACCAGTTCCCGACCACTCCTGTTCGACAGTTACGCTAACAACCGACAGACCGGTAGTTTTATTCTGATTGATGCTATCACTCACAATACCAGTGCCGTGGGCCTGATCATCGACCGGGTTAACCCTGAAAAATTACCCTCACGTATTACCGGGAGTTCAACGGCAACCCTGGAGCGCAGCCTCATAAGCCAGGCCGAACGCCAGCAGCAACTGGGCCAGGTTGCCATGACTTACTGGATCACTGGTCTGCATGCTTCAGGAAAAAATGAAATTGCCTATCAATTGGAGCGGGCCCTGTTTGACCAGGGCAAAGCAGTTGTCGTTCTGGACGGTAATAAACTGCGCTCAGGATTAAATCGGGAATTAGGGTTTAATAAGACTGATCGGGATGAAAACCTCCGTCGGGTGGCTGAGATGGCCAAGCTGTTGAATGACCAGGGCTTGATTGTCATCGCCGTGTTCATCTCCCCGGACCGGGAAACCCGGGTGCAGGTCAAAGCCATCATTGGACCCACATTTTACAAAGAGATCTTCATTGATAGCCCGCTGGATCTGTGTCGCAGCAGAGATAAAAAAGGGCTCTACCAAAAAGCTGATGCCGGCCAGATTCAAAACTTCCCCGGAGTAGATACCCCCTATGAACCCGGCACCGCAGATCTGGTTATCCATGACTTAACAGAGCTGGATATCACTGATCTGATTTAAAAGTTTGGAGGTTTGGATGTTGGACGGATTCGTCATTGCGCCCGCCCGGCCATAGCTGTAAGTGAAGGCTGGAGCCCGAAGGGAAGCACGAAGTGTCGTGGGGAGGAGTCGGGAGTGGATTCCTTTTGGCTTTGCTCCGTATTATAACTCCAAGCGTATTCTGATTTTCGTCTTCCTCGAGTGGAATCCCGCAGGGATGAAACGCAGGATCTCCATATGTCAGTAATTAATTGACCTTAGTGTGAGATTCTTCGTCTGCCGACTCAGAAAGACGAAAATTAATCACTCTGCCAAAGTATTGCCCATGTCCTTATCTCCCCTCTCCCTGCGACCGGTCTACGTCTGCGACTACGCCCTGGCAAGCTTTTGGACTTTCGACTTTCAGACTTTCGACTTCCCGACTTTCGACTTTAGACTTTCGACTTCCCGACTTTCGACTTTAGACTTTCGACTTCCCGACTTTCGACTAATTTCCTCCATGAAAAAAATCCTCATCACCGGCGCCGCCGGCTTTATCGGCTACCACCTCTCCCAACGCCTCCTCAAAGATGGTTACAGGATCTGCGGCATCGACAATCTCAACGACTACTATGACCCCACCTTAAAACAAGCCCGCCTCGATCACCTGCAACTTTCGACTTTCGACCGGTCTACGTCTTCGACTACGCCCCGGCAAGCTTTTCGACTGTTGGATCTCCAGGACTTTGACGGACTAACCAAACTCCTCACCGAGATCCAACCCGACCTCGTCATCAACCTGGCCGCCCAGGCCGGAGTCCGCTATTCCCTGGAACACCCCCGAGCCTATATCCAAGGAAACATAGATGGATTCTTCAATATACTGGAAGCCTCCAAACAACAGGGTGTCCAAAACTTTATCTATGCTTCTTCAAGCTCAGTCTATGGGAATAACGCGAAATCACCTTTCGCCGAAACAGACCGTGTTGATTACCCTGTCTCGCTCTATGCAGCTACCAAGAAATCCAATGAACTCATCGCCCATACCTATAGCCA
This sequence comes from Fidelibacterota bacterium, assembly GCA_024278595.1. Classification (GTDB taxonomy): domain Bacteria; phylum Fidelibacterota; class UBA8477; order UBA8477; family JABMPR01; genus JABMPR01. The sequence continues at coordinate 13,863 of JAJRSW010000116.1, read as the reverse complement.
CCTATACCAGATGACGACTGTCGGCTTAAGATTTTTCACTGTATATGGTCCCTGGGGACGTCCTGATATGGCCTACTATTTCTTCACCAAGGCCATCCTGGCAGGCGAACCTATTCGACTCTTTAATCAAGGCTTAAACCTGCGGGACTACACCTATATCGATGATATCGTAGAAAGCATTGCCAGGATGATCCCCACAATGGGAGCCTTAAAACCTGACAGCGATTTTGATCAATACCAGGCCACCCGCAGCCCTTTCCATCATATTTTCAACATCGGCGGGAGTCAACCGGTCCCGGTCCTGGAATTCGTGCAAACCCTGGAAGACGTGCTGGGAAAAAAAGCCTGCAAAGAACTGGTGGATTTCCAACCCGGTGACGTTTTTAGTACCCAGGCAGACACCCAGGCCCTGGAATCATTCATCAACTTCAAACCAGGTATTTCTCTCAAAGAAGGGCTCGCTGAGTTTGTGAAGTGGTATCGATCTTACTACGAGTGATCACCTAGACCGCGCTCAGTAACTACCCCATTAGACGAAACTTGGGGAAAAATCAACCCCGAATAGTCTTCCTGGAGCGCAGCGAAGGATCTCCCAGACCATGATCTATGGTTCAGGGGTCAAGATTCTTCGTTTCACTCAGAAAGACTAACGCCGAGGCCCGCCATCATCTCACCCCCAGGCCAAGGTCCCTGAGTTTTTCTGAGTGCCACACAGAAAAGTATCGAAGGGCCGGTTTAATTTCTGACTTTTGACTTTCTACTCCCCAACTTTTGACTAATTTCAGCGCGGAATATTTGGCGGTAAAAAATTATTTTTGGGGTAGAAATTTGAAAAAACTGATCATTACTGGCGGCGCAGGCTTTATCGGCTCCAATTTCATCCTGAAACAAATCGCCGAAACTGAAAATCAGATCCTCAACCTGGATAAACTGACCTACGCTGGGAACCAGGAAAATTTAGTGTCTGTTGCGGATCACACCCGATATCAATTCATCCACGGTGACATCACCGATGCTGAGCTTGTAGATCAGATGATCGAAGATTTCCAACCCGATGGCATCATCCATTTCGCCGCTGAATCCCATGTGGACCGCTCCATCGATGGACCCCTGCCCTTTATCATGACCAATGTAGTGGGGACAGCCATTCTTTTGGATCGGATGCAGCACTATTGGAAAAATCTGAGGGGAGCAAAAAAGGATAACTTCCGCTTCCTGCACGTCTCCACCGATGAAGTCTTCGGCTCCCTGGGACCTGATGAGTTATTTCGCATTGACACACCCTATGATCCCAGTTCACCTTACTCAGCCTCTAAAGCTGGCTCTGATCATCTGGTGAGAGCGTGGGGACGGACCTTTGGATTTCCCGTGCTACTCACCAATTGCACCAACAACTACGGTCCCTACCAATTCCCTGAAAAACTGATCCCCCTCATGGTCATCAATGCCATCTCTGGCAAATCACTTCCCATATATGGTGACGGCTTGAATATTCGTGACTGGCTCCACGTGGAGGATCATTGCGATGCAATTTATCAAGTATTTCAAAATGGGAATCTAGGTGAGACCTATCTGATAGGCGGGGAAGAAGAGGTTACCAACCTCCGGGTGGTTGAAACGATTTGTGCTGTTTTGGATAAGATTAGACCGTTAGAAGCCGGTAATAGTTACCGTGACCAGATTACCTATGTGAAAGATCGCCCTGGACACGATCAACGGTATGCCATGGATATCAGCAAAATCAGATCTGATCTAGATTGGAACCCAGGTCGTAGCTTCAAGGCCGGCCTTGAAGAGACCATCCACTGGTATCTGGAACAAAAGGATTGGTGGACCCGTTTGCAAGAGAAGAAAATATACGAGCAGGAAAGGTTGGGGAGTGGATCATGAAAGGTATCGTACTTGCAGGGGGAGCTGGCAGCAGATTACACCCCCTTACCCGGGTCGTCTCAAAGCAGCTCTTACCCATCTACAACAAACCCATGATCTACTACCCGCTCTCGACTTTATTGCTGGCCGGGATCAATGAGATATTGATCATCTCCACCCCGGAGGACCTGCCTCGTTTTGAGCAGCTCCTGGGCGATGGGAGCCGGTTCAATGCCAAATTCTCCTATGTGGTCCAACCCAGTCCGGATGGTTTGGCCCAGGCCTTTATTCTGGGTGAAGAATTTATTGGAGCTGATGATGTCTGTCTGATCCTGGGTGACAATATCTTTTTCGGACACGGTCTCATCGATATGCTCAAAGAAAGCACCCGGATCGTTGCTGAAGCAGGGGATGCTGTGGTCTTTGCCTACCATGTGGAAGATCCCCAACGCTATGGGGTAGTCGAATTCGAAGAATCCGGGAAAGCCCTATCCATTGAAGAAAAACCCAGCGACCCCAAAAGCAATTACGCTGTGGTAGGACTCTATTTCTATCCCAACTCAGTGATTCAAGTAGCCGGAAGTATCAAACCTTCCCCACGCGGTGAACTTGAGATCACAACTGTGAATCAGCATTATCTGGAAACCGGGAACCTCCAGGTCCAGATCATGCAACGTGGTTTCGCCTGGCTGGATACCGGCACCTTCGATTCCCTCCTGGATGCCTCCCAGTTCGTCCAGACCCTGGAGCGGCGCCAAGGCCTAAAGATTGCTGATATTGAAAACCTGTAGAGTTGGCGTCGAGTGAAAAGTTAAAAGTTAGAAGTTAGAAGTCAGAAGTCAGAAGTTAGAAGTTAGAAGTCAGAAGTTAGAAGTCAGAAGTCAGAAGTTAGAAGTCAGAAGTTAGAAGTCAGAAGTTAGAAGTCAGAAGTCAGAAGTTAGAAGTTAGAAGTCAGAAGTTAGAAGTCAGAAGTTAGAAGTCAGAAGTTAGAAGTTAGAAGTCAGAAGTCAGAAGTCAGAAGTTAGAAGTCAGAAGTCAGAAGTTAGAAGTTAGAAGTCAGAAGTCAGAAGTTAGAAGTCAGAAGTTAGAAGTCAGAAGTTAGAAGTCAGAAGTCAGAAGTTAGAAGTCAGAAGTCAGAAGTTAGAAGTCAGAAGTTAGAAGTCAGAAGTTAGAAGTCAGAAGTCAGAAGTCAGAAGTTAGAAGTCAGAAGTTAGAAGTCAGAAGTTAGAAGTCAGAAGTTAGAAGTTAGAAGTTAGAAGTTAGAAGTTAGAAGTTAAAAGTTAAAAGTTGAAAGATGAAAGTTGATAGGTTGAGTGATGGAGCTTCAGTCAAAATCTGATATTATGAAACGCACTTTTGAATTCTCAGTTCAGATCATTGGGTTATATAAGTATCTGCAGAATGAGAAAAGAGAGTACACTCTTGGCAAACAACTGCTGCGTTCAGGCACTTCGATTGGTGCATTTGTAGCGGAAGCAACTGCGGCTCAATCCAAGCAGGACTTCATTGCAAAAATGAGTATCTCCCTCAAAGAAGCTCGTGAAACAAACTACTGGCTAAGACTGTTAAAACGGACAGGGGATCTCAAAAAAGATGTACTCATTACTGAGAGTGAAGAATGAATATTATCGGTGCAATCATCAGAACATCAAAGAAAAACCTAACCTGAATAATTCATAGCCACTAAGTCACGAAGGCCCAAAGTTGAAAAAATAAATAGATGCTTATCAAAAATTATCACTCACAGATGCAAATAATTCTGTTTAAAATGACCTTGTTCATAACTTTAATAATCTTCGTGGCTTAGTATCTTCAGGGCAATAATTCATGAATAATGCAGGCTAAAAGTCCCAAAAGCATAATTTCAACCACCCAACTTTTAACTTTTAACTTAAAATCGGCGGCCTTTTCCATGAAATTTAAAATAACCCCCCAAGCTATCCCAGACGTACTGCTTATCGAGCCGACTGTATTCGCCGACTCTAGAGGTTATTTCATGGAGTCATACCAGCAAGCTGATTTTGAGGAATTCCTCCCGGGAGTCACATTCGTTCAGGACAATGAATCACAATCAAGTAGGGGAGTGATTCGTGGGTTACATTTCCAGCGAGCACCCCACGCTCAGGCTAAATTAGTGCGGGTTGTCCAGGGTACTATCTGGGATGTGGCTGTGGATATTCGGCCTGATTCGCCCACTTTCAAACAATTTGCCTCAGCCGAATTGAGTGCCGGGAACCACCACCAATTATTTATACCCAGCGGCTTTGCCCACGGCTTCATCGTCACCAGTGAAACCGCTATTGTTCAATACAAAACCGATGCTTTTTATCATGCGGAATCCGATGCCGGCCTCCAGCCCCACGATCCCGAGCTAAAGATCCCCTGGCCACTTGATCCTGTGGACCAGCTGCTATCTGACAAAGATCTGGCCCTCCCGCAACTTTCGGCTTTTGATCTGGCTTCGCCATTCGGCTAGACCCTGGCAAGCATTTAATAATCTGGTATCCAAATATTATAATCCCAGCCCCTGCCATAAGAGGCCAAGCCCTGAACAATCAACCCTTATCAGTCCGGTGATAACCATGCAGCCAGAATTTATAACACAATGAAAATAACCCGCCAGGATATCAAGCAAGAATGCGGCTCAACCTACTACGGGCGCGGTGTGTCTTATTTTGTCAGTGGTCGCGTCAGTCAGCTCGAGATCGAGGAGGAATTTTCGGACTATATCTCATTTCATGCCATGGTACAGGGGTCTGGCTCTTACCCCTACCTGGTGAATATCACCATTGAGGGCGATCAACCAAAATTTTCCTATTCTGATATCACCCTGGATGGAAATTGTTCTTGTCCCATTGGCTTTAACTGCAAACATGTGGTGGCCGCCTGTCTGAAACTGCTGGACTCCTTGGAGCTGTTTCCCGGTCAGGCATCCAACTCGTTAAGCTGGCTTGACTCGCTGGCAAACAAGACCGTTCCTGCGGTTCCCGACAACAATAACAAGATCCATTTCCTGATCTATCTTTTGCAATACGGAGCCAAGAACGGGATCTATGAGCTCTCGGTAAAGTATAGCTACCACAAGCAAAATGGCGGGCTGATAAAGCCGCGTAATCTCGCCAACGCACTTATGTTTGAAAGTTTTGTGGGGAACTATCTGGAGCATGACCGAGAAGCCCTGCGTATGCTGAATGCATTAACGCAGTACCACGCCGAAACCAGCACCATAGTGGGGAAACTGGGTGCCTACCTCATCCAGCAGGTCGTGAAAACGGGACACTGCTACTGGCTGAATTATAAAGCTGATCAGCCCTTTACCCTGGGGCCAACTGAGACCATGGAACTGCGCTGGCAGCCAATACAGAGCGGAAATATACAACTGCAGCCGGTTTTTGAAAGCCCATCCATGAAATTGCTCCTCACTGATCCGGTCCTCTATATTGATATTAAAAACCGGCTCATCGGATCCGTCAAAGACCCGGGATTTTCAATGGCCCAACTGGAAACGATCCTGAATGCACCTGCTCTTCCGGAAACGGCAGTCAAACAGTTCAGCCGCAGATTGGCCATCTCCTATCCGCAACTGAACATCCCCAAACCGACCCCGGTCACCATTACCAATATTACTGCCGAGGGCATGACCCCCCGCTTAACCCTCTTTCAGACCACCGTGAAAGAGTATCAATTCCACGCCCTGAAATTACAGTTCAATTATGCTGATCATCCAGTTGAGATCCTGCCGCGCCTGGCCCTGACCAGACTTGAACGAGGACTGGAAATATTTCAGATCCAGCGAGATCTGGAACGTGAAGATAAATGGATCCTGATGTTGAAGGATCTGGGCTTCAAGCTGGTCTCAGACAATGGCCAGCCTCCTTTCTTCTATAGTGCCGCTGCCAGTCCCATCCAAAGTGCCACCCGCTGGCATCAATTCATCGAGCATGAAATTCCTCGCCTGGAAAAAGCCGGTTGGGAACTCATTTATGATGAAAGCTATGCGCTGTCATTTGAGCAACCCGATGATTGGTATGCCGGACTGGAGGAGACCGGGAATGATTGGTTCGAACTCCGTTTTGACATTGATATTAATGGGCAGAAACACCCCATGGTACCCCTGATCGCCGAGATATTGGACAACTATCTGATTGATGATATTCCCGAGACACTGGCTATTCCAATTTCTGCAAATGATCATGTATTACTTCAGAAGCACCAGATCATGCCGGTGGTTCAAACCCTCCAGGAGTTATTTAATTATGAATCTGCTGGTGAAAGCTTCCGGATCAGCAAGTATGATGCGGCTCAACTGGCCGAGTTGGAAGCGCAACATGAGCAATTGCAGATCAAAGGAGCCCGGGAGCTTCTGAAGCTGGGGCAGAAATTACGGGATTTTTCAGGTATTAAATCGGTGAAGCTGCCTGAGAGTCTGGGAACCAAGCTGCGGGATTACCAGCAGACCGGGGTCGAATGGCTTCAGTTTTTGCGGGAGTATGATCTGAATGGCATCCTGGCCGACGATATGGGGCTTGGTAAGACAGTTCAGGTTCTGACCCACCTGCTCATCGAGCAGGAGCAGGGCCGGCTGGCGGGTCCCTGTCTGATTATTGCCCCCACCAGTCTCATGAGCAACTGGCGCAGAGAGACCGAGAGATTCACGCCGGGGCTCAAGCTGCTCACCCTCCAGGGCACTGGGAGACATGAACGCTTTGACTCCATCAGTGACTTCCAGATTGTGTTATCCACCTATCCTTTACTGCCCCGGGATCACGAACGACTCAAGGCGCATGATTGGTACTACGTCATTCTGGATGAGGCGCAGATGGTGAAAAACCCCAAGGCGCGAGCTTCGAAGATCATTCGTCAATTAAAGGCCCGGCACCGTTTGTGTCTCACTGGAACGCCCATGGAAAATCACCTGGGGGAGTTATGGTCCCTGTATGATTTTCTCATGCCGGGATTTTTATCCGATGAGCGCACGTTCAACACTCTGTTCCGGACCCCCATTGAAAAACACGGACAGCAGGATCTGGCCAGAACCCTGGCCAGGAGAGTGGCCCCCTTCTTGTTGCGCAGGACCAAGGATGAGGTGCTCAAGGATCTGCCGGCAAAATCAGAATTGACCCGCAGTGTTGAATTGGGTGAAGCCCAATCGAAGCTCTATGAGAGTATCCGGATCTCCATGGAAAGGAAGGTGCGGTCGGCCATTGCCAAGAATGGACTGGCCCGCAGCCACATCACCATTCTGGATGCGCTCCTGAAGCTTAGGCAGGTGTGTTGTGATCCCCGCTTATTGAAACTTACCCAGGCCGGGAAGGTCAAACATTCAGCAAAACTGGAACTGCTCATGGATATGTTGCCGGAAATGCTGGAGGAGGGTCGGCGGGTGCTGTTATTCTCTCAGTTTACCAGTATGCTGGCCTTGATCGAACCGGAGTTGGAAAAACAGGGGATCACCTACAGCAAGCTCACCGGGCAAACCCGTAAACGTGAGCAGGTCATCGATGAATTTAAGTCCGGTAAAACGGATGTGTTTCTCATCAGTCTCAAGGCCGGGGGGCTAGGGTTGAATCTGACCGAGGCTGATACGGTAATCATTTATGATCCCTGGTGGAATCCGGCGGTGGAGGCCCAGGCGGCAGATCGCACCCACCGGATTGGACAGAACAAGGCAGTTTTTATATACAAGTTGATTGTTGAAAATTCAGTTGAAGAAAAGATCCTGGCCCTCCAGGATAAAAAGAAGCTGCTTGCTGAAGGGATCTATGGCAAGGGGAAGACCGATGCAAAATCAATTTTCAATGAAACTGACCTGGCTCAACTTTTCGCACCACTGCGATAATCTAAATAATACCAAATGCCATGAAATCTCGGTCTTTGCGCCTGTCTGGGCGAAGACGCTTTAACCTGTCTTTGCGAGCCCGCAGGGCGTGGTAATCTTTAGTACTGGGGTTTTTTAGCTCTCGCAGAGTTCGCAGAGAGCGCAGAGGTTTTTTTGGGGAGGGGTATAGGGTTCCCCACGGATCGCCGCACTCATTCCATTCGTTCGCGAAGACGCTTTAACCTGTCTTCAGCAAAGAATCACACCCCAAGGGCGAGCATTAATAATTAGCTCCTGACTCACAGGACATATTGAAATATCAATAGGTCATATTCAAATATCAAGGTATATTAAGCCATGATATTGTCCCGACCAACCCAGGTATCCCGGATCGTAAGTGCCCTGGCTCAAAATCCTGTTGTGGCGATTATTGGTGCCCGGCAGGTGGGGAAAACGACCATCACTTATGAGGTTGAAAAACTGCTTGACGGATCTGTACATCGTTTTGACCTGGAGGATCCTGAAGATTTGGCAAGGTTGGAAGAACCCAAACTAAGCCTCCAGGGTTTAAACGGACTGATTATCATTGATGAAGTCCAGCGAAAACCGGAATTATTTCCACTATTACGCGTGCTGGTTGATCGGAGGGAGCCCCGGGCCCAATTTCTCATTTTAGGATCAGCCGCTCCCAATCTGTTAAAACAAAGCTCCGAAAGTTTAGCCGGGCGGATATCTTATCAAACACTCAACGGATTTAGCTCAGCTGAAATAGATCGGAAAGAGGGTACGAAAGTATGGCTTCGCGGTGGATTCCCCCGGTCCTTCCTGGCACCGTCCGAAGCAGCCAGTCTGGCTTGGAGAAAAAACTTTATCAGGACGTTTCTGGAACGGGACATTCCCCAATTGGGGTTCAGCATCCCAGCCATAATGCTTTCCCGGTTCTGGAATATGCTAGCCCATTATCATGGACAGATCTGGAACGGCAGTGAATTGGCCAGAGCCTTTGGTATTTCCCAACCTTCGGTCAAAAGATACGTTGATTTATTAACCGATGCCCTGGTAGTTTGGCAATTAAAACCCTGGCATCAAAATATAAGCAAGCGACAAGTCAAGGCTCCCAAAGTCTATATAAAAGATTCTGGACTATTGCATAGTTTACTGGGGATTGGCAACCTGGCGGACCTGGAAAGACATCCCAAAATTGGCGCATCGTGGGAAGGCTTTGTTTTAGGGGAAATTCTGGATCAACTTAATATTGAAGCCAATGATGCCTATTTTTGGGCCACCCATGCCGGGGCGGAGCTTGACTTGCTGGTTTTTGTGCAGGGGCGGTCCATCGGTTTTGAAGTAAAAAGAACAGTGTCTCCTAAAATTACTCCGTCCATGCGTATTAGCCTAACAGACCTCAATCTTGAGCTACTATTTGTCATTCACGCCGGCGATCATGACTTTCAAATGGCTGAGAAAATATTCGCCATACCCATGTCCCAACTCAAGCACCACCTGGAGCGATTTAAGCTCAGCCTCCTTACATAGCAAGGACATTGAGTTCATCGAAATGCCGGACCTCAACCAATTAGGCCCGGGGCTTCGACAAGCTCAGCCTCCTTACATAGGACATTGAGTTCATCGAAATGCCGGACCGCAACCAATTAGGACCGGGGCTTCGACAAGCTCAGCCTCCTTACATAGCAAGGACATTGAGTTCATCGAAATGCCGGACCTCAACCAATTAGGACCGGGGCTTCGACAGGCTCAGCCTCCTTACATGGATAGGACATTGAGTTCATCGAAATGACCGGACCTCAACCAATTAGGACCGGGGCTTCGAGAGCCTCAGCCTCCTTACATAGCAAGGACATTGAGTTCATCGAAATGACCGGACCTCAACCAATCAGGACCGGGGCTTCGACAAGCTCAGCCTCCTGGCAAAGGAAAGGACATTGAGTTCATCGAAATGCCGGACCTCAACCAATTAGGACCGGGGCTTCGACAAGCTCAGCCTCCTTACATGGGACATTGAGTTCATCTGGATTCATGGCCTCCCTAACCTCCAAACCCCCTTCGATACGATTACTCCGTAATCACTCAGGGGCCGGCATCCCAACCCCCCCTCGATACGATTCCTCCGAAATCACTCGGTAACCAAGTTCCCGCTTGTCACCCCCCAATTCGCCTGCCACGGCGAAGCCCCAATGGGCGCAGACGGGTCACCCGTCACTCATCACCTTCAACCAGGCACTGGTCTCTTTCCCATGTTTTGTTGGTATAGCTACTCATCGTGGATAAATTGGTGCTATGTGTGAGGATGGAAAAAAACAGGAGCTAGAATGGGTTTTTGATCGGATCAGTCAAATTATTGCCGAGCACATGAACATGAATTACCAATTGATCCTGTTTGGCTCGCGGGCCCGGAATGATTATAACGCCAGATCGGATATTGATATTGGAATTATTGCAGATACCCGTATTAAGCCAGGCATTATGATTGCCATGCGTGACGAACTTGAATTAATTCCCACCTTATTGAATATTGATTTGGTTGACTTTGGTACCGTTAGCAAAGAGTTTAGGCAGGTCGCTTTGCGTAACTATCGGGAGCTGGTAATATGAATATGGAAAAATATAAACGAAATTTTGAAAAGCTCAAGAAAGCCCGGTTACAATTTGAGAAAATTTTGAAGGAATTTGAGACGGATATTATTCGTGATGCAGCAATCCAAAGATTTGAGTTTACCTACGAACTGCTTTGGAAGACACTTAAAGCTTTTTTGGAAGAATACCATGGTATTCGCGTGAACTCTCCGAGACAAACCTTTAAGGAGGCCTATCGTATCGAACTGATAAGTAATGAGGAAGTGTTTCTGGATATGCTGGAGGCACGCAATTTATTGGCACACACCTATAGTGAGACCGAGTCCATTGCGATTTACCAAAAATTCCCAGCCTATTTGCCGGTGATATCAGCTGCTATCAGTCAACTTGATTCAGAAGTTTGACGAATCGCTCTCGGCGTCTCAGCGGCTCTGCTTGTCAGGGCGTAGCTCGGAGAGCGAAGACCGGCGAGAGGGAAACCTCACCTCGATACGATTTCTCCAAAATCACTCGGTGTCCAAGTACCCGCTTGTCACCCGTCACTTTTAACTTCTTACTTTTAATTTTTAGCTCCTGCCAAGCTCCCGCTATGTGAAATAACGCTTTCCGAAATTAATCATTCATATATATTCCCGAAGATGTATATGAATCCATTTAAATTTGGCACGGTTGTATCAGGCCACTTCTTTTATAATCGAGAAGATGAATTACAGCGAATCAAACAGATACTTATTGGTGGGAATAACATAACATTATATGCTCCGAGACGTTATGGTAAGACATCACTTGTCAATAAAGTATTACAGGAACTTGACGAAGAGGGTTTTACAACCATCTATTTGGATATGATGAGTGTTTATTCGCGCGACACATTTATCAATAATTATGCAGGAACCATTGCTGAAAAGCAGAATCAATCATTAGAAACAGTGGTTAAAAAAATCGCCAAGTATATCACCGGTGTAATTCCTTCAGTTGCTTTTGACAGTGCCGGGACAGCAACCTTTTCACTTAAGTGGGTAGCAGGAGAGGATAAGGAAAGAACCTTATCCGATATCATTAATCTACCGGAGAAGCTTGCTGCCGAGGGCGAGAAATGGATCGTTGTTTTTGATGAATTTCAGGAAATTACAAAACTGAATGGGGAGAGTTTTGAGAAACAGCTCAGGAGTGTCATTCAGCACCACCAAAATGTCACCTACTTGTTTCTGGGGAGTAAAACACATCTGTTGAGGGACATGTTTAACAACAGAAATAGAGCTTTCTATAATGCAGCTACTGTAATGAATCTGAATGCCATTGCAGAGAGCAAATCAATAGAATTTTTAATTGATAGGTTTCGTGAATCGGGGATACACATGGGGCAGGATACAGCTGAATATCTGATAAATGGAGCCCAAAATATACCATACTACATTCAATTTATTGGGTATGAGATATGGCAGTCAGGTCAACTATCCCGGAAAAATCAGGTAACAATTAGAGATGTTGATGATGCCATAGAGCAAATTTTAACCTTTAAGGCAGATTACTATTGGGAATTGATCAGCAAGCAAACGAGTTATCGAAAAAAGGTACTTAAAGCTCTTAGTCAATCAGTAAAAGAAATATATTCAAAACAAACGACTTTAACTTTTGATCTTGGAGCTGTTTCGAGTACTCAAAAAGCGATAGGTGTATTTATTGAAGATGGTATTATTGAACAGAACCAACCAAATTATGAGTTTGCTGATCCCATATTTAAAAAATTCGTGAAACGCGTCCTTTAATTACGCTAGTAGGCGTAACGCCAGCAGGCGTAATTGAGTGGATGCAAATCGAGTCCGTAAAATAGTTTCCATAATTATTTGAACTTTTAGCTACTTTCAACCACCCTCAATCGCTCTCTGCGTCTCCGCGAGAGTATAAGAACACCTGGACTTATAATCCTGTTAGCCACAGATGATCACAGATCAAGCGCAGATATTTCTGAAGCTCAAAAGCTCTGCGTCATTTCGACAGGCGGTTCCTGAGCTCAGTCGAAGGACTCAATGCAACGCTCAGCGGGCTCTGCGAGATCCCAACTTCCCAACCAAAAACCTGTTAGCCACAGATGATCACAGATCAAACACAGATTATTCTGAAGTACAAAAGCTCTGCGTCATTTCGACAGGCGGTTCCTGAGCTCAGTCGAAGGACTCAATGCAACGCTCAGCGGGCTCTGCGAGAAATAAAAAACCCCACCTCGATACGATTTCTTCGAAATCACTCGGTGACCGAGTTCCCGCTTGTCACCCGTCACTCGCTTGCCACGGCGTAGCTTTGCAGAGCCGGGTCACTCGTCACTGGTTACTCGTCACTTCTTTTCACTTTCGACTTTCACACTTTCGACTCCTTATTATCTTCCCTCATGATAAATAAAATCAAAACCCTTTCTTCAAACAATCTCCAGAAAAGTAAATGGAATCGACCTCTGAGTAGCTGTTCGACCTTCGACCTTGGGACTGCTCCTAATTTTTAACTTTTCACCTTTAATTTTTCACTGCTTTTCACTCGTCACCAGTCACCTCGATACATTCCGGCTAACGCCGCCGGAACACTCGGTGATCGGGCAGGCGGGGGTAAAAAATGTTCCAACAGAGTCTTCCAGAGTGAAACGATGAGAGGTATCTGGGTTAAAGTGCTGTGAGCAAATTACTTAAAGAATTCATATAGCACCAAGGATAGCGCAGATTTCCACTTTCTCCCAGTCTCCGCCTCTCGGCTTGGGTCTTCACTTTCAGCTTTGCCCTCACAAGACGCCTCCCCGGCAGGCTTTTTGACCGGTCTTCGCCTCTCCCGCCACCGTTGGCGGGGTTCGGCTTCGGCCCGGCAAGCTTTTCTACTTTCTACTTTCGACTAACCTCCCCCCAAAACAATCCCTCACAAACCATCCGAAAGCACCTCAAAAAGATTATTACCTTGCACTTTGCTAAAAATAAGCCATAGTGCGGGCTGAAACATTTAATGGGTGTAAGAATTAGATTTGAATATAGTCAAGAATGAAAATAATAGATATACTAGCACAAGCCACCGAACCACTCATCAGCTATGAGATTATTCCTCCCTTCCGAGGAAAAAGTGCTCGGGAAATCTACAATGTGATCGATGAATTGATCGATTTTAAACCCCCATTCATTGATGTTACCAGCCATGCTGCAGACTCCATCTATCTTGAGCAAATGGATGGAAGCTATAAAAGGCAGATCCAACGTAAACGTCCTGGAACCCTGGGGCTATGTGCCGCGATCAAGTACCGCTATAACGTTGAAACAGTGCCTCATATTCTTTGTCGGGGATTTACCCGACAGGAAACAGAGGATGCCCTGATCGAATTGAATTATTTAGGGATCGATAATATTCTGGCAGTCACCGGGGACGTTAGCCATGCCCATACTCAGATCATCCCTGGTAGAAAAGTAAATAAATATTCAATTGATCTAGCCTGAGTTTACGCTTTAAGAATTGAGTAATAGTGTAAGTCACTGAAGATGAGTGAGTTAGAATAATAGAGGTGTATTACCTATCGAGTATATCCGCGATTTGTAGAATTTCGGAAAGTT
>JAJRSW010000115.1 GCA_024278595.1 Fidelibacterota bacterium | reverse complement strand
GGTTTTCTCCTTTTTGATTATTGTCGATTTCAAAATTAATTGAAAACCGTGGCCTTTTTATTAGCTTTTTTTAACTCTCCTCTATTTTACAGAAATATATGGACTCAACTTGAAAGTATGGACCATATTAGACAATTACCCACAAAGTATGTATAATTTTGTACGAATATATGCTGTAAGGAGTTAAATATCAAGGATTATTCATGTCAAGAAAATGTCCCAGATTCCGATATAAAACCTATTTGGGCTGGATATTATAAAAATGTTTTAAATGATGATAAACGCTCATTCGAGACATTTGATAAAGGTATGGTACCAGGATACAGGTGGATTGGAAATGAAGCATTGCATTTTTTCTCTCTTAGGTGGGTTTTAGGTATTGTCTGAATTATTGTTTACTGTTTTTTTCACGATATTATTTGCTATTAGTAGCTGCACAACAACAAAAATGGTTATAATCACCTACTCGAAATTCACACCACAGGCAGAAGACAAATTTTGACAAGAAATCTTGTTTGGGATACGCTTTCCTCTTTCCCAAGCCATAATTGATGACGGATCAATACTCGTGTATTTGGCAAATGTATAGACATCCATTCCTAATAGATAGCTACGTGTGTGCTTTATCCTCAAAGCTATTGTAATCGCAGGTCTCTCAAAATAGCAGTACCCCAAAAAAGTACTGATATTTTTCAATAGACGTAACGGTGGTTGAGTGTATCCCTGTTCCCAATTACTAATAGTTTGTTTATTCACACTGAGCATTTTTGCTAAGTCTTGTTGCAGCATACCTTTTTCTAATCGTTTTAGTCTCAGGTGGTGGCCGAGATTTTGAGGTGTTCTTGGAAACCCCGTTAATCGACGTAACACCTTGATTTTACACGGATGGCAACATGGCAACACAAGGGTGTCCCTGCGGTTATAGCAGTGATCCACGCCACGAGTGTACCTGCAATAGTGTGTCCATTCAGAAATATATGGCCAAGATCTCCGGACCCTTATTGGACAGGATCGACCTGCATATTGAAGTTCCAGCCATCCCCTTTGAGGAACTATCGGCCAAGGAGGACGGAGAGGCCTCGAATATTGTCAGACAGCGGGTTCAGCAAGCTCGGAATCTCCAGATCAAGCGTTTTATAAAGGATGCCCACATTCATTCCAATGCCGACATGTCCCCCAAAATGATCCGCACGATCTGTCTGATTGATAAGACGTCGGCCGAGTTACTCAGAACCGCCATCACGAATCTGGGTTTGAGTGCCCGGGCTTATGATCGGATTCTCAAAGTATCCCGTACTATCGCAGATCTTGGTGGATCAGATCAGATTCAGGCTGACCATATCTCTGAGGCCATCCAATACCGGACATTGGACCGGCGTTGTGGATGCAGTGAGTTGGTGAGTCCGTCTTCGCTCTGTTGGAGTTTCGATGCGACAAGTTTTTGAGTGTTATGAGTTGAGGGATTATCGGGCTTTAGTAGTGAGTTGTTTGGTCATACCAATTTTCAATAGCTAAATCAGGGACACGAATAAATTCTCTGGTATTCCGTGTCACCAATATCCCGCGGTTAGCTCGGGCTGTAGCTGCAATCAAAGTATCAATAGGTCCTATTTTCTGTCCAAGGGCTTCCAAGTGAGCTCTGATTCCGGCAGCATGAATACTGGATGATAAGTCAAAAGGCAAAAGGTTGATCGTATTAATTAGCTGATGAAGCTGCTTGCTGCGTTTCTCAGAAAAGGGTGACTTTTCTATCCCTACAAATAACTCATAAACGACTATGGTCGGGACAGCGATGTCCTGAGGTGCGTGAGACAGCAGGTTTGACTTTACCTCACCTTGACCCCTGAAGAAATAGATCAAAGTGTTGGTATCCAATACAAACACTTAAATCTCCTCCCTATCAGCGTCTTCACCCTGCTCAGATCGTAACTCTTCGAGAGTGGGGAATTCTTCCCACTGTCCTGACATTTCTGCAATATGATCCGGCCACTCATTGTCGACTCTTTCTTTGATCAACGAGGAAATCCACTGGCTCAATGAACGATTTTCCATTTTGGCTTTGGCTCTCATCTTTTGTTCAATTTGCTTCTCTAAATATATGGTTACCTGTCCCACAATTGGCCTCCTAACATATATGTGCAAGTATATGTGTTTATATTGCAAATGCAACGAGTTTTTGAGTCCGTCATCGCTTCGCTGGAGCTTCGATGCGACAAGTTTTTGAGTTCCATGAGTTTATGAGTTGCTGAGTTTCATAAGTCCGTCTTCGCTCCTACAAAACTTCATCGCGACAAGTTCTATGAGATGATGGGTGACCCGCTTGTAATTGACTGGGACGTGGTTGGTCGATTTGACGTGGGATACGTACTTTATCAAGAAACTCTATGTGCCTGACTGTCAACGATATAGCCCCATAGTCTTCCTCCACCAACCCCCGCAGAAGATAGGGTCGCGCATTGCTGAGCATCCGACAGAATTTGCGGTAGACCTCCGGGAAAAAGACAGTCTCATAGATGGCCGTTGTATCCTCGAAGCTGATAAATTCCATGGGTTCATCATGCTTGGTGTGGACTACCTTTCCGGTAATAAGCCACCCGATGACCGGAACCTCCTTCCCAATGTACTTGCGAAGATCACAGGCTCGGACATAGGCCAGATGGCGCAGCAATTTTTCATACAGGCTCAAAGGATGGCGTGAGATGAGAAAGCCCAGAACATCAGATTCATGCATGAGCATGGTCTGCTCTGAATAGGCTCCAGTATCAGGAAGGTAATAATTGTCACGGCCATTCAACTCCAATAGCGAAACCGGCTTGCCCCGGCGCTGTTGCTGCGCTTTAGCCTGGTATAGTTGCCACATGAGCCTGGGTCGCTCTGCCATTCCTGCGACCCCATCAAAACATCCGGCCTTAATAAGTATACGTACATCAGACTGATCCAATTCCGGCATCCGCCTCAGAAAAGATTCGAATGAGATAAAGCGTCCATTCGCCACTCGTTCGGTGATTATATATTCCAGTGCTGTCCGTTTAATCCCCTTGAGCTGCATGAAACCGATCTGGACCCAGTCGTTCAGGCCTGTATGTCTGATCTCTGAAACGTTAATATTGGGCAGTAACACTTTCAGGCCTAAGCGACGTGCCTCTGAGTAATAACCGAATGTTGAATAGTAGCCCCCCAGATTGCTCATCACCGATGCGATGAACTCAGCCGGATAATGGGCCTTCAAATAGGCCGATTTAAAAGAGACCAGCGCATAGGACGCAGAATGGGGTTTACAAAATGAGTAACCGGAGAAGGACATGATCATCTCCCACAGCGTCTCGATTATATCATCAGCTATGCCGTTCTGCCGAGCTCCTGAAGCGAATTTCTCGCAATAATCCCGGAGTTTGGCTGCCTTATGCTTCTTGGACATAACCTTGCGTAACTCGTTGCCCTCATCTGCATTAAAACCAGCTATCCGCATAGCAACCCTGGTTACATCTTCCTGGTAAACCATTATCCCATAGGTCTCTTTCAGGGTTTCATCAAGTAAGGGGTGAAGCGGATCGTAGGCACCACCGTGAAGCCGTCGGACAAATTCACGGATCCATTTATTGGCAGCCGGCCGGATAATGCTGGAGGCGATCACCAGGTTTTCATAGTCACCGGTCTTCATTTTACTCAGGAGCTGCCGGGTAGCCGGTGACTCTACGTAGAAACAGCCCATGGTACTGGCAGTACGAATGAGTTCCTGGGTTCGTAAATCTTCCAGGGGATTTAGCTTCCAATATGGGATATCCACACCATAGTGAGTGTGAACATCTGTCAGAATATCCCGGATAACTGCCAACGAACGATTACCCAGCAGATCGATCTTCACCAGACCAAAATCTTCGGCCTGATCCTTCTCCCACTGGATGATCTGAACGCCCTTAGGCGCGCGCTGGATGGGCACATAGCTGGATATCTCATTGGGGGTCAGGACTACCCCACCGGGATGAACACTGAGATAACGCGGGAAACCAGCCAGGTAGAAACCATTGCGAATGATCTCCGGCCAGGGATCCTGGAGATCCAGATCGCTGAGCAGTGGATTGGTGGCCAGTTCCCGAAATGGATCACTCACATACCATAGATGTGATAGCCGCTTGGTCACAATACCGATCTCGCCCTCGGTCAGGCCGTAAACCTTGGCCACCTCACGAATAGCTGCCCGGGCTTTGAAGGTCACATGGTTACAGATCATGGCAGAATGTGAGTCACCATAGGTTTTGAAGGTATACTCCAGAATATCATCCCGGGTATCCCAGGGGAAATCCACATCGATATCAGGCGGATCCTTACGCCCAGGCGAGAGAAAGCGTTCAAAAAAAAGGTTGTGTTGAATGGGATCCACATGGGTGATCTTCAGCGTATAGGCGACGATACTGGCAGCGGCACTCCCCCGCCCACAGGTGATAGGTGACTGTTTAACGATATCCTCAACAATAAGGAAATAATTAGAGAAGTGTTTCTCTTTAACGGTTTTCAACTCATGCTCTATACGATCTCGAATGCGATCGGTTATGGCACCATAACGCTCCCGGGCCCCCAGATACACCCGATTCTTGAGCTTCTGAAAATCACGGGAATCATTGGATTCAGGGAAAATGAAATTATTAAGATCAGGTCGCCATTGACACTTGGCGGCAACTTCCCGGGTGCGCTCCAGAGCATCCTCGGCAAAGGGCAGCACATCCAGGGTCTCCCCATGACTGTGCAGATAGTGATTGAGCGGGATCAGCTCAGCTTCCGGTAAGCGGGACAACTTGGCATTAAGATCAATGGCGCGCATGATACGATGCAGATGGTGCCCTCGTGCGGACCCCATATAAGCCGGGATGTTAGCAACAGTAGACAGTCCTGTATCCTTGGCCCAACGGTACAGGCTATAGCTACCTGGCTCCAGGGAAACATAGGTATCCTCAGAGCGATAATTCAATAGCAGATCACGGTCTGGGGTGATCATTACCAGACCAGCGAGACGACCAGTCAGCGCTTTGAGCAGATCAAAGTTTTCCTGGGCATGTCTCTGGGTGATCAGACGACTCAAGTTGGAATAGCCCTCAGTATTCTGGACCAGCAGCACAGCCTTGCGCTGGTGGACATCATTGAGGGTCGCACCCACGATCATATCCAGCCCCCGTTCCAGGGCTGTCTGATAGAGATGGATCATGCCGTACAGATTATTGGTATCGGCAATGGCAAACTGCCGGTAGCCTTGCTTGATCAGAATATCACATAAATGCTTCGGCGACAAAGTGCCCCGTAGTAAGGAGTAGTGGCTGTGGACTTCTAAGGGGATCATGATCAATTAGGAATTACGAATTAGGAATTAGGAATTGTGCTTTTTCATAGTTCGTTGGATACTACCAAGAATTTTTAATAGCTCACTGCAATCTGCTAACAGGGACTCTGATTGCATTCCGCTCAAATAGCCACTATCTCGCATAAGACGGAGCCAATAATGCGTCTCTCTGGCTTCCTTATATGAGATCGCTAGTTTAGCCTGGAAATCTTTTTGTGATTGACCACCAATAGCCTCTTCCACATTTGCCCCAATGGAGGTACCACTTCTCAGCAATTGCTTTGAAAGCACATACTCCTGTTTCTCTTTCACAAAATACTGGTAAAGCTTTACAATCCTTAAAGCAAAGGCATAACTCTTGGTCTGAACCACGTTGTCCTGTTTCATAATAATTCCTAATTCCTAATTCCTAATTCGTAATTCGTAATTCCTAATTGTTTAACGCGTGCGTTAAACCAAACCTGACAACCGAATAACCGTGACGGCTGCGCAATTTGTCCATGGCCTGGTGCAAAGCACTGTGGCGGGCGGCATCAGGATCAATGACCTGTGAGAACAGGCTGATCTGTTCGGCGGATTGGAGCAGTTTTTCAAAACCAATGGAAAGATAACGAACCCGGATCCGGCGATCAAAAAGACGTTCAAAGATTTTCTGGGTCTGGTAGAACATGAAGTATTCGTGGTGGGTGGGCTCCGGTAGGCGAATGGTCCGGGTCACCACCTTACTGTCTGAATAGCGGCAGAAGATACGGATACTGTTACTCCTTTTGTTTTGCTGACGCAATCTGATGCAGCCGTTCTCAATGAGATAATAGACCACGCCCATAATCAAATTGTCGTCGTTGGTATCCTCACTGAAGGTATACTCCTCTTTGATCTCCAAACACTGCTCAGGGGGCAATACGGGGCTGTCATCAACACCTCGAGCCTTCTGATGCAAGGTCAAGGCCTGCTTGCCCATAAGCAGAATGAGTTTGTTGATGGGAACCGCAGCCAGCATCCCGATGGTCTGCAAGTTCAGTTCTTCCAGCAGCACCCGATCTGTGGTCTGCCCGATCCCGGGCAGCAGCTTGAGCGCCAGAGGCTCCAGGAAGGTGCGCTCATTCCCCGGTAGGACATCGAAAAGCTCGGCATATTGACGGATGTAGCGGGCAGCTACTGCGGACACCAGCTTGTTGACCGAGATACCAATACTGGAGGTTAGGTGGAAGGAATCACGAATATCTTTGTGCATGCGGTAGGCACTGTCCTTGATCCGTCCCAACAGCCGTGTGGTGCCAGTCATGTCAATGGCCACCTGTCCATAGCACAGTGGCTCCACATAGGGTGAGTAGGGTGCTACTTTTTTAGTAATGGCCTGCATGGCCCGCTGATACAGCTCGGGGTTGGAGTCGACCACGATGAGTCGATGTTCCAGCTTGAGAGCCTGTCCCAGGAGCATGCCAGTGTGGATGCCCTCGCTGCGGGCTTCACCAGAGGCTGAGAGGATGATGGCCCGCCCGCCTGATCCAGAGGAAACCACCACAGGGCGCTTACGGTAGTTGCTGTTTGCCGCCTGCTCTACTGTGGCCTGAAAGGCTGGGACCTCAAGATGGAGGACGTTTTTCATAGTCTAGAGTCTAAAGTCGAAAGTCCGAAAGTCTGAAAGTCGAAAGGAAGAAGGAAGAAGGAGTTGAGCTGTCTGTCATCCTCACTTTTTATTAGACCATTTTGCATTCTTCAAGCACCAGATTGTTCTGAAATACTAGATCTAGCCTGCCAGGCGTTTTATGGAAACAGCCCCATGATGAGTGAAATTCTTATGCGAAGGAACAGCCCTATGCTGACGGTCAGGTGTACGACGTGTCCAGGTAACCGCAGATCCCAGAACTGCTTTGGTGCGACTCCGAGGACCGCGGAGGATGGTTGGGGTATACTGCTGTATTCTTGAATGTTTCATCTTTAACCTATTTATGTTTGGGCTAAAGCCCCTTTATCTCTGTATATCTTTCACCCCCGGTATAAATGCCGGGGCAATTGATTCGATAAATGCATATCCATTGTAAAAGCTTTTGGCCAGGCTCTTAGTTACCCCGCTTTTTAAGGCGGAGTGTGAGAACCCTTTTATGCATAGGGTATTAGCCAAAACAGACCCTAAATCATGCCTGATACTGCCTCAACAAACCGACCACGACCCCTTTGAGGGCAAACTCATCATCTTCTCTGATTTGAATGGGTTTGTACTGGCCGGAGTTATTGCAGGGACGCAGGGTTACACCACCAGGATACAGATCTAATTTCTTGACCGTGACCTCGCCATTGATGGTTGCCACTACGATCTGGCCAGTATCGGCCTTGGCCTGGGGTTTGACAATGATGACGTCCCCATCCTCTATATTGGCATCCATCATGGAATCCCCCCGCACCCGCAGCGCAAAGTTGTTGGTCCCTTTCAGGAGATAACGGGGTACTTCCACTGGTTCCGGGATCTCAATCGCCTCAATGGGGATACCGGCAGTAACCACACCCAAAATATTGAGGACCATGGTTTCCCCCACCAGACCGGTGAGCCTGATATTGCGGGCAGTATTACTTTTGTCAAATCCGATATAGCCCTTTTCCCAGAGTATATTCAACTTCTTCTGGATGGAAAAGTTAGAACCCAGACCAAAAAACTCCCGGATCTCAGAAATGGTGGGAGCCATTTGATGGGTTTGAATGAACTGTGAGATATACTCGTAAAGGGCCCGCTGTTTTTTGGTCAGCATGGTGTCCCCCTGTGGATCGCGCCGATAGCTGAGCTAGCGCTTTGGGCCTCGCCATACCGTGCAGCAAGTGGCGTATCGGGCTGAAGAGATCGGCGACCAATAGACCGCCCTGTGCTGGTAGCAGGAACTATTTCAACCAGATCAAAAACTTCTATCGCATATTGGATCAATCGTTCAGCTCGTTCAAATTTCCTGTGATTCTGCTGCATGCTACGCCACTCCTCTATTCACCATTTTTCATTCGTTTCAATATAGGTGTACAAAAGGTGTATAGCAAGAGAATGATGCCTAAAAAGCATCTGTGCCCCCACAGGACACTTCGATAAACTCAGTACAACGCTTGGGGGCAGGTGATTTTGGTGGGTTGAATAGGGGTGGATGTACTCACCCACCCCTTGTTAAATAATATTATTTCAGGAATATGACCTTAGTAACATCAGATTCCGCGCCCGCCCATACCTGCACAAGGTAGACACCAGATTTGACTGACAGTCCTGCTGCATCAGTTCCTGACCAACTTAAGGTATAGGTGCCAGCTGTATGGTGACCGAGATTTTTTTCCAGCACTC
>JAJRSW010000114.1 GCA_024278595.1 Fidelibacterota bacterium | reverse complement strand
GTTGCATTGAGTCCTTCGACTGAGCTCAGGAACCGCCCTTCGACTGAGCTCAGGAACCGCCCTTCGACTGAGCTCAGGAACCGCCCTTCGACTGAGCTCAGGGACCACCTGTCGAAATGACGCGGAGTGTTGTTATGTATAGGTTTAGGTGTATATGTCATAAGTAGGTGTATTTATTATAGATAGGGTATTTTGGTGTTTTTGCAAATCCTTTTTGCTAGGGCGCCAAAATAGGAAATAGAAAAATAGATTGTTTTTGACACGGACAGCACTAATCAAACACGAATGGACACGAATAATTGGGTGATGTATGACTTTTGATATTGGTAATAGTTACCCTGAACCCCGGCCTGGGTGGACACTTTATCTCAGGTCACTCTTCGGCCGTCGCCACGCTGGCTTAGAGAGACATTGACCGAAAAAAATATCATTGTGTTTGCCTAAGGTGGCAGACGAGCCCTGACCAAGGACTGGCACCTGGCAGAAAAAACTCTGCGGGTTGGCGAGCTCCGGGAGCAGAAAAAGGAGCACCATTTTATTGGAGATTGCCGGTGGTTTCACTCCTCGCAAAGCCAGAACAAATATTCTCTGCGTGAGGCTAATTGCGTTAGATGATCTTAGCAAAAGATAAGCTCATTTCCTACCGGTATGGCTGGTTAGATCAGGTGATTTGTAATATGAGCTGAGACACGGGGCTTCTATATTGAGTGTATGAATAAGATCATCAAAACCACCCAATGGTTTCATCCGGCACTCCATTTGATCGTTGCTGGAGTAATCTCTATCCTGACGGCTGTAATTGCCTTTCGATCCATGAACCTGGAAACCCAGACCTGGAACACATTTCTGGCCTTTTATATTATTCTGGGTGCCATGACGCTCATGTTCATTTATCGGCGCAAACTGACCAATCCCAAGACCAAACAATTACTGCAATTTAGTTTTTTCCTGTTGGGCTTTGTGCTCATGATAACCGGTGTATTGGGTATGATCAATAGTAACTACAGTATGGCAGCAGTTTTTTTTCTCATGCTGTTTTTACCCGGTCTGGCAACCATGCGGGCGGGCCTGTATTTTAAAAAGAAGGGAGTCTGAATGTCTTTCCAGCTAAGGCTGTTTAATATTACGCTGCTCATTTTCTTGCTATTAAGCTTGTGGCAATGCACCAGGAACACCGCTGAAGGCCCCTATCCCCAAAAGACCAGAAATGGATCCTCAAGCAGTTTGGATATCAATGTATTGGGTGAAGGGACTGAGATCAGGAGGGCCGGTCTCCAACTCATGGAAAGTCCCCTGGGTTTCGTTGAGTTAAAGGATGGAGTCCATCACAATGACAGTGTTCTGGTGATAGCTGTTCATGGTTATGAATCAATGGGATATGAATGGGTCACCGGACTCAAGAATCTGGCAACTCACTATGGGTCTCTATTTTTTTATAGATATGATTGGGAGCGTTGTCCTGATCAGGTAGCAGCCAGTCTGGCCGCTCAAACAATTAAGATCTTTAGATCCGGATCATACAAAAAACTCGTTTTGTTCGGGCATTCGTATGGTGGGGTCGTTGTGACCTATGCGGCCTCAGACCTGGCCAATTTGGATGCCGAGATCCATGTGATCGCGGCGCCCTTAAATGGTTTTCCAGGATTGATGGACCAATGTGAATCTTTGCAGTACGATGCTGATGACAAGCTGGTTTACCCAAAGTGGAACCGGTCTATTAAGGTGATCCAGCATCGAACGGTACATGCTCAGGATGGCGCGTTTAGAGAGTTGGCAATTGATCCTCAGGATATTGACCTACCCTTCTATCTGGTCCAGGAACTGCCACCCACCATGGATGGTCACCGGCTGGGTCATAACTGGTCTGTTTCATGGGTGCTGGATCAATATGTTGGGAAACCCCATCGGTATTAGTGATCGTCAGGGTGGGACTTTTTGCGGGGGCGTCAAAATTAAGCCTCGAATATTCTGAAATTATTCGAGGCTCTAGATTCACGTTCTACCCATGACCACGGTAAAGACTCAATAGAAATAATTATTCACCACTACCCCCACCACCTGTTGTGGGATCCTTACATTTACGACAATAACAGCCCAGCGTGCCACATTCCACTGTATATCCCGGAGCACACGTAACAGAACAACCATTTCCCCCTGAAGAGTAGGAACAAGAGACGGTTGTGCATGGAGGCAGTTGTGGAGGATCGTCCTCTGCGATCACATCGTTTTGCTCAGGAATGGCAATAATATCAAACATGGAATGAATCTCTGACAAGTTCGGGATATCAGGAGGATTGGGAATTGATTGGACGATAAATCCATATCCCTCAAGAAGGGATCCATGTTCATTTATAATCTTTTCCAAGCCTTCAGGCGTTCCGATTAACCAGGACGATCCATCTAATGGGTTAGAAAGTATACAACGATCTTTATATACCTCTATTTGGGCTTTGTTAATACTGGATGGAAGAGTTACAGGGAAAGCTTCTTCTTCAACTTGCAGAACCAGATGCATGTATCCGTCATAATCCTCAATCTTTTCCCTAAATAAAACGATAATCTCATGGTGCTCTGTGCTGACCACATCAATTCCACCTTGATATTTGAACAAGACTCCATCAAGTGCTATGGCCTCCGTGAATGTGGCTACCTGTGCTGCTTCAGTCTCACCATTAACGAACAAATAACTACAACTTGTGATGCCAAATAACATTAATAATACAAAAATAATTAACTTTAGCATCTTAATATTCCCCTATTCTGGTTATTAAGCGATTTATAACAACTACTGGCTGCAATCCAAACTAAATATTACAACAGGAGTTCCCCGAAAACTGATTTAAAATGTATGTGAGTAGGGCTTTGCAGGAATGTACAAGTGGCGGAGCCTATTTTTGTAAAAAAACGGGGGTCCTGCCTGTTGCCTTAAAAAAAGGATAGCGCCCTATCCTATGATTTCACCAAAAACCTAGCTCTACAAAGGGCTAAAAGAAAGGGCGCTCATGGATTATAGCAAGGTTGCCAGGAAATTGCGAGCGAAAGTTACCCTTTTTTCGGGGGAACTTCTGATGAATGAGTGCTTGCGGAAAATATCTTAAGGCATACTTTTAAGCCTTGAATGTGCAAGCTTGATCATGGGATGTTTTTTCCCCAAAGGAGACTCACTATGAATGCCAGGATTATTAGCGTTTTACTATTATTGCTTGGGTTTACCTCAATTTCTTTGGCTCAAACACCTGATATCTATTGGGGCTTGAACTGGTCCATGTCAACCACTCAGGTGGACTCAACTCTGGAATCTGTTTTCAAGGACAAAAAGAGTGCTACCAAGACCAACTATGTCGACAATCGGCAGCTTTCAGGTTTCTCTTACCGCATTGCTGAAATGGGTATTGCCAAGATTTATATCTGGTTCAATGTCAAGGGTGATGAAAAAATATCCATACATTCCATAGAGGTTCTGTATAGTTTCGATTATCCGTATGATGCCCAAAGATTCAAGCAGGCCTACTTTGAAAAATATGGACATGTGTTTGAAGAGAGTGCTGAAGCCTATCAGGTTGCAGATGGCACCTCTGTCCTGCTTCGATTGGTGAAAGAACCTGCTCCTGGCGTTCTGGGGCAGACCGTTTATCAGGTAAGCATGCTCAGTCCGATCCCCTTCGAAATGTCTGAAAAGAATATTGATTTTCTATTTTAAGATCTGATTAAAAAAACAATTTATATACACAAAAGGAATAGTCCGGCTATTCCTTTTGAATATCCCGCTATCAAATCAACTGAAAGTAGACTGAAATCGGGCTGTTTGATCATGCCCACACCAGCTCAACATCCAGGATCTTCAGTTCACCAGTCACTTCAGGTCCTGTTTGGCTTGCACCAGTAGATCCCCATAGTTATGCAGATCATGGCCATAATTCAAGCTAACCTGCATTATTCATGAATTATTGCCCCATAGACACTAAGCCACGAAGATTATTAAAGTTATGAACAAGGTAATTTTAATCAGAATTATTTGCATCGGTGAGTGATAATTTTTGATAAGCATATATTTTTTAAAACTTTGTCTTCGTGGCTATGAATTATTCAGACTAAATGGGCTACGGCATATTTTTTGCCCAATGATATATGAGGCCAAGAATTTCCAAAGGATGTCTGATAGTCAAATGCTAATACAGGTCAGTTACGGATTAGGAATCATCATCCTGCTGGTGTCTATGGTCACCGGTGGGATATTGCTTTTGGCACCTGGATCAATCCGGTTGCAACGACCGGAATGTGGATGGGTCGGTTGGACTTTCAATATTATTAATCTGTTGTTCTTTATCATCCTACTCCCAGCCTGCGGAATTTTAATGATCAGTAATGTTAAATTGCCCAGATTCATTTGTTTATCACTCGCTACTACACCCCTACAGGTGGGGCTTGAGATCGTGGGGGTTGTGCTCTTTCTGTTAGGTAGCAGTCTATTGCTGTGGAGTCGCCTGTCCTTGCGCCGCAGCTTCCGACTGGCAGGTGTCAAACCCAGTCAAACAGACTATTTGACTATGCACGGCCCCTATAAATTGATCCGCCATCCCATGTATCTCTCAGCTCAGCTCGTATTGTTGGGAGTGACCCTGATCCTAAGCTCATTGTTTATGGCTGTGATGTTCATAGTCATGGCCTCACTTATTCTCAAGTCGATCCCAAAAGAAGAACAACAACTTGACCAGGCATATCCAATTGCATTTTCGGAGTATTGCAAGCGAGTACCGGGAACCTTGTTCCCCAAGAAACACTCATAATTAACCCAGCAAACAGTCGGGGTGCATCAGTAATTATTTAATGCATTTATTCGATTTTATGCTTATTTGGCTTGAGTCCCAAAGCACATGGATTATTTGTCCTTAAATTAAGGAGTCAGCATGAAAGTATATATTTCAGCAGATATTGAAGGTATCACTGGAATTGGTCACTGGAATGAAACCGATAAAGGCTTTCCCAATGATTATTCCTGGTTTCAAAAACAAATGACTGCCGAAGTGTCAGCCGCAGCAGAAGCGGCCATAGAAGCTGGAGCTACTGAGTTATTAATTAAAGATGCCCATGATTCTGGCCGCAATCTGATCCTGGATCAATTGCCAGAATTGGCGCGGGTTGTGCGTGGATGGGCAGGTCACCCATTATCAATGATCCAGGAGCTGGATGACAGTTTTGGTGCCATTGTGTTCGTCGGGTACCACTCCCGAGCCGGACAAAACTCCAATTCACTGGCCCATACCATGTCTTCCTCCCGTATTGCCAGAATGACCTTAAATGGTCAGGACATGTCAGAATTTTATCTACATGCCCTGGCTGCTTCCTATTATGGCGTCCCCGCTGTATTTGTTTCAGGGGATGCCGGCTTATGTGAGGAGGTTAGGGAGATTAATTCAAATATTACTACTGTGGCCACCATCCGTGGCGAGGGGAACTCAGTGATCACCCAGCATCCAGCTCGTTCCATTAAAATGATCAGCGAAGGAGTAACGAAAGCACTGAATGGAGACCTGTCATTGGGGCTGTTGAAGATCCCCCAGGATCTGGATTTTTCCATTGAGTTCAAAAAACATCAGGATACTTATCGAGCAGCCTTTTATCCGGGTGCCTCTATGCGCGACCCGCTCACAGTTGGTTTTAAGACCAGCGACTATTTTGAGCTGCTGAGATTTAACCTATTCGCATACTAAGCTATACTTAGAGACTGATTAATTGATGCAGAAATACCTGTTGTTGTTCATGCTTGTCCTGCCGCTGGCTCTGAATGCCCAGGTCAACCTTGAATCAAGTTCGCAAAGGGGTGAAAATCCCCTGGGCGATTATCTTGATGATATGAATGAAATGGGGCGGACACTCAGCGGCTGGAATGGAGAAAGTACGGATACAGGATCCTGGTTCTTTGGTTCCTACGCCATGTTGGTGCTCCGAAATAATGGCCATGGTGACAATCAGCCTTTCCCGGGCCTGGAAGCCCTGGTTCCCAGTTTATGGAGTGATTTTAAATATCTAACCCCCCGGTACCTGGTAGAATTAGCCGGGGGAGCTCTCTCTTACGGTGACCTGATGGCAATCTCTCAGACCCGCCCCTATGGATCACTCCGAACAGAGGAGAAATTTATCATCCAAGTTGCTGGATTCAGATATTTGCGCATGCTGCAGGGGACCATTGGAGAACCCCTGTTTGGACAGGTCATTACAGCCACAATGGCCGTTGTATCGGAACCAGAAGATATCACTACGGAACTTATCAGGCAGGTTGGACTGTACCAGGGATCGGAATTAGGGCAGCAATTTGGACGGGCCTTATCCAGTGGCACCTGGATGGATGTTGAGTTGGAAAAGCCTAGAAAGCGCGGTGATTCAACAGAAGTATACATCAGGCAAAAGGGGGACTGGGCGTTTCCCGTGGACATCCTCATAGTTTCGGGGTCAGGTGATAGCACGGTCTACTTTTATGGGCTTGAACAGGATTCACCGCTAATTGTAGACAGTGATGACATCAGCCGGATCATTATCGATCCGGATCACAAATTAGCCGAGTTTTACCGGTACAATAACAAATGGCCCAGGATCAAGGATAATATTTATTTGCAGCCTTTTGCCGCTCTCCCGGATTGGGAGTCCTACCGGATCACTTTTACCCCTAACTCCTGGTCAGATTGGGATGGGAATAAGCGCTACGGACTCAAGTTTAGTGCTGGCTTTGGGGTAGATCTCTGGCCGGCTTATCCCAGCGATTATCGACACCGAATTTCCCTGGATATTAATGCCCATACGCCCTATGATTCCACAACCAGTTGGGGTGGCAGGTTCAGTTATGGACATCCACTCTCGCGACAGAAACGCTTATTCGCCCAGGTGAGGCTGCATAACTATGCAGATTGGTCTGGAATGAGTGTCGGACTTACCAAATACATCGGGAAGCAGCGATTTTTGATCCAGGGACCCAAATTAATGTATCAGCGACTTAATTTGGCACTTGAGCGTGACCACTATGCCGATTCCCTGATCTGGGAGAGCACGCGGAGTGTTCGGATCATCAAAGCCTCCTATACCGGGCTTTCGTTGACGCGTTTTGGCGATCGGCTTTACCTGTATCTACGAACTGCATTGGGATCTGGACCGGAGGGCAATTTTTCCATGATAAAATCTCAGATCGATCTTTCCGGTGTATTTTGGAACTGGCTGGCTGGTGGATTGCAAATAGCCGCTGGTTCTCAAACTTTGACTACGCCAGGTCCCTATCAGTTCACTCAGAGCTATGCCTGGCAGGATAATCTGGCAGCTTTGCCCCGGTTCAGGGGGCAGTCCGAGATCACGGATCAGCCATCCAACTATTTTGGGTTGAGTGTTTCTGGTGGCTATTGGGTGTCCTGGTTTCAGGTAAAGATATTTGGGAGCAGCATGATCTTTGACCATGCCGGTCTAACTCTGAATGAGGCTATTCCACGCTATGCTGCCGGGTTTGGGTTTGAGCATAAATCACTTTTTACCATGGGCCTTTATTTTCCGATCTGGCAATCTCACCCCTTGGACGGAGAGGAATCCTGGGCCTGGCGATATCAGTGGCGGCTGACCTGGAATCTATAAAGTCACAAAACGTAGAGACTCAATGCATTGAGTCTCTACAGTTCTATATTATCGGCATCTAACAATTTGGACAGGAGGGTTGTATGGAATGGGTTTTATCAATTCGGGCTGAATGGTTGACACCGATCATGAAAATTTTCACATTTTTGGGTGATGAAGAATTCCTGCTCCTGTTCCTGCCTCTGGCATACTGGTTATGGCGCAAGGATGTTATGGGTCGCACCGGGACGGTTTTGTTGTTCACCTTTGTGCTCAATGCGGTTATCAAAGGGGTCTTCGAAATTCCCCGGCCTGAGTCCATTGAACATCTGGTCCACGCCGATGACTGGTCATTTCCCAGTGGGCACTCCCAGAGCGCCATGGTTCTCTGGGGTTGGTTAGCCTGGGAGCTCAAAGATAAACGGGGGTATCTCATCGCTGCGGTATTGGTGGCTGGTGTGGGCTTCTCGAGAGTATATCTGGGAGTACACTATCCAACTGATGTTCTGGGTGGATTTGCCATTGGCCTGGCCACTTTATACAGCTACAGTTGGCTCTTAAAACGGGAGCCTGCTGGCTGGGTTTACCTTGGTCCCACCCGCCAGAGTCTGATCTTTTTTGTGCTGCTTATGGGAATCTTTATGCTGGTTCCGGAATTATCTGAAGTTGCTATCAAAGGTGGTGCCACGTTTATGGGCTTTTTAGCCGGATATCTTCATGAAAAAAAATATATATCCTGTAGTTTCAGACCGGGAACGGGCCTGGTCCTTTCAAAAGTTGTGCTCGGTTTTGTTGGGATTATTCTGATCTGGATCGGTTTGAAACAAGTTTTCATCTCTATCGGCTATGCAACAAATATGGCCATGTTCATCCGTTATATGCTGCTGGGAGCCTGGATCAGCTATGGAGCACCTTATCTATTTTGTCAGTTTGGCTGGAATCTGGAGCACAAATAACACCGAAGCAAACAAAAACATTCTGCTGAATTACATCACTTTTTCGTGAGAAATAAAAACTTGATGTGAACTGTCTTGGATGGACACCTGTATAGGGTTATTATCACCGTTCAATGATTAAGTATACGACATTTCTTATAAACGAATCAAATTACAATCCGGGACTAAAAAGGACTTTTTTATGAAAGCTTTAATTGTGATTATCAGCCTGAGTCTGGTGACCTCACTGGCCTTTGGCCAACTCTTTATTAATGAGATCGATTATGATCAGGTTGGGACAGATGCAAGTGAATACCTGGAATTGGCTGGTCCTGCCGGAACCTACAATACAGTGGTTGTCGAGTTGGTGAATGGCAACAATAATTCTGTGTACCAGACAGCTGATCTTGGCAGCATTACTCTGGCTGATGAGAGCAATGGTTATGGCTTCTATGTGATTGGCGTTGCTGGTGTCCCAAACCTGGATATTACTCCCGCTGGATGGCCTGCCACAAATCTGATCCAGAATGGTGCTCCAGATGCTATTGTTCTGAGAGTCGGTGGTAATATTGCTGATGCAGTGGCCTACGAAGGTGAAATGACTGATGCTGATGGCAATCCTATGGAAAGCGCAACGGGCGATTTTGCCGGTGTAGATTCATCAATGAGCCGCATCGGAATTGATGGATCCCCCTGGGAATACGGCCCTTTTTCACCGGGGACTGTAAATACCAATCAGACTTTTGATCCAAATGTCAATTATCCACCAGCCGCCAATGCCGGTGCTGACCAATCGGTAATCAGTGGTGCCACTGTTACCCTCGATGGATCAGCCAGTTCTGATGCTGATGGAACGATTGTCTCCTACCTTTGGGAACAGATCTCAGGATCTACTGTCACCTTGACAGATGCCACCACGGCAGTGGCCGGTTTTGTGGTTCCCGATGTATCTGTGACCACCAGTTGGGAATTTTCCCTAACGGTAACCGATGATGAAGGTGCCACGGATACTGACAATGTTGTGATTACAGTTAATATCAGTGCATCCATGACCATCCTGGAAGCCCGTGGACAAGCCTTGGGAACCCTGGTTACAATTACTGGCCTGGTCAATAGTGTCAATTTTTCCAGTAGTGGTTCTGAATATACTGTAGAAGACGCCACAGCAGGAATTGATATGTATTTGAGTGGTGTTGTTGTAGATCTGGGATTAGGCGACGAGATCACAGTTACCGGACCCACAGCAGAATATAATGGCAAATATGAAATCATGCCGGCCAGCGCTGGTGACATTGTGGTCAATAGTACTGGGAACACCCTCCCGGATCCACAGGTAATCACTGTAGCTGAATTGGCTTCCAACGGTGAAAATTACGAAAGTGAATTGATTAAGATTCTGGGTGTATCCAACGCCGGATCCGGCGATGCATGGCCCCCAGCAGGATCAAATGCCAATTTGGATATTACTGATAATGGTACAGACATTTCAGTCATGCGCGTGGATAAGGAAACTGAAATTGACGGAACCAGTGAACCTGTCTGGCCCATGGATGTCATTGGAGTCGTTTCAGAGTATAACGGTGTTTACCAGATTCTTCCACGTCTCAATGCAGATTTTATGTCAGATATTGTGACACCAACCTTTTCAAACGAGACGCACTCACCTGAATTTGTCACTTCAGCCAATGAAATTACCGTAACCATTGATATTGTTCCTGGCGATGAGACGCAGAGCATCAGCTCAGCCGTACTCATGTATGGAACAGGTGGCACGCACCTGAATGAAAGTGAAATGTGGCTGGATAATGGTAATACCTGGATGGGGATCATTCCAGCCCAGGCTGCCAACACCTTCCTCGAATATGAAATACTTGCTACCACAAATGATGGCAGTGTATTCGATTCATGGACCTACGAACTAGCGATTGCCTCATCAGAAGTAGCCACAATCGCTTCCATTCAGGCCGATCCTGTAATTGATGAGGTTGTGACTGTAGAAGGTATCATTACCATCGGTGCCGGATTGTTGCAGACAGGTCTGACAAAAGCTTATATCCAGGATGGTTCCGGGCATGGCATCAACCTTTTTCAATACGATGAATTGAACCTGAATCGCGGGGATCTGGTCAAAGTCGTTGGTGTGGTAGATATCTACCTGTCAACAGTTGAGATCAGGGATTTCTCATACCAGGTCGTTTCAACGGGTAATGATTTACCTGCGCCGGTGACTTTAACACCCGGTGAAGCCAATCTCACAGAGTGGGAAGGCACCTTCCTGAAAATCACAGGGACTATCACGGACACCTGGTCAGCGGGTGGTGGCCAGAACGTTCTGATAGGTGATGGCTCTGATACCTGCGTAGTTCGTATCTGGGAAACGACAGGTGTGGATGTTACTCCTCTGACCGTGGGAACAGAATGGTCATTCCTCGGTGTCGAGAGTCAATACAACAATGTCTTCCAGCTTCTGGTAGCCTATGATGCAGATATTTTGAGCACCAGTGCCATTGATGTAATTGATACAAAACCTTCCCGATTTGCTCTGAATCCAGCTTATCCAAATCCCTTCAACCCCAGCACAACACTGAGTTGGAAGCTGGAAACTGCTGCAGAGGTGACTTTGCGCGTCATGGATGTTCGCGGTCGCGAAGTGGCTAGACTGGTTGAGGGCAGCAGTGGCCCCGGGCAGTTCTCCATGTCCTGGGATGCCTCTGACTTGAGTTCTGGCGTTTATTTTATTCAGTTGATTACACCCAATGAATCAGCCATTCAGAAGGTCATGCTGCTGAAATAGTTTTATTGATATTGGCAAAAGGCGTCCTCGTCGGGCGCCTTTTGTATCTATAGTGTTGTTTAATGATTGACTATACGATGAAGTGAGAGAATGAAGAGACAAATAATTCAGAGCATATTCTTTTTGCTCATGCCCTACCTGGCGATGGCAGTTGATCATCTCCTGATCAATGAGGTGGTACTCCAACCCTCAGCAGGTGAATACATATTGATCACCAACCCCACTACAGCTGCTATCAATCTCAGTGATTATTATCTGACAGATGGTACTGATAAGGTGAATGGAAAATTTTATTATAATCTGCCCAATGGTACCGACTATTGGTCTGGTAGCTCAACTGACTTTATAGCCAGATTCCCTGATACAACAATATCAGCAGGTGGATCAATCATTCTGAGTATGGCTCGTAATAGCGATTATGAAACGACCTATGGATCCAGTCCAAATCTCGCTCTCAAAGACAATATGCTGAATGCTGTGGATGGTTCAAGCACCATCGGCGGCTCGCCCAATGTCAAATTAGACAATACGGCTGAGTCTCTTATTCTGTTCCATTGGGATGGCGTTTCGACTACTGTTGAAGATGTAGAATACCTGGTGTGGGGGACAGATAGCACCACAGCTTCTGCCTACATGCTGGATAAAAGCCTGGTGGCAGGTTATGCAGCTGATACACCTGTAGAGAACCAAAGCTATATGACGACCCATCTCGACGGTTCCAAGCTGATTAGAAATGGTGAGGAAGGTACTGAGACCAATTCAGGCGGCAACGGGATCACCGGTCATGATGAAACCAGTGAAAACCTGGCTGACACCTGGTCAGTTGTCGATTTAACCATCGTCAAACCTGAAATTAGCAATGTGACTGCCACACCCTCAGACCCTGAAACAACAGAAGATATTGTCATCTCTGCTGATATCACCGATGTAGCTGGAATAAGCTCAGTTACATTGACCTACACCTTTCCATCAGATACGGGTACGCCAACTGATCTTGCCATGGCATCTGCCGGTGGTGACAGCTACACCGCCACGATTCCTGCCACCCAGGCAGAAGGTACTCTGGCTTATTATATCACAGCCATGAACACCAGTGGTTTATCGGAGACCAGCCCCATTGGAGGAGTTACCATCGCAGATCCACCTCCACCAGTGACCATTCAAACTATTCGAGAAAATTTTTCCACTTTCACGGGAACCACAGTGAATTTGAATGTGGTAGTAGCCATCGGATCAGGCATTACGCGGCTTGATCGAACCGAAGCCTATGTCCAGGATGAGTCTGGATATGGTATTGTGCTCTCGGCCACAGGGTTGCTGAATCCTGCTCTGGTTCAGGGTGACTCCATTAACCTGCTGGGGGAGGTTTCTGAATACAATGGTACCAAGCAAATCATTAATTTTTC
Source organism: Fidelibacterota bacterium (assembly GCA_024278595.1). GTDB lineage: Bacteria > Fidelibacterota > UBA8477 > UBA8477 > JABMPR01 > JABMPR01. The sequence goes on along the minus strand of JAJRSW010000114.1, from coordinate 62,982 downwards.
AAGTACTCAGCTTGCCTCGGGCAGTCCGGTACCTGGTATCAGAACGATCACCAGCGCTGAACTGGCTGCTGATGAGAATCAAGGTAGCTTTGTCAGAGTCTGGGGTGCTGTTCAGTCGAGAAGTGATGGTGTCGGCGGTGGCTCTAATATAGGTCTGGAAGATGCTGATGGTCTGCTTACCATTAGAATTTGGGATACCACCCATTTACTGGACGATTTAACTGCCGATAGTTTACTCCAAGTTGGAAATCTGGTACAGGTATTTGGAATTGCCAGCGAGTACAATGGTGATGGTCAACTCCTGGCCGCTTATGCCAGCGATATACAGCCTTACCAGGAGGGGGAGGATAGCGACGGTGGAACCAGTCTCTCAGTTGCCCCCTATCCCTTTGTACCTCAATTGGCTGAGAAAATTCAATACACCTATAAATTTCCGGCAAACTCACGCGTCACCCTTAGAATCTTTGATATGTCCGGGCACATTGTTACTACGCTTTTCGAGGATTATCGCAGCCTGGCACTTGAAGTGACCAGAACCTGGAATGGTCGCAATGAAATCTATCAGGTCGTGGCCCCGGGGACCTACATCATGCATTTGGAAACAGTGAACCGCTCGACGGGTGAGATTTTGACAGATATGGCTCCGGTAGTCATTGGGAGTAGATAACATGAAATATATAAATATGCTGCGAATGCTTACATTCAGCCTGCTAATAAGCTTGTCTTTTGGTCAGGTAACAACGGATACGCCCTACAAATCAGCCGCCATGGGGGCTTTGATGGGGAGCAATATTGCCTATTCCGTTGATGGAAGCAGCCTGCTTCTGAATCCTGCAACCATGCCTAATATTGAGAATGGAACGGTTCTGGCCAGTACCCAGCGCATCTATAATCAGTCCTATTTACCGCACAGTATCCTGGCAGCCACTCTTGACCTACCAAGCGGTCTTGGGAAACTTGGATTAAGCTTTGAATCCATGTCAGTCTCTTACCAGCATCAAACCCTGAGTGGTGAGACTGCTCTGGGAGTATCCCATGCGTTTAATCTCCGAGAGGACCGGATCTCGAGTTTAAATATGGGTTACACACTCAAATATCTGTCCGTTGACTATGGTCAATCGGCGGGTGTCACCGGTGATGGATCTGATGGAATGGATCTGGGTAGTGCTACAGCATTTGCTGTTGATCTGGGGTTTCAAGCGACCCTCTCAAAAAGACACTGGCTGGGCGTGGTCGCCCACAATATTAATCGTCCCATGATCGGTTCTGGAAGTGCCGCTTTTAATCTTCAGCGTGACATTCAGGCTGGGTTTTCCTATGCACCAACCCGGCAGGTCGTAACCAGCTTTATGTTGGTGAGTAGTCCTGGTTTTGAGACAGAATTACATGCTGGTCTGGAATACAGCCTGAACACCTTTTTTACGCTACGAGCAGGTATTCAATCTCAGCCCAACCGCTTTGGGACTGGTTTCAGTTTCAAGGCCAAGGGAATCGCTCTGGATTATGCCCTGTTAACCCATCCAGTTCTGCCGGCAACGCATCAAATATCGCTGGCCTATGACTTTGTAGATCCTTTCTAGAGCTAAGCAATGATTAATCAAACTTCAATGATATTTAAGAGGGTGGGGCACATAGTCCTGATCAGTGTATTAATGCTGACGCTGACATGGGCAAACCCTGTGGATATCAATAATGCCTCGCTCTCAGATTTGCAGGATCTGCCGCTCACTGAAGGCCAAACGCGTGCCGTTTATGAGTACGTGCAATACCATGGCCCCCTTGAGAGCATTTACGAATTGGTCAACATACCCGAGCTGGAACACAGCGATATTGAAGCACTAAAACCTCGTCTCATTTTAAAACCAGATGAAAATGCCTCAACAAATACCCGACTCCAGGATCAATACAGGAAGGTGGAAAATTGGACATCCACCGAGGGCGCCAGCGAAGGCTTAATGGAACTCTGGCTGGAACGTCTGGCAGAACCCATCAATGTGAATACAGCCAGCTACGATGATCTGGTTTCTTTTCAGAATGTGAGCCAGATCGATGCAGTCGCAGTGTTAAAGCTACGTGCTGAAGTTGACTCCATTGGATCTGCAAGATGGCTCAGAAATGCCATCGGTCTCTCGTACTATGGCTATCGTAATCTACGGGAATTTGTAACCTATAGCGAGCCCGTGGGTGGTCAATGGCATGTTTGGTACAATATGGTGATGAAGACCATTCCTTCCACCAACTCGACTGAGGAGGATGCCAATCAACTTTTCGTCCGGAAAAATCCTCCGGATATTCTGCATAAATTTTCTGTCAGCAACAGCCGCCACTGGAAGGCCGGTATGTCATACAATCGACACCTGGGAGAAGCACACCGCTATTTTAATGCTGGTAACATTCCCGAGGTGAAACTCTCCTTTACCCTGGCAGACTTTGACCTGGGACCCCTGCATCTTGATCGCCTGGTTCTAGGAAATTTCTCTGCGACCATTGCCCAGGGTTTGGTCATGCAGTCCACCGATTTTCGGTCACCCCGGTATTCCGGATATGGCTGGAATAAGCGCGTGAATGGTATCTATTCTGATTTATCGAGAACCCAGCAGTACGCTCTCAGAGGCGCAGGGGTTCAGGGTTCCATTTTTGATAAGCTCAAGCTCATGGCATTTGCTTCAAAAAATGACCGGGATGCTGTACTCAATACCGATGGAGAATCTTTCACTGCCCTGATCACAATGTATCCACGGGATGACTATAATTATTTCGTTCAGGACACACTGGATATGTTGAATGCGGTTGTGGAAGTCACCTATGGAGGAAATGTTCGTTACGAATTCACCCCGGGCACTTTTGTGGGTTTTTCCAGTTATGAAAGTCTTTATGACAAGGAATTACGCCCAGATCCCTTGCTCACACTCATTCTCCCAGCCAACACCGGTTTATTCCTGAATTCCTCAGGGAATGGTGCTGATACTGAAGTGGCCGCCCTGCACGCCTCATCAGCCGCTTCATCACTGTGGGATGCAGCCCGATCCAATCGTCGCGTACAGGGGCTGGAGTTCAGCACCGTCATCAGTAACCTGGCTTTACAGCTGGAATGGGCTGTCCTGGATAAGGACAGCAGGATCATGTCTGTGAAAAATGATCCACGAGCCCTAGTGGCTAACGCTTATCTGCAATTTGACAACTTCAATTTTATGGTGCTTTATCGGTACTATGATCTGGGTTTTGACAATCCCTATCAGCGCAGTTTCTCAAATTATCAGCGCTACAAGAGTAGCATTTTTGAAGATTGGTACTACTTGAAGAATCCGGCCTTTGCCTACCTGTACAATGGCGCATCACAACCTCAGGCTGAGCGGGGTGTTTATGTCAGCAGTCGTTACCAGATGCATCGCGCCTGGTTATTGACGACCAATTTCGATACTTGGACCCGGGTGGCAGATGGATCAAGATATTTCCGAACCGTGGCTACATTGGAGTACCGACCTACTTTTAATTATCGATTTCGGGTAAGGCAAAAATGGCAGGCTCGTGGAAGGTTCAATATCTTCGCACCCACCGGCTATGAAAACCGGGAAACCATCCTGACCGCCAGAATGCGTTTATCAGGCTTTGATCAACTCCAGGTAACTTACTCAAACTCTGGAACCCAGTTTGATCCGCGTCGTCGATTAACCATTGATCTGGCTACCGGCGCAAATAACAACTCTGCAGTTGGACAGGCCTACAGTCCGGGAGATGCGCTGGGCTTTACTGTTACACACAACTATACAACGAGTTTTAAACTCATTGGGCATATTACCTATTATAAGGGTTTCTTCTGGAGCTTTGAGGATACTGATTTCCAGGTATTTGATTCACCCAACGGTGCAATTCGCTGGTATGTGACGGCCTTCTCCCGCCTGGGAAATCATTGGGCGGTGAGAGCCAAACTCACCTGGGATGAGGGCTCAGCTATTTCCAATTATGCTTTTGGAGCACCTTCAGCCTCCAGCAGGTCAGTTCAGACGGGCTTAAATTATTATGCTGAGGCCACCGACTTTCGAATTCAGCTGGACTATGCATTCTAGGTGATGAATATGATAAATATACATAAAATGAACGATAAGAAGACATCCATGGATACTATGAGACCTACCCGAATTTTCAGCATGGTTATGCTACTATTACTAAGCTCGACACTTTATGCGCAGAGCTACTTTAATCCACTGTTGATGAATCAATTGGGTCTGTCGCATAGTCGAGATGTGGCGCTATCAGGGGCCAATTCCTCCGATTATAGTACGGCCATGAATACTTTCAGCAACCCTGCTAATCAGGCTGGGTTTGCTGGCCTCAAGCTGAGTGGCTCTTTTGGTGCGATCACCACCAATGAGAACCGCTCCTTTCCTGCCATTGATCAATTTGGGGATGTGGTTGCCAATAATATCTACGTGGTTTCCAAGGGCCTGCAAAACACCTTTTCAGGCGGCGCAACCTGGGGTCGTGGGCCACTTTCTATCTCCCTGGCTTCAACACCCTTTCTGACCCCGGCTTTTACATTTAAAGAAGAGATCAGAGGCAGTCTTTACTCTCCAAATATCAACAGAGATCCCCTGGTTGGTTATCATTATATGAATCAAGCTGGGGTAATACAAGCCAGTGGTGCCAGTTTTGGGAGCTCTTTCGGATCCTGGTCCCTTGGTCTTGGTGTGCGTGCGCTCCATGGTGTTGGTTTGGAAAATGAGTATGGCATTTCGGTTCTGGATAGTGCAGATGTTTCTGCCCTGGCTGCTGGGTCAAGCCTTTTAGAAACTGAGAGTTGGGGATTAGACAATTCGCCGCTTCTCGTCAATATGGGTGTAATCAAAGATTTTGGCCTGCACTGGAGGATTAGTGGGAGTTATCAGACTGCCTATTCAATTGAATCAACCAGGCGGAGCGCTTTGCCGTTATATAGCAACACGCTTGCGCTACCATTTGTGACCTGGGTCTCTGACAGCGTAAAATCGACTATCAATATTCCCGCCCGTCTTGAGCTGGGTCTTAGAATGAAACCATCCAACTCGCTTCCCACTTCGGTGTATGTCTCCCTGGCTTACCAGGATTGGACTCAATATGAGGTCACTTATGGGGACTCACTCCTCAATGCGAGCTTCCCATTTGACAATGCCATGCAGGAAGCTTTCACTTTAAGTGGCGGTGTTGAACACTGGGTGAACGAAAATGTACCCTTTAGAGCTGGTTTCACCTGGGCTGAGTCACCCATTGATCGTGACCTCTCCCAGGCCATCATCAGCGGCGGTTCAGGTTGGAAAAGTGGACCCCTGCAATTCGATGTGGCGGTGCAGCTCTCATCGGTAGGGTATCGATATATTGATATATTTGTACCCGTGGATATGGCGCCCAATGCCTATGAAAATGTGCGGGAATCAAAAACCAACTATTCAATCTCAGTGAGTTATAGCCTGTGAAACAGCTACGCATAGTAGGTCTTGTCGTTTTTGGCTTAATTCTGGTTCTGATACAGCCAGGTTTTGTGGATGCTCAGACCGCCACCTACAATAAAAAGTTCGATTCTCCAGAGTATCTCAAAATTCACTTACTCTTCACCAATGATTTGCATGGGGGGATTGCGCCTTCCAAAGCCTGGTTCATGAACCCTGAGTTTCCGCCGGATCTGGGGGGAGGTGCTTCAATGTTTACTTACGTCAATGAGATTCGGGCTGAGGCGGCGGCTGAAGGAGCTGAAGTGTTGCTCCTCGATGGGGGGAATATCTTTCAGGGAACGCCCCTGGGGATGGCTGATTCTGGTCGGGCAATGATTGATTGGATGAATGAGATGCAGTATGATGCATCTGTGATCGGTCTCCAGGAATTCATGTTTGGGATAGATAATATTGCAGCCTTGGATCGAGCGGCTGATTTCCCCCTCTTGAGTGCTAATGTGAATTCACCGGGCTATGATCCCCAGGATCAGTTGGTCAAAACCTTTCAGGGTGTTAAGATCGGTATTATCGGACTAACGACTTCCAACACTCCCAATAAACTTCTGCCCGAGCAAACTTCAGGTGTCACATTCAGCCGTGAGATACCCGTTGTCAAAAACCAGGTGAAGTCACTTAAGGAACAGAGCGTTAATTTCGTTCTGGGCTTGTTTCATCTGGGGGTACCGTATCAACGTGAGGATGAGTTTGCTGAATTTGTGGATACCTATGAAGATGAGAGTGATTTTACGGATCGGGTGATCACTAATCTTGAACTGGCCCACCTGGTGCAGGGAGTCGATCTCATCGTTTCTGGAGGAACGAACGCCGGTTACAATTCACCCTGGGAAGACCCTCAAACCCATACCATGATCGTTCAAGGCTATGGGGGGGCCAGCAATATTGGCCATATCATCTTATATATTCATCGGGAGTCGGGTAGCTTGGCTGGATATCGCCAACCGTTTTCAAGAGGCGTGTTGTTGACCTTGAGTACAGATGATATTCAACCTGATAAAGCCATGGCAAAACAACTCACTACACTGGAATATGAGCGGAGCCAGGCTAAAAAACGAGATTTTCCCAGGATCAGTCCGGGAGCGTATACTGATTTTCAGTCACCCGAATTAAACTGGTGGGGGTTTGAGGTCCCGGATTTTGATCAGGATGGTTTCCTGGAAGTCGTTACCTGGAATATGGAGTGGTTCCCGAAATCAAATGATAGTACCATTACTGCTGTGGCTGAGATCATGCAGAAGGGTAATGCAGATATTTACGCAGTTCAGGAGATCGGTAGCCTCCAGCAATTTGCCGCCATGATGGATCTGCTGCCGGCCTATGATTATCAGGTTACCCGACAATCCTCATTTTTTGATCAGGCCATCATCTATAAAAAAAGCGTGCTCACCTTTGTGGGTAGAGAAGAGCCCTTTGCCCAGGCGGATTATAATTTTGCTGGACGCCCCCCACTGCGAGCTGATTTTCTCTGGCAGAATGGAGACCAGATCGAGCCGGTTTCCGTTATAAATCTGCACCTCAAATGTTGTGGCAATGGTCTGGAGCGACGGAAAAAGTCCATGGATGAACTACATGAATATCTCAGTCTTGGTCTGGAGTGGGGCGAAGAAAATATAATCGTTCTGGGTGATTGGAACGATCAGTTGGATGATGTGGGAGTAACCCAGAGTTTTGGGGCTTTTCTGGATGATGCTGAAAATTTTTACTATGCGACAACCGAAATTGCCGGAGATGTAGAGCAAGCTTCCTACCCAAGCTGGCCCAGTTTTCTGGATCATATATTGATCGGGAAAGGATTTTTTGATGAATTTAAGCATGGCAGCACGATTCAAACCCTGCCAGTGGCAGATTGGTTGGGCGGTTGGGAGAATTACGAACTGATCATCTCTGATCACCGCCCTGTTCTCATGCAGCTCAACATGGCGAAATAGCCGGAGACTAACGAATCATCAATTGGCTAAAGATGATGTGGGAGTCCGCAGTTATGCGTCTCTTTTTTCGGGCCACTCCAAGTCACGATTTGAATCCCGACCTGACTTCTGGGAGGACGCCAGTTTTCATTGTGGGCCTGGTGGTCAGTTTGAGCTTACTCTTTTCGCAGTGTGCCGAACCCGTTGAGTCTCAGATCCCAGCTGGTCCTCAGATCCCATCCATAGATGATAGTGCCCGCATCAGTATCGTCACCTGGAATATTGAAAATTTTCCGCAGTTAGGCAGCAGGACGATTGATCGAGTTGGATTAATTATGGACTCACTGGACGCAGATTTTTACTGTCTCCAGGAAATTCAGGATAAAAGTGCCCTGGAAACCATTGTGGATGATCTGCCGCAATATTCTGTGATCATCTCTGATGAGACCTCATACATGCATCTGGCCACTGTGTATAAACAGGACTTCTTCCTGCCCGTATTCACTGAGAACTTGTTTGAGAATAACGACTATAATTTTGCTGGACGGCCACCCCTGCTGGTGAGTTTTTTATATGAACAGGATGGGGTTGAACAGGTCTTGAATCTGATCAATGTGCATATGAAGTGCTGCAATGATGGTATTGAACGCAGACATCAAGCATCAGCCATGCTGCAGGACTATTTAACAACGAAGATGGCAACTGGAGATAGCAATTTTGTCATTCCCGGTGATTGGAATGATGACATTTACGATGCAGATCAGTCAGGGGAATATAGTTTTGCAGCTTTTCTGACCGACCCTGATAACTTTTACTATGTGACTGACGATCTGGCTGCCTCTGGCTCAGCTCAGAATGCCTCATATCCAAGCTACCCCAGTTTTATTGATAATATCCTGATTAGTCGTTCTCTTTTCGATGAATATATCGGTTCAGAGGTTCGAGCGCTACGCCTTGATGAGGTTTTCAGCGATTACAATTCTGTGGTTTCAGACCATCGTCCAGTGCTCTGGTCCTTCACTCCAAATTGAGAGCTGTTTCATATTGAATACACTAAAAACTAGTTGAGTGGATAGACTGGCGTAAAATTCTTTCGACTTTCGACTTTCGACTTTCGACTTTCGACTTTCGACTTTCGACTTTCGACTTATTCAATCATCATAATTTGGGTACAAGGGAAATTCAATCGTAAAATGCGACCCTGAATCACTATCCAGCACAACGGAACCCATTAACTGCTGTTCGCTTAATATTTTCACCAGATATAGTCCCAGAGATTGAACTGAATCCCAAACAGGCGGTTTTTTAAATCCAACACCGTTATCGCTTACTTCAACTCGCAAGTGATGATCTTCAAGATTGGTAAATTTAATAATGATCTGGTTAGTCCCATTTTCCGAGTTTGGGAAGGCGTATTTCAACGCATTGGTGACCAACTCGTTGATGATCAGACCACAGGGGATTGCAACATCCACAGAGATATTGATCTGGGGAATGTCAGTCACCAGTTGCACCGAAGTTTCGGCTAACTGAAAAGCCACATGCAACTCATTGACCAGGCCAGTGATGTAAGTTGCAATATCTACATTGTCAAAATCTGGCGACCGATATAAAGTATCATGTACCAGAGCCATGGAGTTGACGCGGTTACGGAATTCATCCAGAGTTTGGCTGGCCTGATCATCCTTGATCCCGGCTTTTTGCAGACCCAGGAGACTGGTAATGATCTGCAGGTTATTCTTAACGCGATGGTGAACTTCTTTCAGCAGGAGTTCTTTTTCGAGAAGCGATTTTTCAATCAGATTGCGGTGACTTACGATCTCGGTAACATCCTCCATGGAAATCATGATCTGATTGGTGGATCCAGCCTCTTCCTTTAAAGGGTAAAGTAGAATATGCACCATTCTGGCCGCTCCATCAGCGGCTGTAAAGGTTACCTCCGGATGTTCCAGGATGTTTCCATCCAAAGCCTTATGAAAACTTTTCCCAAGCCCAAGCTGTTGGGATAGTGGATCAAGATCAACCTGGTAATCCCGAATAATATCTTCCGCAGTACCGGATTTCCACAGATCGACCCAGCCCTGATTCAGAAAGGTGATATTCCCATCAATATTATGGATGGCCATGGGAATAGGTGACCGCGATATCACAGCCCTGAAATAATCAGCTCGCTCGCGAGCCCGGCGATGGGCTTTTCGCCTTGATGCTATCTGGGCGTTCAGTTCAATATTGTGTTGTTTGAGTTCTTCAGCATGGCGTACCAGAAATGCAGTACGCATCCGTGAAATTTGAAATATACCCAGCCCCAGAAACAAAACAGCGCCACTGATAAACCACCATGTTTCATAAAATTCTGGAAGAACCAGGATCCTCAGCGAATTGCCTTCCTCGTTCCACAAGCCATCATTATTACTGCCCTTGACATGCAGCGTGTAGTCACCTGGTTTGAGATTCGTAAAAGTGATATTTCCCTGAGTGCCGATGTTATGCCAGGTATCTGCCAAGCCTTCCATGAGGTAGGCGTATTCATTGCTGGGAGAATGGTAATAATCCAGACTTGCGAAGCTAATGCTGAAGAAAAGATCCTCGGGGAATAATGTTATCTGAGGTCGTTCAACTATGCTCAGGTTCAGAACGATTCGATCATTATATAATTCATTCACTTGAATATCATGATTCATGATCGATAGGGAAGTAAACTGAATCGGGGGAATATACTGATTGTCTTTGATCTGATCCGGGTCAAAATATGTAATTCCCCTAACACCACCAAAATACAGCCAACCATGTTCATCGATACAGCCGGCAGGGTTAAACTCCTTGCTCCGGACACCATCCGCTATGGAATAGGTCTTAAACGATTTCCGGATTTTGTCAAAACGAGCAAGTCCATTATTCGTACTGACCCACAGATACCCTTTTTTATCCTCAAATATTTTATAAATGGTTTCACTTAAAAGGCCATGCTCAATACCAAAATTCTCAAATGTTTGGTTGAGTGGATCAAACTTAGTTAACCCACCGCCGTAGGTTCCCAGCCAGATGTATCCATCATTGTCTTCATGAAAACACATAACATCATCATTGGGTAGGGCCTGGGGGTCACCGGGGATGGATTTGAATTGTATGAGGCTTTGCTTCTCACGGTCAAAGGCGATGAGCCCTTCACTCTCAGCCCCCAACCACAGCATACCGCGCGAGTCCTCAAACATTGAATAATAGGAGATGTTTCCCAGATTTACATTATTCACCCCAGGTTCGCGAAAGGTCTGGAACTCCAGGGTAAGTGGATCAAGTTTGAATAATCCATTAGCCCGGCTACCCAGCCAAATGTTCCCCTCGCCATCTTCAAGCATGGTAGTCAAGTACTCACTTTGAAGCGCCAGGGAATCGCCAATATTCGCTTCTATATGCTCAAATGAGCTGGCGCCATTCCTGAGCAGATCAAGTGTTGTACTGGCTGAAATAACCCAGAGATTATCATTGCGATCAACCAGAATATCCATGATCCCATTGTCACTTAAACTGCCGGAATCCTGCGGGTCATGCATATAGACCCTGAATGATTTTTGCTGGGTATCATAGTAGGACAGGCCTTCGGTCCAGGTGGCGATCCATAGATTACCTTTACTGTCATCGCGGATCTGTAAAATACGTTCATCATGCAGGCCGGCGGGGTCAAGGGGGTCATAGGTAAAACTATAAAACTTTTTACGATCTCTGATATATTTACCCACACCGCCGCCAGAGGTGGCAACCCAGATGATATTTCCATCATCGTAAAAGCCTTCGATAACATCATCATTCAACGCAGTATCATCATACACCTTTCTGCCGATGATCTCCAGTAACCGCCCCTGCATATCCATGAGTAGTATGCCCTTGGAATCTGTCCCGACCCAAAATCGATCCTGGCTTTCCTGAACCATCCAGGTCACGCTGGTTTCCGGATAATTTGGATTAATAGCAGAAGTAAAGCCGTGATGAATAAAGGAATCACTTCCCAGGTCATACTGATCGAAACCACCCCAATTTGTCCCGACCCATATCCGATAGTCCTGACCATCAAAGGTCTCAAAAACGTGGGTCAAATTGTTGTCAAAAAGGCTGCTGGGGTCATCTGGATCATGCGTGTATATTTGTAATTCATAACTTTGGAGGTCAAGAACGTTTAATCCGCGCAGAGTTGAGATCCATAACTTGTGCTCATGGTCTTCAAAGAGGCCAAAAATGATGGAATCAGAGAGAGTTTGCTCGTTGCTCACCAGTTGATCGACAGGAATAGCTTCACTGGTTTGCTGATCAAAACGAAAAAGACCAGATTCAGTAGTTCCAACCCAGATATAGCCCTGATGATCTTCGTGAAGAGTATATGCCGTTCCGGATCCTATGCTAAGACTATCAAGCGGGTCATGGGGGTACACGATAAAGCTGTCTGTTTCGTAGACGTACTTATTCAAGCCTGATGCATAAGTTCCTATCCACAGGTCTCCATGAATATCTTTTATGATCGAATAAACTGAGCTGGAGTTCAATGAACCCGAGTCTAGGGGATCATGTCGGTAGGTTTTAAAGGATATACCATCATAACGGTTCAAGCCGTCTTCTGTACCAAACCACATAAAGCCATATTTATCTTTAACAATGGCCTTGACACTATTAAGAGGAAGTCCCTGAGTGATATCAATGGTCTCAAATTGATAGGGAAAGATGTCCTCACAGATAGCACTGGATACCATGATGAGAGGGAAGAGCAGCAATTTAATAGAGTGAAACATCAAATGATCGTTTTTAGCCAATATCCTATTAAAGATTTGCTCGCATCGTTGCCGTGAGAGCAAACTAGTTGTCATTACTAAACGTATTGGAAAATATAGTGTAAATCGGTTAACCTGCAACAAAGAGATAGGGCTTTGATTCATAATGGGGTAGATCAATGAATAGGTGAATACAGGAGATTGACTTAGCCTGAATAATCCATAGCCACGAAGTCACGAAGGCACAAAGTTTTAAAAAATTTATCTTAGCAAAAATTATCCCTCACAGATGCAAATAATTCTGTTTAAAATGACCTTGTTCATAACTTTAATAATCTTAGTGGCTTAGTGTATTCGTGGCAATAATTCATGAATAATGCAGGTTAGCTGGAAAAGTGGATATCCCAGTTCTTTAAGGTGTCTTCAGAGGCATGTTGGCTGGCCTCTTTTTTGTTGCGGCCCTCTCCAAATCCCACCACCGTTCCATCAACAGAAACCTCGATCATGTAGAGGGGGTCATGGTCAGGGCCAGTGGTTTTGGTCACTTCATAATGAGGGGTGCCCAGCTTTAGACGTTGACATTTCTCAGCCAGCTGCCCTTTGTGATTAAACGATTGTAATTCAGCTGCATAATTTGGTTTGCCAGCGATTACGTGAATTTTCACCCAATTTGCAGCGGACTCGTACCCGCCATCTATATAGATGGCAGCGATGAGCGATTCTGTCACATCAGCCATAATTGAATCATTATCGCGTTGCCCACTTCGCCGACTTGATTCGCTTAGCAGAATCCAACGACCCAGATCCAGGCGTGTGGCACACTCAGCCAAATAACTGCCATTCACCAGAATGGTACGGTATTTAGTAAGGGTTCCCTCGTTTAAGTGAAGATGTGTTTTGAAAAGATAATCCGAGACCACAAGCTGTAGAACGGCATCGCCCAGGAATTCCAGGCGTTCGTAGGAGTATTTAATGTTGTTTTGGCTGGCGAAAGAGCTGTGGGTCAAGGCTCGTTCCAAGAGGTGCGGTTCGTTGAAAGTATAGCCCAGTGTCTTTTCGATACTTCTCAGATTATGAGCAAAAGCCTCAGAAACCGGTAGGGTCGGCTTTGTTTTGCGAAAGATCTTCCCCAGAAATATCATAATGCTCCGATCAGTCTTCGAATTCCTTGACTGCCAGAACAGCATTGTGACCGCCGAAACCGAAGGAATTGCTAATACCAGCTTTCACCTCACGTTGGACCGAAACATTTGGAGTATAATTCAGATCGCATTCATCACAGGGATTTTCGTGGTGGATAGTGGGCGCAATGATGTTGGTTTGAATCGACTTCACCAGAGCTGCCAGTTCAATACCCCCTGAGGCTCCCAGGAGATGGCCGGTCATGGATTTGGTGGAGCTGATGGCCAGATCATAGGCGTGCTCTCCAAAGACGTTTTTAATTGCCAGGGATTCATTTTTATCATTGGCCGGAGTTGAGGTTCCATGGGCATTGATATAGTCGATATCTGTGGGCTTGAGATCACCATCTGCCAGAGCCATTTTCATAGCACGTTTGGCTCCTTCACCTTCAGGGGCCGGGCTGGTGATATGGTGGGCATCGGCAGACATCCCAAAACCAGCGAGCTCAGCCAGAATGGTAGCACCCCGTGCCTGAGCATGTTCCAAGCTCTCTAAAACAAAGACCCCGCCACCTTCACCCATGACGAATCCATCGCGAGCTTTATCGAAGGGGCGACTGGCCGAATCAGGATCCGGATTAAAACTAAGCGCCTTCATGTTGGCAAAACCGGCAAATCCCATCTGGGTCAAAGCGGCATCTGCCCCGCCACAGACCATGACGTCAGCATCACCGTAGCGGATGGCTCGCAGCCCCAGGCCGACGGCATGAGCTGCTGTGGCACAAGCTGAATTGACCGAAAAGTTTGGTCCTTTCAAACCCCAGATGATGGAAACAAACCCAGCTGCAATATCAGGGATCATCATGGGTATAAAGAACGGACTTACTCTTCGGTGACCCCGTTTGACCAACATGGCATGCTGTTCTTCAAAAGTGTACAATCCCCCAACTCCACTACCTATAATGACACCAATGCGAGTGGGGTCTTCATTATTTAGATCCAGACCACTCTGCCCAATGGCAGCTTTGGCTGAATGCACAGAATAGCGGGTAAAGGGGTCCATGCGGCGTGCTTCTTTAAAGTCAACAATGTCATCGATACTCAGATCATCTTTAACAACAGCTGCTACCGTGGCATTGTACTTTTGTTCTACCAGCCAATCCTGAGTAGTGATTCCATTATTTCCAGCTACCAGATTGTTCCAGAAGGTGTCCAGCACATTTCCTAATGGTGAGACAATCCCAATGCCAGTGATCACAACACGCTTTTTCATGTTACTCCTAATAAAAAACTGGGTTCACCTTTAGGTCGGACTTAACAGCCGGACGTTTCAGTGAACCCAGTTTTCATTGAAAACTTGAAGACTAAAGCTTATCCGAGCTTACTGTCAATGTATTGAACGGATTTTCCAACAGTGGTGATACTTTCAGCATCTTCATCGGGAATTTCAATATCAAAAACTTCTTCAAACTGCATGATCAATTCTACGGTGTCCAGCGAATCGGCGCCCAGATCATCAATAAATGAAGCATCTTCAGTGATCTTGGCGGCATCTACACCTAATTTCTCAACAATTACATCGCGTACTTTTTCGAAAGTTGACATGTTGTTCTTTCTCCTAACTTTCAGTTCTAACCTTGCATGACCAGGCCGCCATCAACATTGAAGACCTGACCTGTGATATATCCGGCTTGTTCAGACCCAAGAAACGCCACCAAATTGGCAACATCAGCTGCCGCTCCAATACGACCCAGGGGGATCTGTGCAAACAATTTATCTCGGGCATCATCCGTGATCGCATCCGTCATATCGGTGGCAATATAACCAGGTGCAACAGCATTCACAGTGATTCCTCGGGAGCCAACTTCCTTGGCCAAAGACTTGGTAAATCCAATAATACCAGCCTTGGAAGCAGCGTAGTTGGCTTGTCCAGCATTTCCCATTTGCCCAACTACTGAAGTAATATTTATAATTCGACCGCCCCTTAATTTCAGGAAATTACGGAGCAGTGCCTGAGACATATTAAAAACGCTTTTCAGGTTAACATTCATGATATCATCCCATTGATCTTCCTTCATGCGCATAATCAGATTATCCTTGGTGATCCCGGCATTATTCACCAGGATATCCACCGGACCAAAAGCTTCTATGGCCGCATTAGCCAGCATTTTACATGCTTCCGGGTCAGAGACATCAGCCGCCACACCCAAACAGGTATAGCCATTTGATTCAAATTCTTTCTGGACCTGCTGACAATCCTCAGCGTTGCGACTGCTGATGACTACCTTGGCACCCAACTTTGCCAGGTTTAAGGCGATCTGATACCCAATTCCGCGGGTTGATCCGGTGACAAGTGCTATTTTCCCCTCATAGTCGATCATGATAATCCCTCCAATTGTTCCTGAGTCCCGATACCGGTAACAGTGGTGCTGCGTTCGATCCTGCGGATCAACCCCTGCAGTACTCTTCCGGGACCAATTTCAACGAATTCGTCGACGCCCTCTTTAAGCATCGTTTGAACACTATCTTCCCACAACACCGGGTTCTCCAGCTGTTGGACAAGATTAGCTTTAATTTTATGCGGATCGGTGGTTGGTCTGGCATCAACATTGGCGATCACAGGCACTTTTGCAGTGGCAAAATTCGCTTTTTCAATAGCTGCGGTCAGGCCCTCTACGGCAGGAGCCATGAGCGGAGAATGGAAAGCACCACTCACGTTCAGTGCTACCACCTTGCGTGCCCCGAGATTCTTGGCGATCTCCATGGCATGGTGAACGGCTTCTGTTTCACCTGAGATCACGATCTGTCCAGTCGAGTTGAAGTTAGCAGCCTGTACAATACCCTGTTGGGAAGCATGCAGACAGACCTGCTCCACATCTTCTCTGGACATATTCAGGATAGCGGCCATGGTACCGGATTGGGCTTCTCCAGCGGTCTGCATCCCTTCAGCTCTGGCTTTCACAATGCTGATCGCATCTGCAAAACTAAGCACTCCTGCGGCATATAATGCTGAATATTCTCCCAGGCTATGACCGGCTACCATCTGAAACGTGAAAGACGCTGGCAGCAGTGAGAAAAAGGCTGCCGATGCGATAAACAGGGCCGGTTGGGTGACTTTGGTCTCGGTTAAGGCCGCCAGAGGGCCGTTAAAAGTAATGTCTGCAATATCAATACCCAAAATAGCTTCAGCAGTGGAGTACATGTCTCGGATGGATTCATGTTTATCAAAAATATCCTGACCCATTCCCACGAATTGGGAGGCCTGTCCGGGAAAAACCAAGGCGCGGTTCATCACTATGCTTTCCTGGATGGTCCGTAACGCAGCAGGGTGCTACCCCAGGTATAACCGGCACCAAAAGCGGCCAATAATACCAGGCTGCCATCTTGAATCCTGTTTTCCCGCACCACTTCATCTAACCCTAAGGGCAAGGTTCCGGCAGTTGTATTGCCGTATTTATCAATATTGATCAGGACCTGTTCATCGGTAAAGCCAGCTCTACTGGCAGCCACGTCTATGATACGTTTGTTGGCTTGATGAGGAATAAATATGGCAACATCTTCAGCTTTAAAATTGTTCTGATTCAAAATATCCACACTGACCTGAGCCATGTCCTTTGAGGCTCTTTTGAAGACACTGCGACCATCCTGTTTAAGATAATGATCCCCGGCATCCAGGGTCGCTTGTGAGGCCGGTTTTCGGCTACCGCCAGCCGTCATGTAAAGTGCATCTCCACCGGATCCGTCAAGATAAAGGATATCATCGATGATCCCGAATTTTTCATCTTCTGTGGGTTCAAGCAGGACAGCTCCGGCGCCGTCACCAAAAAGGATACAGGTGTTGCGATCCGTATAATCCATGATGGAACTCATGGTATCTACACCTACGACAATAACTTTTTTGTGGCCGGTCTGGACCAGTGAACCTCCGGATTTAAGGGCAAACAGAAAACCAGAACAGGCTCCTGAGAGATCGTATCCCCAGGCTTTGGTGGCGCCGATTTTATTTTGTATCAAGGCGGCGGTTGAAGGGAATAACATGTCTGGCGTGACCGTGGCTACAATGATGGCATCGATCTCATCAGCGCGTACCCCGGTTTGTTTGAGTAGTTTCTCGATCGCTTTGACACTCATATCTGAGCTGGCCTCGCCCTCGGCGACAATATGCCGTTCTTTAATTCCCGTGCGAGAGATGATCCACTCATTATTGGTATCAACCATTTTCTCCAGATCAAAATTGGTTAACACTTTTTCTGGTACATAGGAGGCAACTCCAGTTATGGCAGCTCTGGTCATAAAATATTTCCTGTGATTGAATAATTGTTGATGGAGAGCGGCGAAAGAGGATAAATAGAGTCATTTATTACAATACTCTTTGCGTTCACTGTGTTCTCTGCGGTTAGTCTTTTCATTTTTTAAACGTTGATCAGTGATGTATGATTTGTTCGTCCAGCTCTGTATAAGTGATATCGGATAAGGAAGCAGTGATTTCCTGTTCGATGGCTTCGATCAAGTTGGAATTAATCAGTCGCTGGGCTTCAAGCAGGGCGTTTTTAATGGCTTTTTCATTGGAGCTCCCATGAGCAATAAGTGAGATACCCCTAATACCTAACAGGGGCGAGCCGCCATAGTTATTGGGATCAAAAATACCAACCAACTCAGTAAAGACAGGCTTGATGAGACGAGCACCGATGAGGCGACTGGGTCGATCCAAGCGACTCTTGATCATGGTGAATAGTGTTTCAAATGTACTCTCAGCCAGTTTCAGGGATACGTTTCCAGTGAAACCGTCAGTTACGATCACATCAAATTTATTGTTAAAGATATCACGCCCTTCAGCATAACCCAGGAAGTCAATATCAGCAGCCTCCAGCAAGCGTTTGGCCTCTTTGACCAGCGGTGTGCCTTTCTCAGCTTCTTCACCAATACTCATGAGTGCCACACGCGCTGTTTCAGATTTTGTGATCTTGCGGTAGACGATACTGCCCATGATGCCAAATTGAAGCAGATTCTTGGGCTTGGCCTGAGCAACAGCACCCACGTCCAACAGGAGGGTGGTGCCCTCTTCATGGGGCATGAATGCACCCACAGCGGGACGATCCACACCGGGGATACGACCCAGGCTCAGCAGTGAATAGGCCATGGTGGCTCCGGTATTTCCAGCAGAGATGAAGGCATCCCCCTGACCGGTTTTGACCAACTCAATGCCCACCCGCATGGAAGAATCTTTTTTCTCTTTATATGATCGTGTGGGTGAATCATTCATTTCCACGACCTGCGAAGCATGCTGAATATGGAGTCGGGAGCTGTTAAATGATCGTGATCGAAGTTCTTCCTGAATCAGCTCTTCCCGGCCAACCAGAATGATCTCACCAACACTTTTGGGGTCAGCCAAGTATTGAATTGCACCTTCAATATTGATAAAAGGGGCGTTATCGCCCCCCATAGCATCAACCACGATTTTCATTTAGGGATCAGACTTCTTTAGGAATGATAACCTGTTTGCCTTTGTAATATCCACAATGTGAACATACACGGTGGGGTAATTTTGGTTCACTGCAGTTTGAGCAGGTGATGAGACCAGCTAGAGTTATCTTCCAATGTGTCCGGCGTCTGTCTCTGCGGGCCCGTGAGGTTTTTCTTTTTGGTACAGCCACGAGTTAAAATCTCCTATTCCTTGAACATGTCTTTTAGCTTAGCCCAACGTTCATCTGGCTCCCGGTCAACTTGTAGAATATCCTTCAAAGCCTTACCGGCCTGACAGTCAGGTCCACAAACATGTGAAATGGGGATTGCCAGCAGTATCGAATCATGTATCAGGGGGTAAAGATCAAATTCTGTATCAGATCCAGACAGAAGCATGATCTCCTCGCTTCGGTTGTCATCCAGGTGTCTGGAATTGTAGGTCAGGATGATCTCAAAGTTGCCTTTTAGTGTAGCTTCAAATTCTTCCATCCCGGTTTGGCAAATAAACCTCCCAGTGCAGGTGAAAACACCCTGTAGAAGAAAATTCTGATCCTGATGATCGATACTCAACTTCAGTTCCAAGTGGATTGGTTCCCACTCGATACTTTCATCGTGCTGCAGTTGTGCTATGCTGTCAAAGATCTGCTCTGATCTGCCTCTCGGCACGGTGTTTAAACTTAACTTCATTGTCAAAGCCGCGCAATATAGACGGGAGTTATTCGCATGTCAAACGTTTGATGGCCGAGCATAAAAGTCCTCTCGCAGAGCACGCAGAGTCGCAAAGTGTTGAAAATAAAGAGAATAGCGTATATTGGCATAAGTTATTGTGTTTAATACTGTTAAGCTGAAATTCATTTATGACTGGCAAAAACCTTATCTGTGTCCATCCGTGTGAATCCGTGGCTAAACCTAATTATTTCTTAACATTTGATGGTTGCATGAGTGTCTCAATGTCCTTAATCGTTTTGGGGATCGCAGCACTTAGAACGCGGTGTCCTTTGGTTGTAACCAGGACATCATCCTCAATCCGGACACCAATATTCCACCACCGCGGGTCAACATCATCAGCTTCTGAAATATAAATCCCCGGTTCAACAGTCAGTACCATGCCTGCTTTAAGGATGTGTGGTTGCCCATCGGGTGCGAGGTATCCTCCGACGTCATGAACATCCAGACCAAGCCAATGCGAGGTGCCATGCATAAAGAATTTGCGGTAGATCTTTTGGGAGATCAAGGTGTCAACCTGGCCTTCCAGCAAACCGAGATCAACCAATCCGGTGGTGATCACTTCGACAGCCAGGTTGTGTGGTTCTCTGAAAGCCGCTCCTGGTTTAACGCTTTCGATCCCCGCCAGCTGAGCATCAAGAACCAGTTGATAGATCAATGTTTGCTCAGGGCTAAAGATCCCGCTAATGGGTACCGTACGGCTGATATCAGCAGAATAAAAATCCCACTCTGCCCCAACATCCATGAGCAAAAGATCGCCAGCAACCAATGCTCCCCGGTTATCTTCGTAATGCAGGTAAGTTGAATTTTTACCAGCTCCCACAATGGAGGGGAAACCTGGGCGAACCACTCCGCGTTTTTTAAAACCGTATTCTATCTCAGCCTGAGCTTCATATTCGAAACCAAGCCGAGGGATTATTTTAAAGGCATCTACCAGGGATTCCCCTGTGATCCTGATGGCTTTTTCCAAGGCTTTGATCTCGGTCTCAGATTTGATCAGGCGGTATGATCGCAAAAGAGCAGCTGCTTCTTGAACGAGGGTGGGACGCCTGCTGGAATGTTTGAGGGCTTCACTGAGATCCATCTGGAACTCCGCATCATTGCCGTATGAGATAACCAGACGATCATAGCCGGATATCATTTTCTCCAGCTGATCAAAAAATTTATCATAAGGTTGTGCCTGATCTAGCTCCTCAAGAGCAGCGGCTTCTGCCAAACCGGCTTTTGGCCCGGTCCAAATTTCCATTTTGGGGTCTCGTTCGGCAACAAACATGGTGACTTCCACTTGTTCTGAATCTGCTGGGTTCGGCGTGATCACCAAAATTCCCTCGGCAAAAGGCCAGCCAGTGAGGTAAATAAAATCAGAATCCTGTCTATAAGGAGATTCAGTTGCAATAATTCTTTCAAAGTAGGGCGCAGAGTGGATGATGGCACAGGCGTCCAGGTCACGTAATTCGTTTAGAAATATGGCTCGGCGTCTGGCAAATTCATCTGCTGGTAGATCACCGGCTTTGGACATCCCAAATGCCAAACTAACCCCGATGAGCAGGAGTAACAGTTGTACCACGGTTTTATTGGACATGTGCCACCCTATTCAATAATTTTGTACTGGGACCGAGCAACTTTTACCGGGACGGCGTTGAAGTGCCACCATTCAATTGAGATACTCTGGAAACCGGCTTTAGTCATGACATCTCTCAACAGCTTCCGGTTAGCTACCTGATCTAAGGAAAGCAGCCCCGCTTTGCGAAAACGGTCTTCAAATCTAGGCTGAGCCAACTCGCCAAAATAATCAAATGGAGTGCCCATATCCAGCGGCACACCAGCATTGGTGGCCAGAGTAAGGTCAATAGCCGAGCCAAAATTATGAACTGAACCTCGCTCCGGGTTGGCCACATAATCCTGTGAAGGCGTGCCTTCGACAAGCGCCCACATTTTGCGTTGGATGGAGCGGGGTCGAACGCCATCGTAAACCAGCAGGGTAAGTTCAGGATGGGTTTTCTTAAGGAAGCTTTGAGCTTCACTGAGCATTCGGCCTGCCTTGGGCTGCAGGTAACAATTCTCAAGGTCGCCGTAGGTATCAGCACCCAGGAAATTATCAGTGGTGGAGTATTTCAGTTCCACCAGGATGTCGGGAGTCAGGGTGTGGATATTGATTAATCCCTGTGCTTTGAGCTTTGTTTCCAGGTTCTGGATATCTCTGTGGATCTGACCATACCCGGTGACCAACAGACTGAGACAGATTGCAGTACTAAGAATAGGGTTGTATATTTTCATGGCGCGAAGATAGTGTATTCTTGCCCGTTCTGCCAGTTCCGAACACGACGAGGATTTTTTGTGCAAAATTTAGTAAAATTGTTATCGATGAATCGATAGGAGAGATTGCTATAATCGCAAGGCATTGCGGCTCTGTCAATTCATGATAAATATTAATGCGAGTCAACCCTCTCTCATTTGCGGGAATGACTTCTCGAAAGTCAGATATCTGCTTATGAGAGCCTCTTTATCACAAAAAGTGACAGTTCTTGCAGTTAACAGCACACACTTATTTTGTCTTTGGGTAATATTAAAGACTATATTCATTCTACATAGTATATATTTCCCTGTCAGGTCAGGTTTTAAAGTATCTTTTGGCATACACTTTGTTAATACAGTATTTTAGAATACAGAAAAAATGAAAAATTCGCAGCATAACAAAAGCCAGCCCGACGGTCTTTCTGACGAAGAATTCTACTCGCCTCGAGAGGTGTCCCAGATGCTGAATGTTTCGGTTGAAACTTTGCGACTGTATGAACGCGAAGGGCTTTTCGTGCCTTATAAATTATCTTCCGGCCACCGCCGCTTCACCTCTGAGGATGTAGCTTGGTTCAAATGCATCCAAAGACAGATCCATGAGAACAAGCTCAACTTTGCCGGTATCAGATATTTGCTGTCACTGTTGCCCTGCTATGAAATGAAACCTTGTTATCTGGATGATAAAGAGTCTTGTCCGGCGGGCACTAAAAGTTGCCGACCCTGTTGGGATTTTGAAAATACACCTTGTCGGCAAAGAGGTGAAAATTGCCGAACCTGTGTGGTCTACCAGCAAGTGTTAAATGTTGATAATCTAAAAAAAATACTGCAGGTGAAATTTAAATGCGACTAATCCAAAAAATCCTAGTGGTCAGCTTGCTGGCTTTTAGCAGCTTGTTTTGGAGTTGTGATGCCATTAACCCCCTGGATGATGGTGATCTCACTGATTATAGCTGCGAGGGCTGTCACACCAACAAAGGTGCCTTAATCGATATCATTGATGAGCTGGTTCTTGATCCTCCTGATGATGGACCTGCGGTGCCTGGCTGCGGCGGCGAAGTAGTGCCGTTGGTATTATGGGAAAAAGTTTGGATCAGATTAAATGCCA
Source organism: Fidelibacterota bacterium (assembly GCA_024278595.1). Taxonomy (GTDB): domain Bacteria; phylum Fidelibacterota; class UBA8477; order UBA8477; family JABMPR01; genus JABMPR01. Next base: position 40,125 of record JAJRSW010000114.1, on the reverse strand, counting down.
GCAGCGGTGTGGAATCCTTTTCTGATATTGATCCCACTCACGCAAATATCGGTTGCGCAGGGTGCCATGGGGGACTCTCCCCGATCGAGGCGGCAGATGTTACCGCAGCCTATCGTGCAGCCCATGTTGGTCTGAAGCGGGACCCTTCAGTAATCGGTGAGGATGGTTGCAGTGGGGGTCTGTGTCATGCTGATATCGTCCGTCGAAATGAGACCAGTATGCACAGTAATTTGTGGGGTGAAAAAGCGCATGTCGCCTTGCGGAATGGCTACGAATCCTTTGACGATTGCCCCGCAGAAATACAGGATGGGTTTACCAGCGATTGCTCCGGTTGTCACACCACCTGTGGTCAATGTCACGTCAGTCGACCTAACGCTGTTGGTGGGGGCTTCCTGAAGCAGGTTGTTGGCTATAGCCATCAATTTATAGCGACTCCGGATGAAGCAAATGTGTGTACTGCCTGTCACGGCTCCCGAGTAGGGGATGACTGGAATGCCAACCAGGACCGGGTGCCTGGAAATGTAAGGGATGTCCATAATGATTTTGGTTATAGCTGTTTGGATTGTCATCAGGAAGATCTGCACGGTGGTGGAGCTGCTGATGCAGATTACACATCGCGCTATCAAGTTTCTGATCTGCCAAAATGTGTGGATTGCCATGAAGTGGATCGGGATGATAATGCTTTCCATGATCAACATTGGCCAAATTCGAACCGTAGCGACGGTGCCGACCTGGCGTGTTACGTCTGTCATTCGCAGAAATACAATAATTGTAATACCTGTCATGCTGGTGAGTGGATCCAGGAATATACGGCTGACAATAAAAGTCCATATCGGGTATATGCTCAATTCAAATTAGGGCGTAATCCATATTATGGTGTCACAGATCATCCTCACGAAAATTCTGAATGGATCACTGTCAGACACATACCGGTATCTCCAGATGCATTCGAGCCCTGGGGTATTAACGAAATGACTGACTACAGTAACATGGAAACATGGAAATATACCAGCCCGCACAACATTCAACGCTGGACTGACCGAACTCTGGTTGACCCAGCCTGGGCAGCAACCAGTGGCCAGCTCTATACGGATCTTACCTGTTCAGACAATTGTCACATGCATGATGATTCAGATGACGATCACACCATTGTTAATCTGGATCTGTATCTGACCAATGAAAATTTAAGAAATGACATCACAGGTGATGACCTGAGTGCTGAAATATACGCAAATGTTAACACAAGTCTGGGGGATGGCACCTGCTATTACTCGGCTTGTCACAATAACTAACTGTATGCAGTTCAAGAAAACCACAAGCAGGTAAAATGAAACTTGATTGGGGATTAGTTTTAGGGATGTCACTGGGGCTAATATTGGGATGCATAAGTGATGATGACAGTGTAACACCAGTCGGCACATTTGATAATGCATCTGATTTCATGGTCGAATCTGGACTGAATCTTCCAGCCCTGTTGGCAGATTGGCTAACACCTGCGTCTTCTGTTGTTGATACCAATGATGGCATGGCTGTTGATTACACTGCCCTGGATATTCGCAGTGCCAGTGATTTTGCTCTTGATCACATTTCTGGAGCTATCAATACTATGTTTGGTGGATTTCTGGCCGCTGTTGAAGGAAACGCTGCTGATCCTAGTGGATATCTGGTAGTTTGTGTTGCGGGACAGACTGCTGGACCTGCTGCCGAAAAACCAACCTGGCACGGTGGAGCTGGTTATATGCATGTTGAAGGATAAGGTTAGGTGAAAAACTTTTGATCTTGAATAATCTGGTCATAATAGTAACAATGGGAGGCCGGATTTTATTCGGATCCCTGCTCATTTTAGCTGTCTGCTTTGGGCAGCTAACCTACCCTGACGTTGAAAATCCGCACGGGACCGATAAATGTTTGGCCTGCCATTTTGACCAGGGCAAGCCGGGCAGAGATAATTTTAATCCGGCTGCTTGCGATGCTTGTCATTCACGAGAATCAGTAAATAGTGATATCCATCAATTAAATAATATCGATATCCATACTGATGGCATAGCTATTCCTCAGGATTTCATCAGAACCGACACTAATGGTAACTTTAGCTGTAGCACCTGTCATTCTGAGGCCTGTAAAACGGATCGCTCGAATAGAAAGTTTTTACGCGGCGGACCCTACAGCAGTGATCTGGACTTCTGTTTCACCTGCCATCAACGACAGGCCTATAAGCAGTTCAATCCACACCGGCAAATTCGTGAGAACGGAAGCCTGGACGAATCGACCTGTCTGCACTGTCACGCACAGGTGCCTGATAGTAAAGCTGATGCTGCAACCAACAATACAATGCATCTGGAAATGACTCCCACTTGCAATAAATGCCATGCTTTGCATGAGCACGAAGACCAGCATCTGGGAAGATCAATTGTAACTTCTGGGAACCTGATTCAAGATCGCTTAAGAAAAATTGAGCAACAATTTGAAATGAAATTCCCCCTATCTGAGAATTTGGAAATCCGCTGTAACACTTGTCATTATACTCATCAGCGTGGGGTTTTAAAACAGGAATCTGTTATCCTGGCAGGACCTGGCGATAATCAATGGTTCCTCAGGTTACCCAGAAAACAACTCTGTTTTGCATGTCATAGTCTTTAAGGAAGGTATGAGGGTGGATCAAATATATACGCGTAGTAAACTAGTTTTTAAACTGCTTCTTTTAAGTTTGAGTCTGTGGAGTGTACCTCAGGTGATAGCCGATGAAGAGAACTGTTTGAATTGTCACCGGTATCCACTTTTTGGCAGGATGGAAGCAAATGGTGAGTTTTATAATTTCTTTGTTGATGAAGCGGCTTTTCGGAACTCGGTTCATGGTCGTTTAGCGTGTACTGCCTGTCACTCAGATGTATCCAATATCCCGCATACTCCTGCTCCGGAAATTGTTGACTGTACCCAGGCCTGCCATATTGAAGATCCGTTTAGTGGAACACCATTCGATCACACGCGTGTCGCCGAAAAGCTTAATGCCTCAATCCACGGATTGAAAAATGATGATGTTGATGAGTTCAAGCCTGATTGCAAGAATTGTCATATAAATCCGCAGCAGATTTCAACAGAGAGTCGGGTTTTTGCTGAAGTAAGTGGAAGCTGTAAAAGGTGTCATCAGCCTAATGGACTATCCTATGCGATCAAACACATGGAATTTCACGGTGATAGTCACGAATTTTGGACTCAGGAACGCAAGATGATGATCTGCGCCAGTTGCCATACGGATTCAACTTTAGTAGGCGATTTATTTAAAGACAATATGGTGTCGTCATTCATGGAGACCTACCACGGAGTTGGATTCACATTTGGTGATGATCGCCTACCGGTTTGCTCAGATTGTCATAATCACCATTCTGTATTTGCTCAAACTGATGTACGTTCTTCGGTTCATCCACTGCAGTTGGGGCAAACTTGTGGAGGTGTAGATTGCCATGAGGATGCTAGTGATTCATTCATCGAAGGGTCTATGCATCTGCGATACACCGGCTGGAAATCAGAAATTCTTTTCTGGTTAAAGAATATTTACATTTTGTTAATTGTCGGGGTGATTGGATTTATGGTCGTCCATAATATTCTGGATTTTTTCAAGGTTCGGAAGATGCTGATCAAGCATCCCCTTCCGCCTTCATCTGAGCAGCGATTTTTTCTGCGTTTAAACCGGGCAGAGCGTATTTCGCATATTATCGTTTTTGTATCGTTTTCAGGTCTGGCAGTGACTGGTGCTCTGTTATAGATTCCAGCTATTAATCAGGTTACCTGGGTGCCTGACTGGATCTTTCTGGGAGAACTTCGACAATGGATACATCGGTTTTTTGCCATTGTCCTAACGGCGGCTAGCCTCTACCACATGGGGTACGCAGTATTAACAAAACGTGGGCGTAAGTTATTAATGGCGATGATTCCCAAGCCGGTTGATGCTGTGAATATTTTCCAGAACATCGGCTATTTGCTGAACCTCAGAAAAGATCCGCCTAAAATGCCCTATTTTAATTACGCTGAAAAAATGGAATATCTGGCTTTCGCCTGGGGCACACTGGTCATGACTGCTACCGGAGTCATCCTTTGGTTTGAGCAGTTAGGACCTAAATTCTGGGTGGATGTTGCCCGTCTCGTGCATTCTTTGGAAGCGATTCTGGCAGTCCTGGCGATTATCGTCTGGCATTTTTATCTGGTCCACTGGCGCCCGGGAAAATTTCCAATGAGCCGGGCCTGGGCCACCGGGTATATCTCTGAACACGAAATTGAAGAAGAACATGGACTGGATGTAGATAAATTTACGGAGGAATACCATGCGTAGAAGGTTCTTTGCTCTGGGGTATCTGTTTTTTGTCCTGCTTACGGTTACCGGTCTAATTATGATTTTTGCCTTCATTGAACGCCTGGCAACCAAGCCGATACTGACAACCAGTGATTTGGTTGAAAATGCCCTCTCTGATTCCACAAATATCAAGGAGGACTTTGCCTACGTGATCGAAAATGTTGGGAACGATCTTCAGGCATCGCTAAAAAACTTCCATTATTACCCGACTGTTGCATTTGTCGACAATAAATTTCGCTCGAGTTGTCTCGGCTGTCATACACCCCTGCCTCACAATCGTGAGGAGAAGCTGCGTGCCTTTCTGAATATGCATGGTGGATATGTGGCTTGTCAAACCTGCCACTGGGTTAAACCTGCCACAGAGTATCGCTGGTATGACGTAGAGCGAAAAGCATTTGCAGCGATTTTACCAGAGAAAAGACCCGTTATGTCCATACTTTTAGTCGGAGTTAACCAGGATCAGGCTTATTTCGAGCGAAGGTCTGACCAATCTTTTAGCTCTAAATATACTGAAAGTGTACAAAGTAGTTTTGAGCTAAAAAATCAACTTTGTGAAAGTAATTATCGAGATGACCTGAAAAGTACTTTGAGCTGTGACAACTGCCATACGAGTAAAAATGCTAGTATTGATTGGGGCCGTTTGGGGTATACTGATGCTCGAGCTCTGGAGCTGGCAACCTTAAGCACGCCATCTGTTTATCAAAAATATGATGAGTTTTATATCCCGAGCTTCTAAATAATGAAGATATTACTGATATTATTGTTCCTGGTTTTTTCGCTTGTAGCTCAACCTGCTGCGGAAATTATTTATCGATTTAATAAGGGCCAAATGAACTATCCTACCGATATTGCCGTACTCCAGGATGGCCGGATTTGTGTAGCGGATGGTGTCAACGGGAGAGTGTTGGTGTTCAAGAAAAGCGGAAAATTTAAAGAATTGCGTTTTCCTGCCATGCAAAGACCACTGGGGTTGGCTGCTGACCTGAATGGAGGTCTTCTTATTACCGATACTCAGGCAGATGTTATAATACTTTTGAATCGGAAACTAAAGGTTAATTCAATTATACAACTGCTGAAGGTAGTCGATGCCACTGATGTATTACCCGTCAGCGGCGATATGCTCTGGGTGGTTGATAATGATGGTCACCGGATTTTAATTATGGACCGGCAGGGGAATATTGAAAGCGAAGTTGGGCGCAAAGGAAGTAGTGGCCCGACCTTTAATTACCCAGCTTCAATTGCTCAGGATAGCAAGGGCCAGATTTTCATAACGGATGTTCTGAATGGCCGAGTTCAGTTATTCAGCGAATATGGTTCGTACTACGGACAAGTAGCCAAATGGGGCATTACTCCCGGAAGTATGTACAGACCAAAAGGTGTGGCTGTAAATGAAAATGGGGCTTTTGTGGTGACAGATAGCTTCACAGGTGTGATTCATTATTATCAAAGTCAAAGCAGTAAAGGTGCGCTGCTAAGCACCCGGGAGCATGAGTTGATCCGACTAAAAAATCCGCTGGGCGTTGCTTGGGGGAATGATGGAATACTCTGGGTTGTTGAAAGTGGTTCGGGTGATCTTCTGGGAGTCAAGCTAAATTGATAAAGCGATCTTTGCTGATGTTGGCAGTCAGTACTCTCCTGTTCAATCCAGCTCTGGGACAAAAAATCAGGAGTGATAAAAAAGAGAAAAAATGCGTGATTTGTCACGCTCAATGGCATGTGGACCGTACTCAAGAGGATCAACTAATCCCAGATATTGAGACCAATATATTTCTGGATGGTCGTCCGGCTATGGTGAGCAACGAAGAGATGTGCCTGTCCTGCCATGATGGCTATGTTTTAGATTCTCGTGAAGTTTTTAATTCAGCTAATCACCGGGGAGATCTGGATATTTCACATCTCAAGATACAGGGGTTACCTTTGGGGCAGGATGGCAAGATCTATTGTGGTACCTGTCATACTCCACATGCCTTGAAACCTGATCAGCGAGGTGGCTTAGCACCATTTTTAAGAGAGCAGGTTACAAACTCAACTCTCTGCCTCGATTGTCACTCAAATCAAGCTGGTGATCACAAAAACCACCCCATTCACGTTAAGCAGCCCGCTAATCACAAGTTGCCAGAGTCTGCTTTTTTTGGTGATAACAATAGTGTTGAGTGCCTGACGTGTCATCCCTTGCACCGAACACAGGCAGCTTATGGTGTCGAGGGGAATGACCGGAGTGAGTTGTGTTCAGCCTGTCACTCAGACTATTTTAACATCCAATTGTCAGATCATGACCTACCGCTAGTCGCTGAGAATAAAAAGGGGGGTTTGCCCTTTTCAATGAGCACAAATCAAGATGTTTGTGCTACCTGCCACTCAAGCCATGCGGGGAAAGGACCGGCAATTTGGGCCATGGATCTTAAGCCTTCAGATGGAGGTAATGCTGTTTGTCTCGGTTGTCATAGTGTGGAAGGTTCAGGCCGGGAAAAAGCCTTCAAGCACGCCGGGCACCCCGTTGCTGATGAGCAATTTGCCAAAGATATACCCGTCCTTGGGATTTCTGCCGGAGACAGGATACTCTGTACGACCTGCCATAACCCCCATCAATGGGATTCAACTCAAAGTCACCAACTGAGTTCTGCGAATGAGGAGGGTACAGAGTTCACTTCATTTCTCCGGTTACCTGATGATGAAACGGGTCAGTTATGTACGGCCTGTCATGATAATAAACGAGCTATCATTCAGTCAGACCACAGTACAACTCGAGCTGGTTTTGAACAGTATTTTGCCAAAAGCGGCCAAGTACGCGGGCAGTGTTCAGTTTGTCACGAAACCCATGCGGCCGTGAATTTAAAGGTGGAAAATGCCGCAGAAGTAGCAGACTTATCAAAAACCTTATGTGAATCATGTCATGGGATCACAAAATCGAATCCATCGCAGGCTGGATTCAACCATCCTTTGGGTGAGGATCTTGGAATTGATTTTCAGCTGCCGACAAACGGGGGTCAACTTACCTGTATCACCTGTCATGATCCTCATATCTGGGGAACAGTCCAGGATACATCTTTGACAAAGGACTTGGTAGCTAGTGATGCAAATTCATTTTTGCGGATTGCCAACTGGCCTGAACCGCAATTATGTTTAACCTGTCATGAGGATCAAAACTCGATCATGATGACGGATCATGATCTGGGTGATGATCAGCAGAATGCGTGTTCTGTGTGTCATTCAGCTCACAAAGCACAAGGCCAATATGGCATCCTGAGTGTTTGGGATGAATCGGCGGGTAATACATATAATGAAAGCTTTTGTTTTTCCTGCCATCAGTTGGAAGGGCGTGCCGCCGATAAGATCCCGGAAGCCTGGACTCATCCACAAAAGTATCGAACCATTACACCTAACTTGCGCGGTAGCGGCAAATGGATTGATTTTCCACTTTTTGATCATGATAAACCCAATAAAACGGTCGGTTTCATCGATTGTTTTACCTGCCATGATCCACATACATGGTCTTATAATGATTTGTTGGCTAAACAGCATACTGACAACGATGAAGGTGATTTTATGACATCGTTTTTGAGAAATCCAAGTAAACAGACCTTGTGTACTGACTGTCATGGCCCAAATACGCTGTGGAAATTTAAATACTATCACGATCCTCAAAAGAGGCTGCGGTACTAAATGGACCAACTCTTGAGAATTCCAGTCTGCTGGTTAATGATAGTAATCATCATCGCCTGTTCCGGTGACCTTTCGCAGCAGGAAGTTATACCTGACCCGGTGATCCCTGGACAATCATTTATTTCAGCAAGTCGATCCCTGGGAGAAATCAGTGGTGCCGAAAACAGCTTCATGTACAAACTAAAACAGCTCATTACAGGTACCGAGGGCGTACCTGCTCTAACCCGGCCGACTGGAATTGTAATTGAGACATCGGGTGATGTATATATCGTAGATGCTGATAAAGCACAAATTCTCCACTACCATTATGAAGAAAACAGGCTAACCAGCATCACAGCTTTCGGAAATGAAAATCTAATATCGCCCTGGGGAATTGAAATTATAGCAGGGGTCATTTACGTTTCTGACCTGGGCAGGGGCGAAATTGTTCGGTTTGGTCGTAATTATATGTTTTTGGGCGCACTTGCAGTGGATGGCCTTGTAAGGCCGGGCCAGCTTAAGTTTAATGCCACCAGTGGAAGATTGCTGATCGTCGACACTCCCGGTCACCAGGTTTTGGCAGTTGATACATTAGGAATTGTGCAGGCAAGTATTGGTAACGATTCCCGAGGGAAACCCCTGTTAAAGAATCCGGTGGCAGTTGATATCACGCCTGACGGCAGGTTAGTGATACTGGATGGCCTTAGTCGGCGGGTTGAATTCTTCTCACCGACATATCAGTATTTGGATGGATTCGGTAAATATGATCAGGTTCCAGGTAGTTTTGCCTACCCCAGGGGACTGGCAATTTCATCGGATGGGTTGATCTTTATCAGCGATGCAGCATTTGGTAATATTCAAATATTTGATCAAACCGGTATACTATTGTATTTCTGGGGCCAAACAGGTATGGCTGCAGGTGAGTTCATGCTGCCTGTCACCCTTGTTTTTGATAATCAGGATAATTTGTATGTGGCTGACCAGTACAATAGTAGAATACAAATCTTTAGTTATGTGGCCCAAGATGACTAATACAATTATTCAGCGAACATATCTTTACTTATTCCTTTCAACAATGGCCGTTGGTGCTCCATTGGGGCAAGTCGGTTTTATCGAGGGCAATTTAATATTCAACCTTGATACCCTGAATGAATCGGGTAGTAGTTTGGTCCATCAAGAACGGCTTTCCTGGGGTTTTGAGGGGCATTCCAGCTCGCTTATAAAGCTTGACTACAAGGTGACTCTGGGGGGCGTTTTACAGGGGAATACGATGTATGCCAAAACACAGATAGCTCCTGAATATGGTGTTCGGGCGAATCTGCAGCCATGGCAGAAAATCGATGTTTCTCTTTTTTCATACCTGCGCCTCCGCAATCCGACTCAAATACTAGCTGATTCTCTGGAATACCATGAACTGGTTCACGGTTTACGATTGGGCGCTCAAATCTTTAGGGGTACTCGCCTAAGTATTGCAACCGGTATCAGATCCCAGCAGATCGAACACCGTTCAAGTATCCGAACGAACCAGCAGTTTGTTCAGATCTACGTCGATCAACGACTGGCCGGGATGCAGTTTCGTCTTACAAATGAAAGTGATGTGTGGAGCCGGGATACACTGGTCCAGCGTGATAACAGCATGACCGCTCTGCGCTGGTATGGTAATCCGACCCGCAAGATGCACTGGACTGCTACCAATACCTTTTTTCAGAACGACGATAAGTTTTTCTGGCGCTCATCACATCGTCTTAATTATACATTGTCTCAACGTCAGCAGCTCTGGGCGCTGTTTAGCCGCGGCGATTTCGCCTATGGGAACCGCACACTCCTGCGCAGCAACTATGATCTGAGATATCGTTTTCGTTGGAAACCGGAATTAGGGTTGGATCTAAAGTTCCAGGGAAACCGGGTTAGTGTTCCTGATTCGTTTGATGTCTTTCACTGGCGTTTTTACGGAGTTGGAACACACTGGAGTTTTGGAGGAAAAAGTTTTTTTAGAGGTCAATTAAATACCGGCTTAAAAGAGTCTTATCAGTACGGGAAAGGACTAGACGTTCTGCTCCAAATGAGTTCATCAAAACAGTTGCTGTATACTCGCCTGGTCTCTCTGCAGCTACGTGATGATTTAAGCACAGAGCTTTTTCAGCGGCTGGATCAGTCAGGTGATCCAAGATACGATGTCCGTCACAAGTTTTGGTTAACTACGGCATTTATGCCGGGTAAACGCTTTCAGTTTGGGAATCATTTCAAAGTTTACAATCACTTTGGGTCTGATCTTGATTTTTCGCCAGACACGTTGAGGAACGCTTTTATCGATGAAATCTACTTTAAAACTTTTGATCAGAAACAACAGCTGTCCTGCTTATTGCGGACTGCCCTTGATTTAAAGGATGCAGATAATGATCTTCAGTTCTCATTTAACACGAGGTATTTTCGGCGGCTAACTCCAAATCTCACCTGCAGCTTATCAAGTATGTATCGCTTCAACTCCAACTATTATTCTGATTATCTTTGGTTAGATGCCAGATTAAGAATTGAAACTGCTTTTTTCAGTTATGCGCTAGAATTGCAGAGTGCTGGTCCACCGGCTACTGTATTTGAACAAGATACGCGCATTTGGCTGCGCTTTGTGAGGCAAATATGACCGCAAGAAGAAGCATATTCATGACCATGTTAGCGCTTAGTTTGGTTGCTCAGCAAGAAGAAGATTTACGCAGCAAGAGCAAAATCGCATTTACGCCACATAATTTTGTTGGTAGCAGTGTCCTTGCTGGAAGTGATTCAACAGTGCAGGATTTTACACTTTGCCGGCAGTGTCATACACCCTCAAAGATGAGAGCTGTTGAAGCTCTCTGGGATCGCTCGCTCAACATCAAAGCGTTTGACATTGAATATCCCAACCAGAATGATGCTGATGGGAACCACTTCATGGATATCAATAACCGTCGATGCCTATTCTGTCATGATGGAAGTATGGCAACCGGATTTTCACCCGCGCAGTTGTCTGTGAGGCATCAGAATCAATTGGACAATCAGGTAGCATTAGACAAAAACTACAGTCTTCATCTCTTTGAATTCCCGACCAACAGTTCAGAGACTATCGCACCAAGGTCTGGAGACTCATTGTCGACAGCTCAACCGGAACAGGTTACGTGTATTAGCTGTCATGATCCGCATAATAATGAAAAGGGGAACTTCTTAAGGCATAGCACCGAGGGATCAGAGCTGTGCTTGAGTTGTCACAAAATGGCAAATTGGGATTTTGCTTCCCATGGGAATCCTGTTGACCCCAGGTTCGCACCATTGAAAAATCAGGCTTGTGCAAGTTGTCATGACGTTCATGCCGTTCCACCTACAGCCAATTTGTTGCTGGAAAACGAGAATACCCTTTGTTTAAGTTGTCACGATGGCCTTCAGGATACCAACTTGGAAATTGCCAGTGAAACCGATCTGGAAGCTGTCTTTGAAAAAGCTTTTGTTCATCCGATCTGGTGGGAAGAAAACCCGGGAAACCCTGATGACCGCTTTGACACTTGGAGTGCAGGTATGCTGGATTCCCGATCGGTCAAGTGCAGTGACTGCCACAATCCCCACGCGGCAGCGGATCACTCACAAAACCCCTTTATTGATGGATCTCAGGTATATGTTAAAGGGGTCGATAGTCACGGTTTCCCAAAATCTGTGGCTGATTATGAATATGAAACCTGTTATAAATGCCATGGCATGAATCAAAATGCCGGACCAGGCAAGGCGGTGGGCTGGCTATTTGCGCGCACCAATAAAAGCTTCCATCCAATAGAGGCTCCAGGTAACAATCCTTTTGTACCTAGTCTCAAAGCAGATTGGAGTGAACAATCAATGCTGAGATGTTCAGATTGTCACGGCAATGATGACCCCCTGGAAGCCCAGGGCCCCCATGGATCAAATATCCCTCATATCCTCAAGGCGACCTATGCCGATTTTCCGTTTGCCAGTCCTGATGAAAACCAGCTATGTTTCCTGTGTCACGAAGAACAGCGGGTTGTTCAGAGTAACGGCTTTAAATTCCACCAGTTGCATATTCAGGATGCCGGATATGCCTGCTCAGCCTGTCATGATCCCCACGGGAGTATCGAGTACCCGGGACTCATGGATCTCAACGCCAGTTTTATTCAACCCCTGAATGGGGTTCTGGAGGTGGTTCAAACTGAACCGGGTCATGGTTACTGTACCCTAATGTGTCATGATAAAGTCCACCCTAATCAGACTTATTGATTATTTCTTGTCCGCCTTCTCGAGCTAGCTGCGTAAGGGCGAGAATAGAAGACTGGATCTGAGCCAGGATCATTCTTGAGGTTCCGCCCGGGTAAAATAACCGCTACGATTTGTTTAGCTACTTGCTTCAGGCACTCCAGTAAACCGTTAAAACGGTTAACGTTTTTCCTAAATATATATAAACCCACAACTTAAGTCGTGGGTTTCTGATACCCCCTTAAACCTGTCAACCGTTTCAACGGTTTTATGCTTGAGTTTATGGACAGACACTAATTAGTATGAGGTTCTACTACCGAATACCGGTTCGTTTGAGTTCGCATCTCATACGAGGCGGGGTTGGTCTGTCGGTGGTGGAGCAGGTATTCAGCTTGGTAGCTCAGAATAAAAAACAGGTCTTCAATATCCGGACAGAGAATATGCTTGCTATATGGGATATAAATAGTCATCTTAAGGCTGAACAAGTAATGAGAATATTAAAGACAGGCTTAATATATGATTCAACTGAGTGAAACCGCAGCCGAGAAAATCAAAGTTCTGATTGCTCAGCAGTCTCTTTCTGATGAAGGCGGTTTGCGTATCTATGCTAATTCAGGTTGTTGTTCAAATAGTTCCTATGGAATGGCGTTGGAACAAAAACAGCATCCTGAAGACAATGTATTTTTCTCACGGGGTGTCCGTGTACTCATTGATCCGACCAGTTTTGGTCAATTAGAGGGCGTCAGCGTTGAGTATTATCAAGATGAAAATAACCAGGGGTTTACCATTGCTAAACCCCACGACCATAATCATTGTGAATGTGGTGGAAGCTGTAACAGCTAACATCGCAACTCTCCTCGACCAAAACCCCGGCTCATCACCGGGGTTTTTTATTTTTCCTAAACACCGACATGTCAGTGAAAATAATCCCGGCGTAGCTCCTGAAGCGAAGCTGGAGAACCATCGAGGTTGAGGCATGGGTTTGTCTCTCAGGAAAATTGACAAAGCTCCACATAACACCCAAATGTAGATGCCCCGGGTAGGCTACTTTTAGCCCGTGGCTAAGAAGCAGAGAATACCACTCACGTTTTCTCCTGGGGATCTAGTTCTTATTTTTAATCAATTACACTGGGGGATAATCCGCAAAACTGAGTCAAGACACCCAATTGATAGCTAAGTCGTGACCGGCCGGTGTTTTGAGGAAAAAAATAACGGAACAGGATAAATTATAACACCTGTAATAATAGCATGTTACAGTTAGCTAAAATAGAATATGCCAGAGATCATGCAGGGGATAAACTGGCATGCTATTTGAACATATAGTATTTGATGAGTAATTTCAAATCTGCAATATCAGGTAAGCAGGGGGCCGTCAGACACAAGCAACAGGCGCCACCCAAGATGAATTTAGCTAGTTATCATCAAATAGCTTTTTTGTTGGAAAGCAAGGTAATATCGCCCTTACTGTCCATGGGGTTGATATTTATCATATTCGTCAACCTGGGTTTTGCTCAGGGAATATCAGGTTCAAAACATGACTTTTCTGAGCTGGGATGGTCGAATGGTGAGCTCTGCAATTCTTGTCACGCTCCCCACAATACTATCAACGCACCTGATGCACCATTGTGGAACCATACTTTATCAGAGGCAACCTATACTTTATATACAAGTAATAGTCTGGAAGGGATAACTGAACAGCCTGGATCTCAATCAAAACTTTGTCTTTCCTGTCATGATGGGACAGTTGCACTTGACTCATATGGAGGGGTAACGGGATCCAATCACCTGACGGGAGATGCTAACTTTGGCTCAGATTTATCCAATGATCATCCAATTGGCATCGCTTGGAATCATACAGACTGGGGATCGCTTGATTGTGGAAACTGTCACTGGTCCATGCCGCTTCCTTTTTTTAATCGGAAGGTCGAATGTTCAAGTTGTCACGATGCTCATAATGCGAGTAATAATGACCACTTCCTCAGGATAGCAGGTTCGGCGCTCTGTTTGAATTGTCATGGGAAGTAACGCTAGCAAAACCTGATTGTTCGGTCTCCTGACCTAATCAAGTTCTAATACCAATTATACCTGCTTCAGTTCCAATTTAGCCATAGTGAGAATTTTTTTTTAGCCACAGATCAACACGGATTGGCACAGGTGCGGAATGATGGTAACCACTATTCCCGCGTAACATGAGAATATGGTATTATACCAGTTTCAGTTCAAGATGTCCGGTGTAGAGTCAAAACATTTTTCTGCTCATCAAACTTGACGCCCCCACAGAAAGTCCCTCTCGCGCAGAGCGTTGCATTGAGTCCTTCGACAGCGCTCAGGAACCGCCCTTCGACTGAGCTCAGGGACCACCCTTCGACTGAGCTCAGGGACCACCCTTCGAAATGACGCAGAGTGTTGTTATTTATAGGTTTAGGTGTATTTATCATAAGTAACTGTATTTATTATACATAGAACATATTCCGTGTTTTCCCAAATACTTTTTGTGAGAGGGCGTCAAACTTCATATTTTGGGCGTAGTACCGGCAAGCGTGACGGTATTAAAATATTAAGTGTGTTACGTTGAGCGCGTCGAAGTGAAGAAGAGCTGGGAAAAAATTAAGTAGTTTAGTGCCGTTTTGAGTTGTGATTGGTAGAGCTACTACTTTTATCCAGAAATTATTTATTTGTATAAAATCGCGTCTTCCATGATTACTGAATAAAAGTAACCAAAACCAAAATCCTTGTCGATCGCGAGTATACCCTGGGCACTAATGATATTGCCGACTTTAATAGAAGTATCCAGAGTTGTAATAATGATTGTTGCTGAATCTCCTGGAGCACTGTCATCACGCAAATGGATCCAGGTTTTTCCCATGACCTTATGCATGACCTTGACGGCCTCTCCCTGCACGATTACCGAATCACCGGCCAGCTTCTCGCTGTTCCGATAAACATCGATGATGGGTAGTGTCCCGGGCAAGCGTGTGACACTATTACTTTGAACCACCTGACTCATACTGGAATCCTCAGATTTTACTATGTACGCATCCCCGGAAAAGAGAATATTTGGAAAGGTCATTCCCAAGGTCGAGCTGTTAAAGTCAGGCATCCACATTTGGCCTTGGAATGTGATTTTAGCTCCAACGTAGGCGGGTGTTTCACGAACAGCAATCCAAAAAGTACTGTCCCGACCATCGATATAAAAATAGCTGTAACCGCCGGATTCGAGGATCTCTAATATTGTACCGGTCTGTAGCTCATCCTCGGTGAAGCTCCGGGCGGTTTCCATCAGGGGAAGTATGAATAAGCCAGCGATAAAGAAATGCTTGAATCTGTTTAGCTTCATTAAAGCAACCCGCCTAATTCCTTAAATAGTTTAATCTGTTATTGTAATATTCCATAGCAGCCCGTGTCAGCTTCGGGTTGTGCACACCCCAGCTATTTTCACGTTCCAACTTATCAAGACCTCTGGAAATATTATCCAAGACATCACGCTGACTTGATCTCAGATCAAGTTGTGACTTCTGGGCCAGAATGCTTTTTAAGCGTTTAAGCTCTCGCTTGGTGTCAGTCTTCCACTCTTCTATATACTGAGGATAAACCTCACTATGGCACTTAATACAGGCTTGTCGATTGGTTCTTAAAATACTGCCACTGGTGGTCTCATGACAGTTTCGGCAACTAACTTTCTCAGAATGGAGAAACTTGGCTGTAATCTTCCCACCCAGATCGATGTTGCCGGAGTGTAAGTCAGCCTGAACCCGATGGCAGCTTTCACAACTTTGCTCAATATCCTCATGGTGGCAGGTGAGGCATTCACCTTTACCCATTATCATTGTTCCATGTTGGGATCGGTTTGAGTGGCATTGGGCACATTCCATTTTTGCTTCAACAACGTGCTGTTTATGTTTAAAAGTAAGGTTGAAAACGCTGCTGGTGACTTCTTCAATTCCATAGTGACAGTTATTACAGTCGGAAGGAATGAGCTCATTATGATACTGTGAGTATTCAGGAATACGATTAGAAAGCCCCAGATATCCGGCGATTGCTTGCAAGTCTTCGTAAGCAGAGAACAATAGTTTATCATAAAAACTGATATTATGAATAATGTTCCCCGATTTAACCATGCCAAAGTTATGCTTGGCGCGTCTCATCTTCTCCTGCACAGATTTTGTTTTACGTTCATCCAGATTTGGGTTATTCATATTGCGTTCAATCAGCGCAAATGATTTCTCAATTGATTTCATTTTGCTGGACATTTGTCCCTGCCATTGGTCCAGAATACGGTTGTAGCCCGTACCATGGCAGATTTCACAGGAATTAAAATCGGCTGTTTTATTAATCCCAAAATCAGCAATTCCGTTCAATTCGCTATGATAAACATGACAGGCCTGACAGTTTAAACCACTTTCGAACATGGGGTTAGGTTCAGCTTCAAAACCGATTGCCCCCTGGCCGGTAAATAAATCAAGCTGAGCATTGTGGGTATTCTGGTGGCAGGAACCGCATTCAGGGACAATGTTCTGGCTCCGGGAAACCGATTGATGCTGAATTGGCAGATGACAGCTTTGGCACTCGATTTTATGATCTGTTACGTGTAACTGGTGGAGTTGCTTTGAGTCGTCATAGATTTCAATAAATTCGGGCTCTGCATGACAGTTGCTGCAGCGTTCTATAGGTACACTGCCATCCCCAACATGCATGTTCCCGTGACAACTTTCACAGCTAATGTCCCGCTCAAGGATGGACGAATGGTCATATTCAACGTTTAGATGAGTGTCATCTTTTACCGGCGGAGTGTGGCAGGTAGTACAAGTATTGATTTTGAGCTCATCGAGGGGCTCTTTAAAATGGCACAGGAAGCAGGTCGATTTGGTGACTTTAATATGTTCTCCCTGGACAATTTGTGAATGGCAACTGGTGCAACGCAGCTGCTTACCCCGTCGTAGTTCAGTTAAGTGAGGTTGATGCGCAAACTTGATTTTATCCTGATAGAGCAATGAATCACTCAATAGTTGCTTTTCATGACAGCCACTTCTCAAACAACTTTCATCAGGAATATCTGCATGTGGCTTACCCCGTTTATAAACACCGGTCATATAATTTGCCACCATGGCAATAGCAGTGAACTTTCCTTCAAGTTTTGAAACCAATCCGGGTGGGAAATGGCATTTAATACAGGTTACCTCACTATGAGATGATTGTTCCCAGGCATCAATATAGGGCTGCATATAGTGACAGCTTGAGCAAAAGGTGGGGGTGGAGGTCACTTCAAGCATTCCAAAGAGGACGACTAGGAGTAAAGCTGCGGCACCACCGAGGAGGATAGCATACCGTAAGTACTTGTTTTTAATCTTGAGTTTTAGCTGCACAAAAATTCCCTGATAATTTGAAAAACACAAAGTGGATGTTAGTAGCTATCGTTGCCATAAACATAAAAAACCCCTGCTGAAAAGCAGGGGTTTTTTTAAAAATATTTCTGATTTCGTAAACTACTTACTATGACAAGTCAAGCAGAGTGCGCTTCCTGCGTTGTCTATAGTCAGTAAGTTAGTTAATCCAGTGCCGTTATGAACATCATGACAGCTGGAGCATTCCATTTTCCCACCAGTAAGTAACGCGGCAACACCGGCATTAGCTGGGTCAACCAATCCACCGTCATTAGTGGCCAGGGTAGCATCATAGGTGAATGAGATGGGATGATCATTTGATAAATCATTACCAATCAGGTCATTTCCAGAGACATTAATTGATCCTGTAGCACCACCATAACTGTCAATTGCCACTGTTCCATCATGACAGGATAGACATAGCTTGGAAGCGCCGTCTGGGGCAGCTACGGTAGCATCCAGTGAGCTACTTGAATAGGGGGTAAAACTGGCGACTGTCACGGTATGATTCCAAAGCGGTGAAACACCTGCTAAGGCATTGTGAGGTGTATGGCATACATTACACTGTTCACTCTCACTGTTCCAAGTGTCTCCGCTGAAATCATGAGCCGAATTTGCGATTTGCCCAAAAGCAAAACCAGAGATAAAGATCATAACCAGAGCAATTTTTAACATCGTTTTCATTTCTATATTTCCTCCATTTATTAGGTTCTTCGGAAAGCGTTTTCTATTAATAGTAATTGTCATCGTCATGAATTAATACAAAAGGCAGGCCAAAGATTGCTGATTATCTGAGAATACCGAATAAATGTGATAAATCGCAACTCTGGACCTGGCGATGCTGGTTTAATGCAGCGGGATAAGCTTCCCTACTTGATGGTATCTACCGGCATAGCCAGTCAGGCGACCACTTATAAACAGGATAATATCAAGCAGATACACTGAAAAGATGGTTCAGTCTAATGCAAAAGGTGCGAGAAATGATACTTGAGAAAGAAGGTTTAAGTAGATTAAAATATTTTCATTTTGATCGGACTCTGACAAATCCATTGTACTGGAGTGATTAGAAATGCGACTGCAGGTGCTAATGTGGGTGATTAAACCCGTGGGGTGGGGTATATTACGCAGTTACTTCAGAGCATACTTTTTCATTTTATAGCGGATTTGATCCCGGGAAATATCCAATAGCCTGGCCGCCTGGGATTGATTACGTCCAACCTTGTTCAAAGCCCGGTCAATTGCATATTTTTCAATGTCATCAAGGGTTTGGCCTTCGAAGAATGAGTCTGCCCCATCCAGGGAAACCTCATGGGGAGACCTGTTCATACTGGCATTTCTAAGAGATATAGGTAGATGCCAGGGTTCAACTAATTGGGGACGTTCCAGTAAAAATATGCGTTCGATTACATTTTTCAACTCTCTTATATTACCTGGCCATTGATAATTTTCAAGCAAAAGACAGGCAGCATCAGATATTCCTTCAACAGATAGGTTAAGTTCACTGCAAAACATTTCAATAAAGCGGTAAGTCAGGGGTTTTATATCTTCAGCGCGATCCCTGAGAGGTGGTAATTCCAGCGAGATAACATTAAGTCGATAATATAGATCTTCACGGAAGTGTCCCGTTTTTATTCCGTCCTCAAGATTCCGGTCGGTTGCGGCTATAATCCTGACGTCAACACTTAGTTCCTTGGTTCCACCTACCCGGTAAAAAGACTGGGTTTCTAAGAAACGGAGGAGTTTGGCTTGAAAGGCAATTGGAACTTCTCCGATCTCATCCAGAAAAATCGTTCCACCGTCGGCCATCTCAACATGTCCCAATTTCCTGACTTTAGCATCTGTAAAGGCCCCCCGTTCGTGCCCGAATAATTCACTCTCGAGCAAGCTTTCAGACAGGGATGCACAGTTCACAATCACAAAAGGGCTTTTTGCGCGCGGACTCTGTTCGTGAATTAAACGGGCAACAGTATCTTTACCGGTACCCGTTTCGCCCAGCAGGAGGATGTTTCCGCTTCTCAGCTCAGTCAGCTTTTCAATCTGTTGCACAATACGGCTCATGGTTTCGGAATGGCTGATAAATGAACCTAGTTGGTAGCTCTTTTGCTCCTGCTGTTTGAGCAGGTCAAGTTCAAAATTGAGCTCACGTTGTTTGAGCGCTTTGGTCAGTTGCACATTTAGTTCATCGAAATTAAGGGGTTTGGTTAGATATTGCGTGGCCCCCAGCTCAAGCGCCCGGTGAGCTATTTCGGATGTACCGTAAGCGGTCATGAAAAAGAACAAGGTTTTGTCTCGATACTTCTGTAAGCTCTCTAAAACCTCCAGACCTGATGAATCTGGCAATTTATAATCGACAAATACGATATCCGGCTGATCTTCTAGTGCAGCTTCAATGGCTTTTAATCCACTGTCGTAAATAACACTTTCAATATTCATGAGACGCAGCCGCTCTCCCAAAGACCAGGCAACTAACTTCTCATCCTCGACGATTATGGCCCGTAATTGCATCTTGAATCCTTACCCTTGATTTGCGTCGTCATTTGGTAGAAAGATACTAAAGATTACCCCGCGTTTCTCGGCAGGACGCACTTCAATCCTTCCGGCATGCTTGGTGATAACCGAGTGACACAATGATAAACCTAGTCCCGTACCTTTAGCCTTTGTTGTAAAAAATGGCTTGTAAATATTGCTGACGATTTCCTCTTTGATGCCAATTCCATTATCTTCTATTTCGATAAGCAATGTGCCGGAATCAGTTAATCGTTGCGTGCGAATTTCAATTTTGGGGGGTGATTGATTTTTGCAGGATTGAAATGCATTCAAAAGCATATTGATGAATACTTGAGTTAATTGCTCCGGATCGCCGGATATAGAATCAGGATCAGCCTGATAATCTTGCTTTAACACGACCCGTTTATTCTCAAAAACTTTCTCGTTTAGCAGAACACATCTGTCCAGGATATTGTGAATGTGACAGGGCTTAAAATCCAATTCCTTGGGGAGTGCAAAGCTTGTAAGAGCCCACATGGTTTGAGTAACTCGCTCTGTCTGAGTCAACATTTCGCGGTAAACGGGTCGGTCCTGCAGATTTTCATTTTGAAGCAGTATTACTTCCAAGGCACTCTTTATCCCGGCAATCGGATTTCTGATTTCATGGGCAACACTGGCAGCCAGTTCACCAACTGTAGCTAGTTGCCCGGCGCGATCAATCTCTTTCTGATGCAGGACATCAATCTCACGTTTCGAGCTATTCAGCTCCTTGGACATACTGTTGATATTCTCTGCCAGATATTTTAATTCACCGGGAGTATCAATCTCAACAGTATCTCCAACCTGCCCGTTTCTAATATTTTCAATAGTCAGCTTTAGCTTTGTCAGGGGAACCTGGAAGAAATGTGAGTGAATACCTACCACAGATGCAGCAAACAGCAGCAGTACAATAAACAAACCAAAAAAGTCCGAATATAGTAGCAGACGGGCAATGTCACCTTCTGAGCTGACATCTATATTTAATTCCAGGTAGCCGAGATGACTCCCGGCACCTTCATGGCACTTGCCACACCCCTTAGTATTATGGATCGCTGACATGACTCGTACTGTGCCATTGGATTCTACGGGTTCATAATAATAGAAGTCATCGGGATGAGAGCTGGTAATCGACTCAGGTAAAATCGGTGGGAGTGTATCCCCAATAATTAAACTGTCGGACGACATTAGAATAATAAAATTCGAATCGGATATGGAGATTTGAGCAAAGTCAATATTCTGAGGATTCTCAGCCAGGAACGCCTGAAAGTGGTCAAGGTTGTGGTGAAGCATGTTATGTTGAATTTGTCGGTTCAGTAACTCGGCAACGGGTCGGGTTGCATCGACTAACAAATCTTTAAAAAAGATCATCCGAATCGTATGAATTCCATAGGTGATTGCAGACCCCGTCAACAAGATGACACCGATTGAGATTATTACCAACTTGGTGCGCATTCTCATTTTTTTACCTCAGCACATCCAGCAAATCAGCGGCCTGCAGATCCCGTCCGACTATTTGCTTGGCTTTACGATATTCTTTTTTCCCACTTTTAGGCTTACCCAGTTCCTGTTGTAGCAGGCTCCTTAGGTAGTGAATTTCGTAACGCTTACCAGACTCTCCCTGATCAGAAAGTTTTTCCAAGGCATCATTATACAACTGCTGATAATACAAAATGAGCGCCTGAGTGTAGGCAATGGTCTCAGTATCAAGTACAGAGAGTTCTTTCAATAACTCCGAAGCCTCTGAAAAACGCTCTAGCTGGATTAGACAATACACTTTAACCAGTTGAGCTTTGACTGAAAGGGGGGTGGTACGGTTGAGCTGCTTGAGGGCACCGTCAATATTTCCGGTTTTATACAATTCAAAAGCAAAGTGTTCCTGTCGATTACGCTTTTTTTGCTCCTTTTTGTGGGTAACCAAGGCTTTGTTTGCTGGCTGGTTGGGCCAAGTGAGATAGGTAGAGAGGTGCAGTCGGGTATTAGCTGGAAATCCGGCAAGGTAGTCCTGGATGACAAAGTTTGAGTTTACCACAAAAATTGTGGGGAATACTTTAATTCCAAACAGGTTGAAAATAGTATTTGAATTTTGTCCCTGCTGAATCCAACGTGGTTTATCCGGGCTCATTACCGCGGCAGAGTCCGTGGTTTTATCCACCAAGGAAAAGCCCCAGACCCAGATCCTCTCAGCAGTATCCTTATTAAGCAAAACGCTGATTTCTGACTGCATCTTTTGACTATAATCCTGGCCTGAACGGGAAAAAAAGATAAGCCCTACGTGGGTTGTATCCCCGGTAAACTCCATTTGATCGCTTAGCAATGCAATCCTGTCTGGTGAAAGACGATCAAACAGATGTAATATCCGACCGGCCTCTCCATTAATAGCTACCCCGGCAAATACAGGATTTAAAAACAGCTTGGTGATCGTAACATAAAATAATAAAGATCGCATCAGAACGATCAGTTGGTACCGCTTTAATTGCTTGGATGTATTCATCGTTTATACGCTTTCGGTTTGTGGCATCCCGGGGAGCAGGTGCCACCGTTAGCTGTTTTCTGGTAGTTCAAAGGGAGTTCCCAACCACCAAAAGGAACTGAGTCTCGGATATGGCTGGGGTTTTGGGAAGCATGTGTCTGATGACACGATCGACAGGTTCGCCCTTTTTTACGATTGACATGCAGATAGTGAAGATTGATATCGCCATCTCGAAAATTTGTCAATTCAGTAGAAAACGCATCCAGAATATTTTCAGGTGAATGACATTGAAAGCACAAGTCATAATTCTTCAAATCAAAGGGAGCATAAAATGATTTAGCATACTGATATTTTAACAGCCGGGTATTTTCAGAATAGTGGGGGTTATGACAACCCGAACAGTCTTTTTCGCGAATAGGTCCATGCACATACTTGCTATCCTCCAGGAGCCGTTTCATGTTGGGGATGATCTGATTGCCAATTTCCATGGGCTCATTGTGGCAGTTCAGACACAGTGAATAGGAGTCGTTTTTTAGTCCTGATTCGTATTGTGAGCCGTGTGAGTTATGACAGTTCAGACAAGATTGATCCGTCTTTAGCGGTGTATGGACACTGGCTGAATCCAGATATGCCTTCATTTCTTTGTGACAGTTTACACATAAGGCGGGCGTTGGTTCCTTCAGGAAATAATTGATATCCGATTCATGGGGGTCGTGGCAGTTTGAACAGCTTTCAGTCACTGGTTTATGCTGAAATGCCAAGGCTTGAATATCCTCCTGCTTGAACTCATGGCAGGAATAACATTTCTGGTTTAAGTTCTGGCTTGTTAGCAAATTATTGGACTCGTCTCCATGGCTGCTATGACACACATTACAGGCACCCACAGCTACTGGGCCGTGAACGAACTCTTTTTGGCCATATTGTTCTTCATGACAGCCAGCGCACAAGATGGCGGACGAGGCCTCCTTCAGCATGGGCGGAACAGGACTGCTATGCGAATCATGACAGGAGAGACATTCCCCCTTTTTTACCGGCGTATGGAGACCAATCGCCTTCATATCCGTTTTATGACAGGAAAGACACATTTCACTGGTTTGGGCATATTTTAATTCAAACTCATTACCCCGGCGATCTGGATGCTTTTTACTGTTCCCGGTATGGCAGGAAAGACACTCTTGTTTCTCAATGGGGTTATGGATAAATTTATTTTCCAGTAATTCTTGGTGACAGTTGCTTTCAATACACTGGGGGAATATGGCAGTTACCCACAGTACTGAAATAATTCCGGTTGTTTTAATAAAATTCAAATCTAATAATCCTCTGGATTGTGATCTTCGCCGTGGCAGAGCAGGTAACAGGCACC
Organism: Fidelibacterota bacterium; assembly: GCA_024278595.1. Taxonomy (GTDB): domain Bacteria; phylum Fidelibacterota; class UBA8477; order UBA8477; family JABMPR01; genus JABMPR01. The sequence continues at coordinate 16,168 of JAJRSW010000114.1, read as the reverse complement.
GCTGTTGTTACCATAATCAACCCATTCGAGTCGGTTGGCCTGATTGGGGAAGACGTAATCCGTATTAAAATTAATTAAATGACTGTTTTCCATCGAGCCATGGGGATCATGGCAGGTTGTACAGGCTGTTTTTTCATTCTTGATATGTTTACGATGCTTGGTAAAACTTTCATCGTTGAGAATAGATGAGCGACTATGACAGTCATAACATAATGCATAGATGGTTGTTGATTCCCGATTGTAATCAGAAAAAACCTGTCGTTTCTTTAATATGGGGGCATTCATAGATCCATGCGGTCCGACGGGTCCGCTTGAGTCGTTATTATGACAATCAGTGCAATATATTACTGAAGTTTCTGAATATGGGCTGATCAAACTGGGGACGTTCTGATTGATACCTGGACCAAAAACCGGATGAAAGGAAGGATTGCTTTCGCTAAATTCATTCAGAATTGTTGTATTATTATACCAGGGGATATAGGTAGGAATAGTACTGATATCAGTTTCGTGGCATTTGAGACAGACTTCATAGGCATACTGGCTTGGATATACCGCTAGACCTGCTTGATCGACACCGGAAACTCCCGCGAGCGACCCTGGAGCAGTAGGTGCAACAGCAGTTGTAGCCGAAGTTTGATGGGGGTTATGACAATCCGTACATTCTACATGTGCCGTCAGGGGCACAGTTTCAGAGGGTGTGTGAATACCAGAATAATTTGCCACCGCATGCGTAGAAGTCTTGTTTAGCTCACTTTGAATATCCAAAGCCGCCACATTCCCGTTATGGCAAACCAGGCAATTATCTTCTTCGGCACTTGACTTTAACAGCCAGGTGCTTCCAGCGCCCCCGTGTGAAGTATGGCAACTGGCGCAGGCGTTTTCTGTAACAGAGTTCCAGGTTGTGTAAGGCCACGGATCCGGACCATTACCACCCCAGGTAGCCAGCGAGGTGTTATGGCTACTCTGGAGCCAGTTTGTCTCCTGGTGACAACGCAAACAGAGTGCGCCGCTAATGGGATCCACCTTAAGAAAAGAACCTTGAGTATCATCATGGGGATCATGGCAGGATATACATTCCATTTTATCAGAAGTCATGGGGCTTGAGCTATGACAGCCCGAGCAATTAAATCCGGTGGGATGGGAATCCAGATTTAGCGGATGATCATCACTAAGATCGGAAGAAAGGTTACTGCGGTGGTCGGTGGGGATCTTATCAAAACCAACCGGAAATGAGATCTGATCACTTCTATTTAAAACCAATCCCAGCGCAATGGTGCCGTCATGACAGCTTAAGCAAAGACGGGAAGCCGACCCTGGTTGTTGGGCATTTGTCTCCATGGTAGAACTACCATAGATGGTGTAATTGATGGCGTTATCAGAGCGATTCCAGAGGGCTGCCTGTGAATTTCCGGCATGGCTTGCATGACAAAATATACAGACCTCTGATTCAGTTTGGGCTTTGATAGATCCAGGGCCTGAAGCGGAAAGGTTATGCAACGAATTATACACGCTGCCTGTCTGGCTAAAGCTCAGCTTTACCAGCACTAGTAACATGATCAAATATTGACTACGATTAATCATACAGCATCCTGAAAATTTGAATTCGTTTGTTCAGGGTGTCGCTGACATATATTAAATCACCAGAAATGGCTATATCAGTGGGCATCATCATTGAACCCGGAGCGTGTCCAGACTCACCAAAATACATCAGTAAGCGTCCCTGTTGATTAAAGATTTGAATGTTGTCAAAACTATTGTCTACTGCATAAATTCGGTTCTTTTGATCAACAGCTAATCCCTTTAGACGATTAAATTGACCGGAAACCGTTCCATGCTCGCCGATACTGTTGACCCATGTACCAGTTTGGGTGTATTTCTGCACTCGAAAGTTCATGGTGTCGCTGATGTAGACGGTATCATTTGCAGTTACACAAATAAAAGTAGGGTAATTTAGCATGCTTTCCAGTGATCCATGGTTGCCATAGCGAGTGACAATCTTAAAAGTAGAGTTAAGCCGGTAAGCCTGATGCGATTTTGTATCAACAGCATATAGGTATGGATGTTTATAGGCTAGACCTGTGGGACGTTCAATACCCCCTTCGAAACGGTGCTGTGCGACCAGGTTCCCTTGATAATCATAAGCAATAATTGATTGATTTTCCGGGTAACTGACAAAAATGTATTCCGGGGCGAGTGCGACATCCAAAGCGGCTCTTTCAGGTAAGGTCTCTCCGCTGGTCAAAAAAATGTATTGAGCTTTTGCCAAGTTAAAAAGGTGGACTCCACCTGCCGTAGGATCGGCTATGGCTAGATAGTCAACAGTTGCATCCAGCCCCATGGGCCGGAGGATTTTTGGTGGCTCCTGGGTAGAGAAGTAGGCCAGAATTCGATTAAACAGAGAGGGCTTGTCAATAATATCCTCAATTTGGAGTATTTGAGAGACATACTCAATGCGCGCTTTTTGCGGAGCTGCGGGCCAGCGTCTCAGTTCCTGGCCCTGGGTTGAAGCAGATCCCAAAAGTAATAGAATGATTATGTTCATGAATTTATTGAAAATTGCAAGACCCCCTTTCGGCTTGTATCGGAATCATCATACAGGTTGGTGGTCAGTTGAGTAAGGATGAGCTTGGCTTTAAGTTTTCTTTGGGTGTATTGCAGCGTTAAATGCCATTTACTTTCTCGCAAATCGTTCAGGTTCCCACTCACATCCCGATATCCCCACATCAATTGAATCCGGATATTTCGGCTTAACCGTCTGAAATACTCCAGGTGCAGCTGTTTCTGATCCACCTGATCCATTTGTGCCAAAAGATTTTGTCTGGATATTTGAGCGCGTCCTAAAAGGTACTGGTTGGCGAACGAACCTGACAATCCGTCGATGGAGCACGAAGTCAGGTTATAGGGTGTGATGGTTGATGTGGACATCTCATAGTCGAGATTCACATTGAAGGGTTGGTAGTCCAGTATTAAAAACCATTTATGGGTATGAAAGGGATCAATGCTTTGCCTCCCTATGGCAGAATATCCCGGGTATTTTGTGGTTTGTGCGTTATATCCGATTTCAATCCCCCAATAGTCCTGGAACGAGTATCTGATCCCATACCCGTAGACTTTACGATCGGCTGCATAGGAAGCTTCTCCTGCAAATGTATAGAAAACCTGAACCAGTGCAGAATCTGGGATTGCACTACCTGGAACCCGCTGGATCTGCAGAAATGAGTCGGTGATCAACAGTGCATAATCAAACTGTTCTTCATATTGAATCTCGTTCAACTGGTCAAAGACCTTAATCGATTCGGCCAGGATACTGCTCTGCCGAAGCCACGTCGGTGAGAACCCCAGTAGTTGCAGGTTTGCCTGTCCGTTTCTCAAGGGACCCGATTCGGATTCCACTTGTTCCCATTTTGGGGTCAGGCTGAGATCGATAAAGATCGTACCCTGCTTTAAACTTTTCTGGTAGCTGGTTGATGCACTGTATTCCAGATATTGTTTCTGATAGGCCTGATCTGTAAACCGCAGAGCTTCCACACTTAAGCTACTTTGCAAACTGGAAAAAAGAATATGCTCAAAGTTTGTCATGAGTTGGTAGCTTCTTGAATAATTCCGGTTGTAGATTCGGGTAGTGTTAACAAATGATGATCTGGAATTAAGGGTCGGCGTCAGACGATAGGAAAATTTTGTATTTATTTTGATCAGGGCGGTACTGTCTTTACTGTAGATACGATTAAAGCCCACAGAATTTGTGATTCGATTTTTGGAGGCCTTTTCCAAAGGATAACTCAGGTATGTCTGCAGGTTAAAGTTGTTATAAGTTTGGCGGCCAAGCACCTTTTCTTCGCGGGTTTTAATTGTTTTGGTTATCCGAAAATTCCCATTAAGTAAATCCCGCTTCCCAAAATTACCATTGAAATCTGCCTGATTCCTTGATTCTTGAATTTCCCGTACTCCCAGAAATTCTTTTTGAGCATTCTGAGAGTAGTTAAAAGCCAGCGGAAATACCAGATTGCTCCAGTTTATCTGGATCGTTTCGCGGGCTAAGCTGGTTTTGTTGTTATCAAAGAAGCTGTCTTCTTTCAACTGACTGTTACGGTAGATACTCGTACTGAATGACACCGGTTTTTGAGGTAAAATTCGGGTTTGAAAATTAAAATTTCTTAGCAGTCCGGCATTACGCGTCCCAGGGTAAGAGCTGTTGGATATATCATAAGTTCCTTGTTGAAAACCCATGGTCGCATCAATAAAAAAAACCAATAAATTCGGATGGTATATGCTGCCCTGGCCGGCTAAAGAAAACTCCTCTTGAAAATCATTTCTCTGAGATTCTCCGGTATAGCGAACCCCGGACAACTCCCGCAGACGCGATTCAGTTTCAGAGTTCAACTCAGCCTTCCACTTATCCAGCTGAAACTTGATCCATTTAATATTCATGGATTGAGCCAGGATCCCTGGTACAAGAAAGAGGCAGAGTAACATCATCTTCAAGCTCCACGTCACAATGAATCGCTTTCCATCACTAAAAATTCACTATTTATTGAGTTATGTGGATCATGACATTCCAGACAGGTTTTCTCAGAATCGATTTGGTGGAGCTCCAGTGAATTGCTGCTCATTACATCATGACAGAAAGTACACAGGTCATCTCCAGTTCTTGCCAGCAGAAATTCATATTTACTTGAATGGGGGTTGTGGCATCCTTGGCATAACCCAACTGCCACTGGCCCGTGGACAAAACCATCAAGATTGCTAAAGTCCTGATGACAGGTGTAGCACAGGCTCCCAATATCAGAACCGAATTTCTTGCCAGTATCCATTTCATGACATTCGAAGCATCTTTTCTCAGCATACGGCTCGTGTAAGAACAGGGCATTTGCCAGTGGTTTTTGAGTCACAAGATTTTTAATAGTTGTTGTGTCAAGAGTAGGTGGAACACTATCAATTGTAACCAGCACGACCGGCTGCATTGACTGGGGCAGTGGAACTCCATCCAAGAAAGTCGATAGAAAATGATATTTTCGTTCTTCCGTCCACCGGTCAAACCGAATAAAGTCGTAGCAGTTTTCTATAAAGGGTTTATCCCGGGCTGTTGAGTCAGGCTCACCCACACTATCCTGAGTCAAATATTGTCCATCATCCTGCAGGGGCGTGAAATGGGCTGAAATATGCTCTTCGGGGATGAGTTCGATTGAATTCATAAATAGAAGTAGTAGAATTGCAATCAAGGGTTTACGCTGGAGATAGCTAAGCAAGAATGACTACTCTTCAGGCTTGAGCAGGCCGTAGATATTAAGTTTTTCGGGTCCGTACTGGTTGGTGACCAGAATGATATAATCCAGATCAAAACCTGGTATCACCATATCTTCAAAATATTTATTGTGATTATAATCAATGGTTACCTGAGCCGGGAGATATAAATCGCCTGGTTGCTGGTATGGTCCTCCAAAGAACATCAATAATTGAGCTTCGTTATTAAAGATTTGAACATTTTCAAAAGCAGCGTCAACTACATAAACATTGCCAATATGATCAACCGCTAAACCTTTTGGCCGGGCAAATTTGCCCAGTGAACGCCCAATACCACCGTAGCTCTTGACATATTTGCCGTTTGGTTCAAACTCCTGAATGTGAAACTGACCATAATCTGTAATATAAATATGGCCGGCATCTGAGATGTCTACCGCATAGGGGACAAACAAACGCACACTGTCGGGCAGGTCGGTATTCTGTGGTGGAAAATCGCCCAGATATTTCCGTCTTTTCAGGGACCATACTTCCAGGTTACGATCTGTATAATCAACGATAAATAACGAGTCTCCTTTAATGGCCATGTCCAACGGTTTTAATGAACCATTGGAAATAGCATGGGAAAAACGTAATTCAGGTGTGTATACAACGACCTGGGATCTTTCGGTGTCAGAAACGTAAATCATACCCTCAGCATCCACAACTACATTGATCGGTTTCCTCAATAACCCCCGCCCGGTAGGATGAAAAGGTCGAAATGTGCCAGCCTCCAAATCAATAATAATCAATCCGGGCAGCATAGTGTCGCAGACGTAAATTTTCCCCTTATGCAGGGCCACACCAAAGGGCTTTTCAATTGCCGTTTCCAGGGCCAGTAGATTGCTGCCAAACAAGAACTGATCCAGCGTATTAAACTCCTTAATGTCAGAAGAGGAACTAATTGCAGCCAGATATTGTATCCGGGGTTCCGCTGGAGGGGGGGGGAATAGCTGCAGTTCCTCGACATCTTCGGGACTCGAAATTCCAAAAAATGTGCAACTTGCCAGTAAAAGTGAAGCTAAAATAATATACGGAATGAAATAGGTTTTTGTTTTCATGCGTACTCTGATCGCAAGTTCTATGCCTGACTGCGTGATATTGCTCAATTATGATTTCCGGCATTCACTATTATTTGTAAGAATGATTGCTTGATACACACATTACAGTCATCCGTTAACAAAAAACACACGCTGTTTTAAGCGAACAATCATAAAACATTTGCCGGTGGATCAATTGAAACCGGGGTTGATAATGAGGCGCAATGGGGAATATAACGCATGTTTGGGGAATATAACGCATGTTTAAATCCTGTGCCTAAAGACTGTCTGTGAGGTTTAAGGCCCTAATATCGCAGACAAGCTTTCGCTTAAACCGGCCCATGCCTGCGTAATATTTTACTTAGCCTGAATAATTCATAGCCACTAAGTCACGAAGACACCAAGGTTTAAAAAATAGATGCTTATCAAAAATTATCACTCACAGCTGCAAATAATTCTGTTTAAAATGACCTTGTTCATAACTTTAATAATCTTCGTAGCAATAATTCATGAATAATGCAGGTGGGGATGGTTTGGCCCTGGTTATGGATTAGACTGGTTAGAATTTAATTTAGCCGACAGGAAATATACTTTAACTGCACAGAATTATGCATTAGAGGGCAATGTTAGACTTGTTAGTCGATAAAAAGGTCTTATTTTGCTCCTAATGATAATCAATGACAAAATCAGCTTTCAGTTACCCTGGGTTGTTCAGCTAAAAAAGAATGCGATTCCCATCCTCCTGGATGCGGCTCCGCTGCCGGTCAGATACCTGGTTTTTAGGGATATCCTGGAGGATACGAGCTCACCGGATTTCGAAGCATTACAAAAAAATCTAAGAAAACATCAGCCCAGGCGCAAAAAATTAGCAGCGCAGAATTCCCAGGGACTTTGGCCCATTGCCGGAAGTGTTAAGGGGCTGGATGGAAGGCAAATCCAGACCATGCAGTTTCTGGCCCAGGTGGAAGCCTTACATGAACTGTCAGAACTTTTACTCACTGAAAAATCTGAAAAAGCAATGCTGGGCATGCGGGAAGTGGTCAGATACCTGGCTGAGAAAGATTTGCGCCTGCGACTCCACCCTATCACACAGGCCATTTATCTGGCAATTCATTTTAAACTTGAAGGCAGTCCCATTATCAAACAGTTGATCCGCGATATCCTCTCAGAACAGAATGCTGATGGAGGCTGGTCCAGTCTGCCGGATGACAAGCAATCCTGCATCTGGAGTTCCCTGTTCTTTTTATGGACCATGGGACATTCGGAAAAATTTCCCGGAAATCGGGTTCTGCAAAAAGGTCTGGGGTACCTCAGGGAGAATCTATTAATGGCCGACCGATCTCTTTTACTACCGGGCCTGCAGACCTGGGATACCTTGATCACCGGCAGCAGTGGGTTAAGCGCAATTACCGGTGGCTCACTGCGCTATCTCGAGACCCTTCAGCTCTATGCTGATGATCGTAAAGATCGCAAGGCTGAAAAATTGCTGGACTGGCTCATGGATATCCAATTGAAGAATGGATTGTGGCCAAGCATCGTAGGACGTGACCGGCAAGGTGATCATAATGTCACCCTCCGCGTACTAAAAGTAATGAAACATTTTCAGGGGCGCCGACTTCAAGAGGCACTTGATTATGACCAATATAATTAACTAAATCAGATACATTTCCGGAGACTTCTATGTCAAATACTCATCCCGCCAACGCTCTACCTGTAATGCCATTGCGCAATACGGTACTTTTTCCACAGCAGGTGATACCCCTCTATATCGGCAGGAAACGATCCTTAAAACTATTACGTGAGCTCCCCGCCGGAAAAAAAACCATCATTGTCGTGGCTCAGCGCGAAGGCTCTGTGGAAGACCCCGAGGTTGTTGATCTATTTACCGTAGGTACAACCGCTTCCGTCATGAAAATTCTTGATATGCCTGACGGGAGTCAGAGTGCCATCGTTCAGGGGGGTGAGCGGGTCCTGATCAAAAATTATTCTCAGACCGACCCCTACTATAAAGCGACTATCCAGGGACTTGAGGAGGTTTATGAGGCTGATCTGGAAACCGATGCCATGTCAGCTAATATTCGCACCCTCTTCCGCGAGTTATCAAAGGTAGCCGACTATATCACTCAGGAGCATATCTCGCTCCTGTCTAATATTCAACACCCCGCCCGTTTAGTAGATCGTGCTGTTTCGATGATGCAGCTCTCCAACAGTGAGAAACAGGACATCCTGGAAGAGATGGATGTAAATGAACGTCTAAAAAAAGCCACCGTACTGATCAATCGGGAGATTCAACGCCAGGAGATTGGCGAAAAGATCCAGACCGAAGTTCAGGAAGAGATCTCAAAGAGCCAGCGTGAATATTTTCTGCGTGAGCAAATGAAAGCGATCAAAAAAGAACTGGGTGAAGATGATCAGACCTTGGAGATCAAAGAGCTGGAGGAAAAGGTCGAGCAGGCCGGGATGCCTGAAGAAGCATTTAAAGTTGCCAAAAAAGAATTGGACCGACTCCAGCGCATTCCTCCATCGTCACCAGAGTACACCGTTTCCCGAACCTACCTGGACTGGTTGGTTGAGCTACCCTGGAGTAAAGAAACGCAGGAGCGGGTTGATGTGCAGGAAGCCCTCACCATTCTGGATAGAGATCATTATGGACTGAAGCGCGTCAAGAACCGGATCCTGGAATTCCTGTCAGTCCGCAAGTTGAAGATGGAACAGGATCCTGAGGCACCCGTCAAAGGTCCCATTCTCTGTTTTCAGGGTCCGCCTGGAACCGGTAAGACCTCCATGGGTAAATCAATTGCTGATTCTCTGGGTCGCGAATTTATTAGAATTTCCCTGGGTGGCGTTCGTGATGAGGCCGAGATTCGTGGTCATCGCAGAACCTATATTGGGGCTTTACCCGGACGCATTATTCAAGGCCTGAAAAAAGCCAAGACCAGGAACCCGGTGTTTATGCTGGACGAGGTTGATAAATTGGGTACTGACTTCCGGGGAGATCCAAGTTCGGCGTTACTGGAAGTATTGGATCCGGAGCAGAACCATTCCTTCAGTGATCACTATCTGGAGGTAGCATTCGATCTATCCAAGGTCATGTTTATTGCCACTGCCAATTGGCTGGATCCTATTCCAGGCCCCCTGCGGGATCGGATGGAGATGATCGATTTTCCAGGATATATTGAAGAAGAGAAGATCCATATCGCTAAATCCTATCTCATCCCGAAACAGATCGCTGAACATGCTTTGGATGAAGACAAGATCACTTTCATGGATACAGCTATTGCTGAGATCATTAGTCGATATACTTACGAAGCCGGTGTCCGAAACATGGAGCGTCAGATCGCCAATGTCTGTCGGAAAGTAGCCCGAGAGCGGGCCGAGGGTAATGAAAAACCGCGCCGGATCACCAAGGGCAGCATCGTAAAACTGCTTGGACCGCCTAAGCGACACAGTGAGATCGCCGAGCGTATGGCCAACTTTGGAATCGTGATCGGCCTGGCCTATACTGCTGTTGGTGGGGATATCCTGTTTATTGAAGCCATGAAAATGGAAGGCAAGGGCGGGCTAAAACTCACCGGTAAGCTGGGTGATGTCATGAAGGAATCGGCTCAGGCAGTGTATTCTTATATTCGGGCAAATGCCAAGCGCTTTGGGATCGATCCTGACTTTTACAAGAAATTGGATATTCATGTCCATATTCCGGCCGGTGCGGTTCCCAAAGACGGTCCGTCTGCTGGTATAACACTGTTCACCGCCATGATCTCGCTCCTTACTGAACGCTTGGTGAAGAGCAATCTGGGTATGACCGGCGAGATCACCCTGCGGGGTGCTGTATTACCGATTGGGGGCATTCGCGAAAAGGTCATGGCCGCCAATCGTGCGGGTTTAACCACCGTTATCCTGCCCAAGAAAAACGAGGGGGATCTGGTTGAATTACCCGAGCGAGTGAAAAAAGAGATGGAATTCAAATTTGTGGAAGAGATCTGCGATGTTATTGAACTGGCTCTGGAGCCTGCCAAAGCTTCCCCGAAAAAGAAAAAATAAGGGTAACTATCAGAAACTTAGGTCAATTTTTACGCAAAACGATTATTGACAATTCAGGTGCAGATTTGAATCTGCGCCTTTCAGGAGACCTGCATGGATCAGATCAGTGCTTTTATTAAAGAACAATTAAAACGTCCTAAAACTCTGCCTCTTCTGGGGTCAGGACTAGCCATCACCATCGTGGGCGTAATTTTCGGTGTCTCTGATAACCCTCCAGGCATGCTTATCACTTTCGGCGGGCTCATTCTCATCGTCCTGGCCGGCGTGCACCACTGGCCGGAGGCGGGTCAGTTTGGAACTCTCTTCGCCGTGTCTGTGATCAGCTTTCCGGTCCTGGTCCTGCTGCATAACATCTTTGATGGCATTAATCAAAATATTGGAACCATTCCCGTATTGAACCAGCTCCTTACGGGACTGTCTGTGATCAGTTTCCTGGGGGCCATTTTCATAGCACCTGCCGGAGCTGTGATCGGCTTGGTAGCCGGGTTGTTCTATCTGGTGCGATCAAAACTTTAGCAAAACAAAAAATTATAATTGGCAGTGGTAACGTAGCATGCCACGTCCCCACAGTGGTAGACCAATAAAACAACCCGGCAACAAACCCCTGGCATAAAAAAAAGTCCCGAGCCGTAGCCCGGGACCTTTTTTCTACCATCGAATCAGAGTTTAGAAACGAAGTTTCAAACCAAAATTCATATAACGTGGGGTTCCCAGGAAAACCTCTGCTCTAGCAGCAGTGTGGTCATTAATGGTATTCCCGTCAGCATCTTTGATCTTGAAGCCATTGTACTGACTATGATCAACTGCATCCTGAACATAGGTGTTATCAAGAGCATTGAATACGTGTAAAAACAATTGAGCATTTATACCTGCGATCTTCGGTAGATCATAGGATCCATGGAAGTCCACCTTTGAATACCCAGGTGCTATCCAAACCTGTTCCCTATCGGCATTAGCGTCATCACCATCATATTCACGACTATCAGGACTCCAGTTAGAGTAATTGTTATCGTAAATACTATACAATGCCTGAAGTCTCAGGCTCCGAATGGGTGTGAGGGTTGCACCAATGACGTATGCTGTTTGTGGCATATCGCCAACTTTAAGATCCTTAAGTGCATAAGAATAAGGAGTTGCAATCTGTCCAATGACGACACCAGTAGAGTCGAATTCATCTTCTTGATAGTTACCATCTGCATCACCGGTAAAAGTCCAGTCTCCAAAACTCAAAGAGGCATCAAGACGAAGCATATTTATCGGTTGTACAGATGCCTCGATCTCAAGACCTTTGTGATTCTGGTTAACACCAGTAAGGAAAATAACATCAGTATCACCACTGGAACCTTGTCCCGAAGTAACCGATTTTGTCAAGTTCCGGTCTATCCAATCTGTATTATAAACATTTGCAGTAACAGCGAACATTTTAGATTTGAAATTTACACCGGCTTCAGAGCTGACGAATTTCTCGTTGGCAGGATCAGAAGCGACTGTCCCATCAAAATATATAACATTGTCCATGATCGGTGGCTTCTCAACATAACCGAAGTTTCCAAAAACATTTAAGTTCTCTGAAACATGGAACATGCCACCACCCTTGACCTGAATAGCACTAATTGCGTCTGATTTGATGACCTCATTGGCTACAGTAAAGTGATCCTGATATGAGTATTTGATGGATGAAAAGCCAGCCATTCCATAAGCATTCAAAGCTCCAGCACTATAATTACCTTGAGCAAAGAAACCAATCCAGTCTACCGTGGTTTCATTATGATAGGCAATTATATCCCCGAGTTTGACTTCTTTACCCGATGAAAAATTGTCATCTGCATAATCCATATAGTAATCACCACCGAGCAGATCGCGGACTTCACGAGCATGTTCGATCCCTGCAGTGCGCCAGTCAATTCCAACCTGCACTTTTAGAAGATCACTCATGTCGTAATTAAGTTTGGAGATCAAACCAATAGTGTTCTGACGGTTGATGCTGTTTCGCAGGATACCAACAGACTGGTTGTTTCCATCACCATGTGTACGAACTAAAGCAGTCTTGTCAACATAGACTGTATCTTCAGAACCCGAGTTCATGGCGATAAGTGTATTCCAGTCTCTGGTCCAGGGACCACTTCCATAATAAAATTTATAGTCGTCGTCACCAAGATTGCCATCTGCATCCAATGTTGGAATTTTCCCATACGTACCAGTGCCACCACCGGAACCACCTGACCAGTAAAGAACTGAAGATAATCTCATCTTTTCAGTGAGGTTCAAATAATGGTTCAAGTTGACCAGTGGTTTATGAAAGAAGTTTTCACGTTCATTCAAGTAGTTGGGGTCATGTCTTTCCATGGTCTTATCACCATACATGTACCAGTACTGTTCACCTTTGTAATCAGAGCTTATTGGAGCCCAGTTCTGGTTGAAAAGACGACCGGCATCAGTACCATCATTTTTTGTGAATTTGGCATTGTATTCAGTCCAATCGCTGTCGCCATCACCATCAGAATCAACGGCATCCATGGCGTCCTTATCGGCCACTTCTGCAGCGAATTCCTGATCATAAGCCATGATATTCTGCTTATAGAGGTTCTGACCGTGACGCTGGGGAGCACCAATAGCATATAACTCAAAACGATTGTCTGAGCTGATGGCATAAGCTGCACCAAAATAATAGGCCCATGAATCTGTCCAGGTTTTGTCAATGATACCTGAGCCTGTTTTACGAACAATTGTACCACTGAGGGCTACTTTATCACCTATTAGTCCAGTATTATAGTTAACAGTGGATTTTAAGAAATCACCTGATCCAGCTTCTTGTTTGAAGCTTCCACCTGCTTTAAGGGCTGTGGGGTCAGTGATGATATTCATGGTCCCACCAATGGAGGGAGTGGCCAGGTTAACGGCACTCAGACCACGCTGCATCTGAATAGAGGAGGTTGCATCTCCAACACCATCCCAGTTTGACCAGTAGACCCAGCCGTTTTCCATATCATTCTGAGGTACACCATTGATCATTACGGCAACATTACGCTGGTTGAAACCACGGACATTGATACGGGCATCTCCAGCACCGCCACCCTGATTGGTCGCATAAACTGAAGGGGTCGTATTCAGGATCATGGGAATATCCTGAGAACCTAAACGAATTTCCATTTCTTCCTTGGAAATATTTGTGTAGGCAACCGGTGTATTTCGATCAGCACGTGAAGCCAGCACTTCCAGAGCACTCATTTCAAGAGCTTGACTGGTCAGTGCAAAATTCAGCGTAGTAGCAATGCCCGTGGCAACCTGGGCACTCATGGAAACAGTCTCATAGCCGATCATGGTGGCAGTCACGGTGTAATTACCGGTAGGGATACCTTCAATTACATAACTTCCACTCAGATCACTGGCGCCACCAAAAGCCTGGCCATCAACGACCACATTGGCACCAGGTAGAGCGTCGCCTGTATTACCATCAGTAACTGTACCGGTGATGGTACCCTGTGCCAGGGCCATTGCCGGAACCATTACAACGATGAGCAATACAGTAAATAAGTAACGTTTACTCATTTTCTTGTCTTCCTCCTTTTTGTTGGATATACAATTTCGCAATGACTGTGACAGACATCACACACAGATATGAACCCGTGGGATTACGCTCCCAGATAAGCTCCATAGATTTCCTAGTTTATTCCATCCATTGCGGCGCAAGATAGACTGCTGAATTTTGCCTGTCAACCATTGATTGTTAGAAATCTGTTATACTGTGATAGAATGTTCAGCATGCACAACTGTTAGGGGTTGTCAGACATACGGGCCCAATATATTGTATATATATGCTTTAGTGTTCTAACATGCAGATGGTTGGTTTTATTACAGAATATCAGCCAATTTGAACTTGAAACAAAAGCTCCAAGTCTATGAAAATTATCACCCTGTATGTGCTGTGCGAAATATCACAAGCAAATCATGGGCAAGCGCTATTACGATAGAGCTGAAGTGCTTGTTCAGCTCCCCCCCCCCTGATCCTGTACGCCACCTCACCCGAATCAAGGGTCGAAAATCATAGCGCGAATTGGATCTGTTCTCTCGGTTGAACGCGCGCTTAAAATTAGTATTTGCTTTCACTCCCACATTTACCCTTATTCAATTGCTAGATAATGATGAAAACCGAAAGTGGATCATGAGCAAGACAACTGCCCAACTATTACTGCCTGCTGGAAATTTTGAGAAACTGAAATATGCCTTTGCCTACGGGGCCGATGCGGTTTATGCTGGTGTTCCCCGCTATTCACTGCGAACGCGAGAAAATGATTTCCGCCAGGAATCACTGGTAGAAGCCATCGCCTATACCCATGATTTGGGAAAACAGATCTACCTCACCATGAATATTTATGCCCATAACTCAAAGATCAAGGGCTTCATGACTGAGTTAGAACGGATGCTCCAGTATAACCCGGATGCGGTGATCATGTCTGATCCCGGTTTAATTCAACTGGCCCGCAGGGAATACCCTGAATTGGATATTCATCTTTCCACCCAGGCCAACTGTACCAACTGGGCCAGTGCAGCGTTCTGGAGAGATATCGGTGTTTCCCGGATCATTCTTTCCCGGGAATTAAGCTTGAAAGAGATCGCTGAGATCCATGAAAAGGTGCCAGAAATCGAACTCGAAGCCTTTGTCCATGGCGCTATTTGTATTGCCTACTCCGGTCGTTGCCTGATTACGAATTATATGAATAACATGGACGCCAACCAGGGCACCTGTACCAATTCCTGCCGCTGGGGCTACAACTTTGGTCAAAAGACCCCCAGTCTACTCGAATTGGAAAGTGAAGAGATCAGCCAAGCGGCTCCGGAGTTTCAGTCCCCGGGTGATGGTTTCTTTCTGGAGGAGCCCAAACGTCCCGGTCAACATTTTAACATGTTGGAAGACGAACATGGCACTTACATGATGAATGCCAAGGATCTGTGCTCCATCGAACTCCTGCAGCAAATGCGAGCGGCCGGTATCGTGAGCTACAAAGTAGAAGGCCGCACAAAATCTGTTTATTACGCTGCCATGGTTGCCCGGTCCTATCGTAAGGCAATTGATGATATGCTAGCTGACAAACCATTTGACTCAACTAACCTGGAAGATCTGATCGGGATTGCGCATAGAGGTTATATCTCAGGATTCTATACTAAAAATCCCCAGGAATATGGACAAAACTACGTGGATCCTTCCTCTCAGGATTTCACGCATCAAAATGCTGGAATGGTGATCGGCTGGGATGAAGTAACCCAATTATTGGAATTCGAGATTAAAAATCAGATCAGAGTCGGGGAAACCATCGAGGTCATCTCGCCCAACCAGTTGATTACCAGCAAAGTTGCAGGCTTGTTAAATGCGCGCAAGCGTCCTGTGGATGTGGTGCATGGTGGCACCGGACTGGCGTACATCCCCTTTGATCATGATCCAGGTGATTTTGCAGTCATGCGCAAAATACTAAAATGACCAGCTCGAAGTTTAATACCAACTCTGCCAATTAAACATCAAAACGGCCTTCAACTTCTTCATCTTTCCTTATTTTTCTGCACTTCGATGAACTCAGTGTGGCACACTTCGATGAACTCAGTGTGGCACACTTCGATGAACTCAGTGAAGTAAAAGTGCCAAAGATGCAGGAGTTATGACCAATTTGGGAGTGTGACTGGTATTAACCTGAATAATTCATAGCCACTAAGTCACGAAGGCACAAAGTTCTAAAAAATATATGCTTAGCAAAAATTATCACTCACAGATGCAAATAATTCTGTTTAAAATGACCTTGTTCATAACTTTAATAATC